>JAPOJV010000235.1 GCA_029978085.1 bacterium
CATGCCGAGGTCGATGTGGCGAATAAAACTGCCGAACCCTCGCCAGGGAAACTTTGCCGCAACGCGCCCGGCACAGTCGCAGCCCCGCCGGCATACGCCAGCGCGGTGTAATTTACTGCTGGGATGTAGAGGAACGGCGAATCGGTTTTTCCGGAGAGGTGATACAAGACATTCGGCGTACCGATATTGAGAAGTCGAGACTGGTCAAAATCGAACAACTTCTTGCGCGGAGTCGTTCCCGATGCCGTGACATTCCAGACAGGCGCCGAGGGATCTCCGTTGTATCCGTAGAGCCACAGTGGCAGCGCATTTGACGCATTGATAGGGTTAGCGCCTGAGAGCGGCGTCGCGCCCGTGTTCAGGTAGGTCAGGCTTGCCGCCTGGCCGCTGCCACTTGTGATCCGCGGAAAGATACGCAACAGATGCCGAGACGCAGGGTCGTTGCCGCTGATGCTCTGGCCGCCCACTACCAGGGGCGGAAAACTGCCGTACTCGTTTTTATAGTTCATCACCGCCATGTGGAGCATGTCGATCTCCGCCTTCACCGCCGCCACGCGCGCCGACTTCCGGGCGTTCATTACCGCCGGCGTCACGAGCGCTGCAAGGACAGCGATAATCCCGATCACGACCAACAACTCCGTGAGCGTGAACCCGCGGGGGGGCGACACGGGAGCGGGGTGCCCGCCGCGGAACCGCGGATGCTCGGGGGACAGATCCTTCGGCTCGCGCCGGCGGGCTTCCAAGACATGCGAGCGAACTTTGATTGCCATGATTCTCACGACAGGTCGTTGATGAGCTTGATCAGCGGCATGAAGAGGGCGATCACGATGAAGCCCACGGCGCCGCCGAGGAACACGATCAGCAGGGGCTCCATCAGGCTCGTGAGGCTCTCCGTGAGCACCGCCACCTCCTCGTCGTAGGTGTCGGCCACCTTGTAGAGCATCGTGTCGAGTTCGCCCGACTCCTCGCCCACGTCCACCATGTTGATCACGAGATCGTCCACCACCGGCCGCTTGTAGCGCTGCAGGTACATGAGCGCCCCGATGCCCGGCACGAAGGCCGTCCAGAAGAGCAGGGCCACGAGGTTGAACGGCGGATTTGAATACGTCTTGAGCGGCTTGGCGATCGCGTCGCCATCGCGGATCGAGTCGCTCACCTTCTGGAAGAGCCGCTCGAACATCATGTTGCCCGAGGTCTCCTTCGTGATGTTGAGCGCCTCGAGGATCGGCACGCCGCTGGAGAGCAGCGTGCCCAGCGTGCGGGAGCTGCGGGAGAGGATGTTTTTCTCGACCAGCTGGCCGAAGATGATCACCTTGAGAATGAAGAGATCCCAGCCGAATCGGCCGTAGGGGATCATCTTGATCGCCCGGATGATGAGGTTGATCCCGAAGGGAATCGCCGGGATCAGATACCAGTAGTTCACCACCCAGTTCGAGATGTCGATCAAAAGCTGCGTCATCGGCGGCAGCTCGCTGCCGAAGTCGTCGAAGATCTTTTTGAACTGGGGCACGATCTTCATCATGATGAAGACAAGGATGCCCACCGCCACGGTCACCACGACCGCCGGATAGACCATCGCCCCCTTCACCTTCCGCTTGAGCGACTGGCTCCGCTCCATGAACTCCGCCAGACGGCGGAGGATCACTTCCAGGGCACCGCCCGCCTCGCCCGCGCGGATCATGTTGCAATACAGGCGGTCGAACGCCTTCGGGCTCTTCGAGAGGGCCTCCGAAAGATTGGCACCTCCCTCGATCTCGTCGCACACGTCCAAGAGGCTGTTTTTGAGGCGACCCGGCTTCTGCATCTCCGCCAGGAGCTTGAGGCTCCGCAGGATCGGCAGGCCGGCGTCTTGCAGGATCGAGAGCTGGCGAGTGAAGAGCGTGAGGTCTTTCGACTTCACGCCGCCGATGGCGAAGGTGCGGCCCGGCTTCTTGGCCTTGCCCGCGGCCGCGGCAGCCTTGGCCTTGCGGGCCTTGAGCTTCGTGACCATGTAGCCCATCGACCGGATCGTGGCCTGGGCCTCGGCCTCGCTGGCTGCGTCGACGGTGTCGCGGACTTCCTTGCCGGTCGCCGCGTCGATGGCTTCGAACTGAAACGTGGGCATCGGTGATTTCCGCAGGTTGGACAACCTGCGGCTACAGGTGGTTGTGCGTTTCGCAGGTTGGACAACCTGCGGCTAC
>JAPOJV010000043.1 GCA_029978085.1 bacterium
CCTCGGGTTTCGGCGGCACCACCACGCGGACACCGAGTTCTACCAGTTGTTTCGTCTCCACCGGCGACGGGGCGCCGGTCATCAGGTCGCTCGCCTTCTGCGTCTTCGGGAAGGCGATCACATCGCGAATGCTGTCGAGCTTGCCGAAGAGCATCACCCAGCGGTCGATGCCCAGGGCGATGCCGCCGTGCGGCGGGGCGCCGCTTCGCAGGGCGTCGAGCAGGAAGCCGAACCGCTCGCGGGCCGTCTCCGGCGAGATGCCGAGCAGTTTGAACACCTTCTCCTGCGTCGCGCCGTCGTGGATCCGGATCGTGCCGCCGCCGGCCTCCGAGCCATTGATCACGAGGTCGTAGGCGACGGCCCGACAGGCTGCCGGGTCGGTTTCGAGAAGCTCGAGATCGCTCGGCCGCGGCGCCGTGAAGGGATGATGCATCGAGGCCCAGCCGCCGCTCTCGGTGTCGCGGGCGAACATCGGGAAATCGACCACCCACGAAAAGTGCATCGCATTCGGATCGAAGAGCCCAAGCTGCGTGCCCAGCCGCTTTCGCAGCATGTGCAGCGCCTTGCAGGTGACGTCGAACGAGTCGGCGACGATCAGCGCCAGGTCACCCGGCTCGCAGCCGAGCCCGGCCTTGAGCCGGTCGGCGATCGCCGTCAGGTTCTTCGCGACGGGTCCCGACCAGCCGCCGTCGGCCTCGACCTTCAGCCACACGAGCCCCTTCGCGCCTCCTTCCACGGCCACCGCCGTCAGATCGTCGAGATCCTTGCGGGAGAACTTCGCCGCGGCGCCGGGCACCCGGATGCCGCGGACGCGGCCGCCGCTCTCGACCGCCCCGCGAAACACGCGGAAGTCGCTCTCGCCCGCGATCGCCGTGAGGTCGGTGATCTCGAGGCCATAGCGGAGGTCGGGGGCGTCGTGGCCGAACCGCTCCATGCACTCATCCCAGGTGAGCCGGGGCAGCGGCAGCGAGACGTCGATGCCCAGGATCTCGCGGGCCGTTCGCTTCACGAGCCCTTCGATCACGCCGATCACGTCGTCGGCCTCGACGAACGACATCTCGACGTCGAGCTGCGTGAACTCCGGCTGCCGGTCGGCCCGCAGGTCTTCGTCGCGGAAGCACTTCGCCACCTGCACGTAGCGGTCGAAGCCCGCCATCATCAGGAGCTGCTTGTAGAGCTGCGGCGACTGCGGCAGGGCGAAGAACGACCCGTGGTCGAGCCGGCTGGGCACGAGATAGTCGCGGGCCCCTTCCGGCGTGCTGCGGCCGAGCATCGGCGTTTCGACGTCGATGAAGCCGAGCTCGTCGAAGTGGTCCCGCATGATCTTCACGATCCGGCTGCGGAGGAACATGTTCTCCTGCATCGCCGGCCGCCGGAGATCGAGCCAGCGGTTGGTCAGCCGCACCTCTTCGCCAGGCAGTTCCGTGGCACCAGGCTGAAAGACGGGCGTCTCGGCCTCGTTGAGTACCTCGAGCGTGGTGCAGACGAGCTCGACCTCGCCCGTAGAGAGCTTGGGGTTCGTCGTGCCGGCGGGACGGGCGCCGACCGTGCCCCGGGCGCGAAGCACCCACTCGGGCCGCACGGCCTTGGCCGCGGCGAGCGTTTCGGCCGGGCTCTCCGGCCCGATCACCACCTGCGTGCGGCCCCAACGGTCGCGGAGGTCGATGAAGATCACGCCCTTGTGGTCGCGGACCCGGTCCACCCAGCCACAGAGCTGGACGTGCGTGCCGATATGACCGCTGCGGAGTTCGCCACAGGTGTGAGTTCTGAGCAAGGGACCGACCTTTCGAGTTCAGGCGTCAGGGAATGATTCGGGACGTGGGGTTCTTCAAGCATCGGGAAACAGGGCCATACACACGAGCAGCGTGATCGCCAGCAGGATCGAGATCACGAGCAGTGGAATGGCCCCGAACCAGACGAGCAGCGGGGCCGTGTCGCCCAGTGAGTCCCAGGCGAAGAGCCCGGTGACACCCAGGATCACGAACAAGACCGCCGCGGCGAACGACGACCAGGCAAGCACCTTCGACAGCATGCGGCCCACCTACCTCGCCGCTGCCGAGGCGAGCCGCTCGGCTTCGGCGTCGAATTCGAGCTGGAGCTGGCTGCCCGTGCCGGCGGACAATTCGCGGTAGAGCAGGCTCGGCTGGATGTCGCGGTTGTGCTGGTACTTCTCGCTGGCGTACTCGGTGATCGCCCCGTGGATCTGGTGGAAGAAAATCTGGCAGATCGGCACGCCGGGATAGATCTTCACCGGCTGCACGGCGAACATCTCGAGCGTCCAGTAGCCGCAGAAGCCGACGTCGCCGAAGCCTGCGGTCACGTGCACGAACAGGCCGAGCCGACCGATCGAACTGCGGCCCTCGATCATCGGCACGAGGTTGTGCGTCTCCGTCCGCTCGACCGTGCGGCCGAGGTAGAGCTGATTGGGCGTGAGCACGAGGCCGTCTTCGGGAATCCGGATCCGCTCGACGCGGTTGCTCTTGCGCATGTCGAGCACCACCTCCTCGTAGACGAGCAGTTCGTCGTGGAGCGAGAGGTTGTAGCTGTTGGGATTGAGCCGAGTCTCGTCGAACGGCTCGATCAGAATATTGCGACCGAGCTGCTGCTTGATCTCGTTGCCCGAGAGAATCATGGCGGAGGTCCCGTGCGATGGCGGCGGACGAACGGGGAGGACGGCGGGCGGATTGTACAGCAGCCGCGAAATTCTGCCCGCGTCAGCGCCGTTTTGCGGCCGGCAGGCCGATCCGCGGGCAGAGGCCGGCCAGGCAGCACTCGCCGCACCGGGGAGAACGCGAGCTGCAGACACTGCGGCCATGCTCGATCAGGCAGTGGCTGAACGCGATCCAGTGTTCTTCCGGCAGCAGCTTCACGAGATCCCGCTCGGCCCGCACGGCGTCGGCGTGGCGGGTGAGGCCGAGTCGCCGCGAGATTCGCCCCACGTGGGTGTCGACCACGACGCCGCTGGCCTGGCCGAAGGCCGAGCCGAGCACGACGTTGGCGGTCTTGCGGCCCACGCCGGGCAGTTTCACCAGGTCGTCGAGCCGCTGTGGTACCTCGCCGCCATGCCGCTCGACGAGGGCCCGGCAGCAGCCCAGGATGCTCTTGGCCTTGGCCCGAAAGAAGCCCGTGCTGCGAATCACGCCCTCGAGATCGCGGGGCTTTGCCGCGGCGAGATCGGCGGGCGTCGGCCAGCGGGCAAACAGCTCGCCCGTGACCATGTTCACCCGCTTGTCGGTGCACTGGGCCGAGAGGATCGTGGCGATCAGAAGCTGAAATGGACTCGAGAATCGCAGCGAGCACTCGGCCTCGGGGTAGGCCCGCGCGAGTGTTTCGGCGATCGCCGTGGCACGCGTTCGTCGGGCCCCGACCCCCTCCCGCCGTGGCACGGGCGACGGAGACTCCGCCCGAGAGGCTGTCGTGCTACGATTCATAGGACCTGTCCGCGGCGGAGGAGCATTCACGCACGATGGCTGCCGACGAAACACTCGATCCTGCCGACTACGAACCGCTCTATCTGGCGGGCATCGAGAAGTTCAACGAGTGTGATTATTACGAAAGCCACGAGCTCTGGGAGGAACTCTGGACGGAATACCGCGGCCCGTCGCGGAAGTTCTACCAGGGGCTCATCCAGGCGGCCGTCGCCCTCTATCACTTTGGCAACGGCAACATTCGCGGGGCCCGGAAGCTGCACGGCAGCGTGCACGGCTATTTGGAGCCCTACTTGCCTCGGCATCTCGGCCTCGACCTGACCGGATTCCTGGGGGCATTCGACGCCTGCCTCAAGGAGGTCGCGGCGAGCACCGATGACACCGGCCCGATCGAACTCGATCCCGAACTCCTGCCCGAGATTCACCTCGATCCGCCGCCAGCAGCGGCCCCGTCCGCCTGACCCGTCGTCCGTTCCGCCGTCCCGGATCCATCCATGTCTGACGAACCGCTCGCCTTCTCGCCCGATCAGTTCTCGGGAGTTGCCCGGGTGTTTCCGCTGCCCAATCTCGTGATGTTTCCGCACGTCATGCAGGCACTGCACGTGTTCGAGCCCAGGTATCGCGCGCTCTTCGAAGAAGCGATCGAAGGGGACAGGCTGGTCGCTCTCGGCGTGCTGGCGAAGGGCTGGGAGGGGGACTACGAGGGGCGGCCGCCGCTGCGGTCCACCGCCTGCCTCTGTCGGATCGCCACGCACCAGCGGACGAAGGAAGGCACCTACAACGCGCTGGTGCTCGGCGTGCGGCGGATCCGGCTCGTTCACGAACTGCCGCCAAAGAAGCTGTTTCGCCTGGTCGAGTCGGAACTGCTCGACGAGGTGGAGCCTGACGCTGACACCGGCGCGGCGGCCGCCCTCCAGCAGGAGCTTTTGGCCGCCTTCAAGCAGTCGATGCCGCAGATCCCGAATGCCTACGAGCAGCTCGACGAACTGCTCGGCAGCCAGATCACGCTCGGCATGCTCGCCGACATCGTCTCCTACACGGTCGATCTCGGGATGGAGGTGAAAGTGAAGCTGCTCGCGGAATGCGACGTCGTCCGCCGCACGCGGCTCCTGCTCGACGCCCTCGCCAGCCGTCCCACGGCCGTGGCAACGCGGGTATTTCCTCCCGATTTCTCCATCAATTAAGGTTGGGGCATGAGCCATGCCCACCCTGTCGATCACGCCCGCATCGAGCGGGCGGTCCGCGAGATCCTCACCGCCGTCGGCGAAGACCCCGACCGCGAGGGGCTGCTGGAGACGCCCGCCCGCGTGGCCCGGATGTATGCCGAGATGTTCGGCGGCCTGCGGCAGGACCCGAAGCAGCACCTCCGCAAGGCATTCACCGAGAAGTACGACGAGATCGTGCTCGTCCGCGACATCGCCTTCAACAGCATGTGCGAGCACCACCTGCTGCCGTTCATGGGCCAGGCCCACATCGGCTACCTGCCCGACGGCAAGGTGCTCGGCCTGAGCAAGCTCGCCCGCGTCGTCGAGGTGGTGTCGCACCGGCCGCAGGTGCAGGAGCGGATGACGGAGGAGATCGCCGACCTCCTGGAGAAGGACCTCGGCGCGAAGGGCGTGGCCGTGGTGGTGGAGGCCACCCACACCTGCATGACGATCCGCGGCGTGCGGAAGCCCGGCAGCCTCTGCGTGACGTCGGCGATGAAAGGCCTCTTCCGCTCGAACGTGTCGAGCCGGGCCGAGGTGCTCTCGCTGATCTACGGCCATCGCCCCGCCTGAGGCTTCGCGGCGCGTGCGGCTCCTGATCGACTTCCTGACGCGGTTCGGCTGGGGCCTCGCCATCGGCCTCGTGCTCACGCCGGCGACGGTCGTGCCGGCCGGCTTCTTTCGCGTCAACATGCTCGTGGTGATGGGGCTCGCGACCTTCGCGGCGTTGCTCGCCCACTCGGCCGGCCCGGCCGGTGTCTGGCCGCTGGCGGCGGCCGCTGCCGTGGGAGCGTGGATGGGGAGCGTGGCCTGGCTCGGTGACAAGCGGCGGGCCGGCATCGGTTTTTGCGCGGCCTGTGCCGCGATCCTGGCGGCGGCGACGGTCATGCCCCTGGCCAGAACGCCGCTCACGGCAGTGGTGGCGCTCCTCTCGGGCCTCGTCACCGGCCTCACGGTGCATGCGATGCTCCTCGGCCACTGGTATCTCAACGCCCCCGGGATGCGGGTCGATGCCCTGCGGCGGGCGATCGACGTGGCACTGATTGCCTGGGCCATCCGGCTCATCGCCGCGGTGGTCGAGACCTGGCCGGACGTGGCGTCGCTCGTCGGGCGGGCCGATGCCACGAGCCTGGCGCTCCTCTCGCTGCGTTGGCTGGCCGGGCTCGTGGGGCTGCCCGTGCTGCTCGTCATGAGCCGTAAGACGCTCGACATTCCCAACACGCAGAGTGCCACGGGTATTCTGTATGTCGCCTGTCTGGCCGCGATCCTGGGTGAGTTGACCGCCCAGCTCCTCGCCGCCACTCCCTGAACAGCCCCATGCGCATCACCTACGCCTGCCCCGCCTGCTCCGCCACCGTGAGCCTCGACCGCGTGGAGACGCGGAGGACGCTCGACTGTCCGCACTGCGCCGCCGAGTTGCCGGTGCCGGAGGATGCGATCGCCTGGTCGGCTCCCGATGGTGGAGCTGTGCGACCGGGCGAAGGCCGGGCCCGGCTGGCCCGCTGCCTCGTCTGCCCGAGCAGCGAGCTCTTCGCCCGCAAGGACTTTCCGCAGCGGCTGGGCGTGGGCATCGTCGTCGTAGGACTCGCCGCCAGCTGCGTGACGTGGGGCATGCGGCTGCTCGTACCCACGTTCGCGATTCTCTTCGCCACGGCGCTGATCGACGTGGTGCTCTATTTTTTTATGCCCGAGTGCCTCACCTGCTATCGCTGCGCCGCCCGCTACCGGGGTGACGGCGTGACCGACGACCATGGCGGCTTCGACCTGGAGACGCACGAGAAGCACCGGCAGGGACTGGCCCGGGCCCGGGAGCTGGCAGCAGCGCGGCCGGCCGAGCGAGCGCCCTGACACCGAGGCGAGGGCGAAGCATGGATGCCGAGCGCAGTCGGATCGAGGAGGATCTTCGCGGCGTCGTGGCCGGCGAGGTGCTCTGCGATGATGCGCGGCGGAGTCTCTATGCGACCGACGGCAGCCTGTTCGAGGTGCTGCCGCTGGCGGTGGTGCGGCCCAGGTCGATCGATGACGTGGCGGCCACGGTCCGCTGGGCCGCCGAGCGAGGCATCTCCGTGCATGCCCGCGGCGCCGGCTCGAGCGTCTGCGGCGGCCCGCTCGGCCCGGGGATCGTCATCGACTGCTCGCGATTCCTGCGCCGGATCGTGCACACGGACCGCGAGGCGGGCACCGTCCGCGTGCAGCCGGGCGTGGTGCTCGCGCACCTCGAGCGGCATCTCGGCCGATTCGGCCTGAACTTCGGCCCCGATCCGGCGAGCAGCGTCGTGACGACCGTCGGCGGCATGATCGGCCGCAATGCATCGGGCAGCCGGTTTTTGCGACATGGCGCCGTGCGCGGCCGGATCGCCGCGGTGCAGGGTGTGCTCGCCGACGGCACGGTCGTCGAGCTGGTGCCCTCTGCCACGGATGGAGCGGCAGATCGCGTGGCCGACCTGGCCCGTGGCATGGCCGCGATCATCGATACCGCCCGTCCCACGATCGCCCGGTTCCAGCCCGCGACGCGGCTCTCACATGGCGGCTACGGGCTTCACGATCTTCTGCATGACGGGCTGATCGACCTGCCGCGGCTGATGTGTGGCGCCGAGGGCACGCTCGCGGTCGTCACCGAGGCCACGCTGCGGGTCGTGCCCGCCGACGGCGCGACGGCGGTGGGGCTGTTGTTCTTCGATTCACTGGAGAAGGCCGCCGACGCGGCCCTCCGCATCCGCCCACTCGGCCCCAGCGCCTGCGACCTCTTCGATAAACGGCACCTGGCGCTGGCCCGCGGGGCGAAGCCGGCGTTCGATCTGCTCATCCCATCGGTCGCCGAGGCGGGCCTGCTCGTGGAGTTCGCGAGCGACGAGCCGCGGGAGTGCAACGCGCGGCTCGACGATGCCTTTGCCGCGGCCCAACGCGGCCGTCGCGCCTGCCTCGACGCCCGGCGGGCCGACGATCCGACCGATGCCGCCTTCTTCTGGGAACTCTCCCGCAACGTGCTCTCGACGCTCGCCGGCGTGCGGGCCGTCGTGCGGCCGGTGCCGTTCATCGAAGACATCGTCGTGCCACCGCCGGCGATGCCCGACTTTCTGCGGCGGCTCCAGGAAGTGCTCCGCGAGGGGCAGTTCACGGCGCTCATCTTCGGCCATGCCGGCCAGGGGCAGCTCCACGTGCGGCCGCATGCCAACCCGCGGGATCCGGTGGAACGCATGCGGCTGGAGTCGCTGGCCGAGGCGGTCTATGCCGAGGTCGTCGCGTTCGGGGGCACGATCGGCGGCGAGCTCGGGCTGGGGCTCTCACGGGCGCCGTTCTTCTCGCGGCTATTTCCGGAACTGTCGGCCGTGTTCGGCGAAGTGAAGCGGCTCTTCGACCCGGCCGACGTGCTGAATCCAGGGCGGTTTCCTCTGCCGCGCGAGCAGCCGGCCGGTACGGCCGCGGCGACGTTTCGCCCGCCGCTCGCGGTGGCCGTGCCTGCCGCAGCGGCGCAGCCTGCGGCGCCGATCCCGCTGCCGGTGCTCACCTGGGACGCCGATCGGCTCACCGCCGAGGTCGATGCCTGCAACGGCTGCGGCAGCTGCCGCACGCAGGCGGGGCCGGCCCGGATGTGCCCGCGGTTTCGCGAGAGTCCGGCCGAAGAGGCGTCGCCACGTGCCAAGGCCTCGCTCGCAGCCGCCGTGCTCTCGGGCCGGCTCGAGTCGCGGCTGCTCACCGCCGAGGCGGCCCATGCGATCGCCGACACCTGCTTCAACTGCCACCAGTGCCGCATCGACTGCGCCGCGGGAGTGGACATTCCGAGCTTGGTGATGGAACTCAAGGCGGCGCACGTCGCCGCCAACAGCCTGCCGTTCGGCCGCTGGCTCATGACTCGCGTCGATGGCCTGTCGGCGGCCGCCGGTGCGGTGCGGCCGTTGGCGAACTGGGCGATCGGGAATCCGCAGGCCAGATGGCTGCTCGAGAAAACAGTCGGCATCGCCCGCGGCCGCAAGCTGCCCGCGGTGAGCGGCACGCAGTTCATGCGCTGGGCGGCAAAGCGCGGGCTGACGAAGCCGTCGCGCCGCAGCGGGCCGCGGGTGCTCTACTTCCTCGACACCTATGCCCGCCGCCACGACCCGCTCCTCGGCCAGGCGTTCGTGTCGGTGCTGGAGCGGAACGGCATCGGCGTGTTCATCGACCCACGGCAGGTGGCGGCCGGCATGCCGCTGGTGTCGGAAGGTGATCTCGACGCCGCCCGCCGGCTCGCGCGGATCAACGTGCGGGTGCTCGCCGACGCCGTGCGGCTGGGCTACCGGATCGTATGCACGGAGCCGGCGGCCGTGACCTGTCTCACCCACGACTACCCGCTCCTGATCGACGACGAGGACGTGGGCCGCGTGGCCGCCGCCACCTGCGAGGCGACGGCGTTTCTCTGGGAGCTGCACCGCGAGGGAAAGCTGCGGCTTGACTTTCAGCCACTGCCGGCGCGGCTCCTCTACCACGCCCCCTGCCATTCGCGGTCGGCGGGCGGGTCGAGTCCGGCCGAGCATCTGCTGCGGCTGATCCCGGCCCTGAGCGTGCAGCCGGCCGATCGGGGCTGCTCGGGCATGGCCGGCACCTTCGGCCTGGCCCGGGAGCATTACCGGGCCAGCCTACGGGCCGGCCTGGGCCTCGTTTCGTCACTCCGCGGCGACGTGACAGCCGGCGCTACCGAGTGCAGCGCCTGCCGGATACAAATGGAGCAGGGCACCACCAAGCCCACCGTGCACCCGATCAAGCTGCTCGCCAAGGCCTACGGCCTCTTGCCCGGGCCGGCTCCCGACGGGCTCGACGGCCTCCTGACCGCGACGAGCGGCCGGCTGACGACGAGCTGATCTGGCACGTTCACGAGTCTTCATCCCCGAGGCGGTTTCAACGTGCAGCATGCATCTTCTTCAGGCGCCGGCCAGCTGCGGCTCGCGCTCTTCGCCGGGCTTGCCGAACTCGCCGGCACCCGGTCGCTCGAGATTCCGTGGGCCGGCGGCAGCGTCGGCGACCTGCGGCAGGCCATCGCGCACGCCCGACCGGCCGTCGCGGGCCTGCTCGAGCGGAGTGCCGTCGCGATCGGTGGCCGGTATGCCGATGACGATGTGCCAGTCCAGGCTGGTGCCGACGTCGCGATCCTGCCCCCGGTGAGTGGAGGCTGACGACATGCCACGACAAGGAGAGGGACAAGGACAAGGAATGGATGAACGGATGCAACAGACACACCGCGGCGAGCGAGATCAGGTCAGGCCCGCTGCCGACGGCGCCCTCGTGCGACGGCCGATCGATCCGCAGCGACTCGTGGCCGCCGTCGCCTCGCCCGAGGCCGGAGCCAACGTGCTCTTCGTGGGCACGGCCCGCGGCTTCACCAACGGCGTCGAGACGACGGGGCTCGAATACGAGGCCCACGACTCGATGGCCACGGAGGCGCTCGAGCGGCTGTGCACAACGGCGGTCGAGCGGTTTTCGCTGCTCGCCTGTGCGGTCGAGCATCGGCTCGGCCGGATCGCCATCGGCGAGGCGGCAGTGGCGATCGCCACCAGCGCGGCCCATCGCCGCGCCGCCTTCGAAGCGGCCGAGTGGCTGATGGAGCGGATCAAGCGCGAGGTGCCGATCTGGAAGTGTGAGGAGTGGGCCGACGGCCGGCGGGCCTGGGTGCACGCCGAACCGGCCGCCGCGCGGAGCGGCGACGCGGGGCATGAGCGGGGCGATGGCCCGGTCGATGCCGGACGGCGGAGGTCGCGCGGGCGGGGGCGACGGAGATGACCGGGGCGGGCCCGCTGCGCGATTCGTTCGGCCGCGTGCACACCGACCTGCGGATCAGCGTCACCGACCGCTGCAACCTGCGGTGCACCTACTGCATGCCGCTGGAGGTGACGTTCAAGCCGCGGGAGGAACTGCTCTCGTTCGAGGAGATCGCCCGCGTGGCTCGCGTGGCCGCCCGACTCGGCATCCGCACGATCCGGCTCACCGGCGGTGAACCGCTCGTCCGCCGCGACGTACCCGAACTCGTGAAGCAACTGGTGGCGATCGAAGGGATCGACGAGGTCGCCCTCACGACCAACGGCCTGCTCTTGGGCGAGCAGGCGGTGGCCCTGCGGCAGGCGGGGCTCGCCCGGCTCAACGTGAGCCTCGACGCGCTGTGCGAGGATGTGTTCGAAACGCTCGCTCGCCGGCGCGGCCTCGATCAGGTGCTCGCAGGACTGGCCGCGGCCAAGCGGGCCGGCTTCGAGCCGGGGCAGGGGGCCGCGGCGATCCGGATCAACGCCGTCTCGATCCGCGGCCTCACCGAATCGGAGATCGTGCCGCTGGCCGAGTTCTGCCGCCGCGAACAGTTTCAGCTGCGGTTCATCGAATTCATGCCGCTCGATGCCGAGGAGGGCTGGTCGAAGACGCAGGTGCTCTCCGGCCGCGAGGTGCGTGAGCTGCTCGAACGCGAGATTGGCCCGCTCGTTCCGCTGGCGGCGGGCGACCCGGGCCAGCCGGCGATCGATTACGCATGGGCCGACGGTGGCGGTCGCGTGGGGTTCATCGACCCGGTCACGCAGCCGTTCTGCGGCCGGTGCGACCGGCTGCGGCTCACGGCCGATGGGCAGTTCCGCAACTGCCTCTTCTCAACGACCGAATGGGACGTGCGGGGGGTCGTGCGGAGCGGAGGCAGCGACGACGAGATCGCACGGCTGCTGCGGGACTGCGTGGCGGCGAAGAAGGCGGCCCACGGGATCGACACGCCGACGTTCGAGCGGCCCGCGCGGGCGATGTATCAGATCGGAGGCTGACGATGTCGGGCACCCCGCCGCCGCGCCGCTACATCGACAACGCGGCCACCACCTGGCCGAAGCCGCCGGAGGTGCTCGACGCCTGGCTGCACGCGGCTCGCGACGTCGGTGCGACCGCCGGCCGAGCGGCCTATCGCGAGGCGACGGAGGCCGATGCCATCCGCGGCCGGGCCCGTGCGGCCGTGGCCCGGTTGCTCGGTGGCGTCGATCCGGTGCGGGTGGCCCTGCCCGGCGGCTGCACGCTCGCCCTCAACATGGCGATCCACTCACTGCTCCGGCACGGTGGCCATGCGATTGCCACGGCGGCCGACCACAACGCCACGCTGCGGCCGCTGCACTGGCTCGCACGCCGCGGCGTAATCGAGCTCACGATCGTGCCCTGCGACGGCCAGGGGCGGGTCGCAGTCGATGAGATCACGGCCGCCTGGCGGCGTGACACGCGGCTGGTCGCCGTCTCGCAGGTGTCGAACGTGACCGGCGCCGCGCAGCCGGTGGCGGAGATCGCCACGGTGGCGCATGAGCGAGGTGGTCTCGTGGTCGTCGACGCGGCACAGGCACTGGGACAGGTCGAGTGCCGCGTCGCCGAACTCGGTGCCGACGTGATCGCCGGTGCCGGCCACAAGTGGCTGCTCGGCACCGGGGGCGCGGGGCTACTCTGGGTGCGGCCGGGGCTCGACATCGAGCCGCTTGTGCAGGGGGGCACGGGGAGTGCGAGCGACTCGCTCGACATGCCGGAGACATTCACCGACCGCATGGAGGCGGGAACGCCTGACGTGCCCGCGCTCGCGGCTCTGGTGGCCGGCATCGGCTGGCTCGAGGAACAGGGCATCGCGGCTGTCGGCACGCGGTGCCGCGGACTCGCGGCCGCCTGTGCGGCGCGGCTGGCGGCGATCCGCGGCGTGCGGGTGATCGCGACGCCGGAGGGCGGGCCGATTGTGAGCTTCACGGTGGAGGGCTATGATCCGGCCGACGTCGCCGTGCTCGTCGAGCAGATTGCGGGCGTGCAGGTGCGTTCGGGCCATCACTGTGCCGCGCGGGTCCATGAGCAGCTGGGCACGGCGGCGGGCGGCACCGTGCGGGCGAGCTTCGGCCCGTTCAACACGACAGCCGACGTGGACGCCCTCGTCGGGGCGATCGAGACGATCACAGGAGGCGCATGAGCCATGGCGGGCATTCCGAAGGACGTGTGGTATGCGGGCGGGCTGCGGTTCAAGTGCACGCAGTGCGGCGACTGCTGCTCGGGGGCCGAGGGTTACGTGTGGGTGAACCAGGCCGAGATCGACGCGATGGCCGCGCGGAAGGGGATGACGACCGCCGCCTTCGAGGCGGCCTACGTGAAGCAGGTGGGCGTGCGGCGATCGCTCAAGGAGCGGCGCGGCGGCGACTGCGTGTTGCTTGACGAGACGACGCGGAAGTGCACGGCCTACGAGGAGCGGCCGCGGCAGTGTCGCACCTGGCCGTTCTGGGACTCGAATCTCCGCTCGCCCGAGGCCTGGGCCGAAGCCGCCGAGGCCTGCCCGGGCTGCAACAAGGGCAGCCTCGTGCCGCTCGAAACGATCGTCGAGCAGGCCGCGAAGATCCGGGTGTGACTACACGCGAAGGCCTCGCCCGTCGTCCGCACACACGCGCCGTAGTCCGCACACTCCGTGTGCGGTTGGAGGTGCGGAGGCCGGATGGCAGGCTATTCGTGCGGAGGTTCGCGGACCTGCAGGAAGGTAGCTCGGGGCTGCGGTGTTCAGGCCGTGGGCCACATGCGGAGCATGTGGACTACGGGGGCGTGGAGTGTACGGACTACGGCGCTCGTTACAGAATCCCACCGTGGGTCCGCCACGGGGTCATGTGCGACGGCTGATCGAGGAACCAGATGCGTTCCCATTCGTCGGTGATGGCCCGCAGGTCTTCCGACGTGTAGATGAGCTGCTGGGCACGGCGGATCGGATCGCCGGAGTACAACGGGATGAGGCAGCCCGTGCTCGTCGCGAGCAGTGCGGCCGCACACAGCATCCAAACCGCCTTCCTCATCACACGGTCCTCCTGACCTGTCGCCGACTCACTCGGGAGCCGGGGGTGTACCGAAAACGCCCCGCCGGAGCGAGGCTGAGTCAATGTGCGTGAACGGCGAGCCGGGCCGGACGGCGGCGTCTGCCCCATGCCGTGTCTTCCCAGACTTGCCAGCCTGCCCGTTATGCCGGGGAAGTGCCTGGGGGCGTTGTGCCATGATCGGTGGGAAGTGCATCGGATGGGCTGGTGGCGGATGGGGCTTCAGGGGCGGCTGCCGACCGCCGGTCGAGTTCCCTGACCCTCGCCTCCATCTCCTTTCCGGGTTTGAAGATCACCACGCTCTTGGCCAGCACCGCCACCTGCTCCCCCGTGCGGGGGTTGCGGGCCATGCGGGCCTCCCGTCGCTTGATCTGAAACACACCGAAATTCCGCAGTTCCACCCGGCCTTCCCGCACCAGCGACTCGATGAGGGCATCGAACGTCCGCTGAACGAGTTCCCGCGTGCGAAGCTGGGGAAGATCGAGCTGTTCCGCGATCGATTTGACGATGTCTTTCTTGGTCACGCCCACGTCACTCCGTGACGCAAGGCTAGGTCTGGCAAGCACTACTGTCAACGAACGCCCTGGCAGGCCAGCGTGACAGGCGTTTGCCGTCCCAGACAGTATCGTCCGCACAACCGGAAAACTTCACCCGACCTGAACCGGCCACTTTCGCGGCGGAATCGCGAGGGGCTACGGGCCCCAGCCAGCCCTCCGTACACTCGGAAATCTCTGATGCTGCCTGCAAAGCGTTGTGCAACCCGCTTCCTGGAGGCGAGTGGGCGGTGCAAGCTCGAGGAGCATTTGGACCGAGTCTTCGAGGTCCACCGCGACGAGACTTGTACCGCCCCCTCGCCGGCACCCCGCTGGCGAACGTCCGTTCAACATCGAGAATCTCCCTCGCCCGACGCCCACAAGGTCTGCTGAGTTGTCCCACGATCCACCCCCATCCGCCCCGGACCTCTCCGTCTCGCTCGGCCGGCTGCGGCTCCCCAATCCGATCCTTGTCGCCTCGGGCACGTTCGGCTACGGCCGGGAGATGGTCGGCTTCGTCGATCTGCGGCGGCTCGGCGGGATCGTGCCCAAGACGATCACGCCGCTGCCCCGACAGGGCAACGTGCCCTGGCGGACGGTCGAGACGGCGGCAGGCCTGCTCAACTCGATCGGCCTCGACAACGACGGCGTCGATGCGTTTCTCTCCAAGCAACTGCCGTGGCTGCTCGGCTGCGGTGCGCCGGTGATCGTGAGCATTGCCGGGGCGAATGTGGAGGAGTTCGTGACGCTGGCCGCGCGGCTCGATGGTGTGGCGGGCATCGCCGCACTCGAGCTCAACGTGTCGTGCCCCAACGTGAGCCATGGCGTCGATCTCGGCACCGACGCCGAGGCCTGCAGGCGGGTCGTGGCGGGCGTTCGTGATGCGACGCAGCTCCCGGTGATCGCGAAGCTCACGCCCAACGTGGCGAGCATCGCCACGATCGCCCAGGCGGCCGCGGATGGCGGTGCCGATGCCGTCACGCTGATCAACACCTGCCAGGGCATGGCGGTGGACTGGCGGCGGCGGCGACCGCTGCTCGGCAACGTGGTGGGCGGGCTGAGTGGCCCGGCCATCAAACCGATCGCGCTGCGGTGCGTGCACCAGGTGCGACAGGCGGTGGCGATCCCGATCATCGGCGTCGGGGGCATCATGACGATCGACGACTGCATGGAGTTCTTCGTCACCGGCGCCTCGGCCGTGCAGATCGGCACGGCGAGCTTCGCGGAGCCGGTCGTCTCCACGAGGCTGCTCGACGAGTTGCCGGCCGCCGTCGCGGAGCTGGGCGGTTCACGGCTGGCCGACGTGATCGGCACGCTCACGCTGCCGAATCGCCCTGCCGGCTGTGCGGCCCCCGCCGACGCCGGCCGCCCCCGCACCTGACACGAGCCACGAAGGGAATCGCATGAAGACTGAGCAGCCACCGGCGCCGGCCGCAGCCCGGCCCACGCGGGCCCTGTCGGGCATCCAGCCCACCGGTCGGTTTCATTGGGGCAACTATTTCGGTGCGATCCGGCAGTACATCGACCTCCAGCCGGGGGGCGGCCATGCCGCCGCCGACGAGGCCTATTACTTCATCGCCGACCTGCACGCGCTGACGACGGTCCGCGATCCGGCCCGGCTCCGCGGCCTCGTGCACGACGCAGCGGTCGATCTCGTGGCGCTCGGCCTCGACCCGGAGAAGGCCGTGCTGTTCGTGCAGTCGGACGTGCCGGAGGTGACGGAGCTGACCTGGCTCCTGATGACCGTCTGCCCGATGGGGCTGCTCGAGCGGTGCCATGCCTACAAGGACAAGAAGCCCCGCGGCCTGCCCGCCGATGCCGGACTCTTCACCTACCCCGTGCTGATGAGCGCCGACATCCTGGCCTACGACGCGACGGTGGTGCCCGTCGGCGAGGACCAAGTGCAGCACATCGAGGTCTGCCGCGATCTCGCCGGCACGTTCAATCACCTCTACGGCGACGTGTTCACGCTGCCGAAGCCGCGGCTCGTGGAAGGGGGCGCGAAGGTGCCGGGCACCGACGGCCAGAAAATGAGCAAGAGCTACGAGAATACGATCGAGGTGTTCGAGGATCCGGCCGCCCAGAAAAAGAAGATCATGCGGATCACGACCGACTCGCGGCCGATGGAAGAGCCGAAGGATCCGGACGGCGACCACCTCTTCGCCCTCTACTCGCTCATGGCCACGGCGGAGGAACGACAGGCGATGGCCGACCTCTACCGCCGCGGTGGGTTCGGCTACGGCGAGGTAAAGAAGTCGCTGGTCGAGGTCGCGGCCCGCTTCTTCGCGGAGGCCAGGGCTCGGCGGCAGGCGATCGAGGCCGATCCGGGGCGGATCGAGGCGATCCTGGCGGCCGGCGCCGCGAAGGCGCGGGCGAAGGCGCGAGACGTGCTCGACCGGGCCCGGGCGGCATGTGGTCTGGCACGCACGATGCCGAGAGGAGGCGGGCGATGAACGTCCTTGGCGTCGGCACCGACATCACGGAATGCCTGCGGATCGCCCAGATGATCGAGCGGCACGGCGAGCTCTTCGTGGGCCGGGTCTACACGCCGCTCGAGATCGACTACTGCCGCAGCCGGCGGATGGCGACGCAACACTTCGCGGGCCGCTGGGCGGCGAAGGAGGCGGTGCTCAAGGCGCTCGGCACGGGCTGGCGGCGGGGCATCAGCTGGCGGGACATCGAGATCCGCAACAACGCCGGCGGCCGGCCGCAGGCCTTTCTGAAGGGGGGCACCCAAGAGATCGCCGAGCGGCTCGGCATCCGCTGCATCCTCGTGAGCATCTCGCATTGCCGCTCGCACGCCACGGCCTACGCCGTGGCGCTCGACGAGACGCCGGCCACGTTCGGCGGCGACGTGTAGGCCTGGTGGCCAAGTCACGCCGTGACTTGTTCCGGTGTGGCCAAGTCACGCCGTGACTTGTTGCGGTGTGGCCAAGTCACGCCGTGACTTGTTCCGGTCACGGCGTGACCGGGCTACCTTTCCGGTCACGGCGTGACCGGGCTACCTCAGCCCTCGAACTTCGCCAGCTCCGCGACGCCGCCTTCCATCGTGAGCGACGAGAGCGGCGTGCCTTCCGGCACGGGCGTCACGCCGTCGCGGCGGGTGAGCTCGAGCTTCGTATGTCCAGCCGAGTGGGCGTTGAGCTCCCGCTCCAGTTCCTTTTGCCGCGGCTCCGGCAGCTTCGTGAACGCCTCGCGGCCCCGGCACTTCGGGAACGCCCGGCAGCCGAGCCACGGGCCCCGCTTGCCCCCGCGGAGGTTCATCATGTCGCCGCACTTCGGGCAGGCGATGTCGGTGACCAGCGGCGGTGGCGCGGGAAACTTCACGTTCCCCTTGCGGTCGAGGTTGAGGATGAACGGCGGCGGCTCAGCCGGCTCGGCGGCGGCCTTCTTGCCCTTCGGCTTCACCGGCCGCGGCTTGTCCTCGACGAGGAAGTCGCCGAATCGGCCCGTCCGCTTCACCATCGGCACGCCGGCTGGTGAGAGCAGGTCGATCTGCTCCGGAAGCCGCGGCTTGCCGTCGCGGCCCACGGGCATGGCGAACGAGCAGGCGGGCACTTCTTTGGGCTTGGCGGGCTTCCGCTTCTTGCCCTTCGCCGTCGTCTTCGCCGGTGGTGGCTCTTCCAGGATCTTCTCGTTGAAGCCGCTGCAGGAGAGGAACCGGCCTGTGCGGCCGAGCCGGTATTCGAGCTGGCGGCCGCACTGCGGGCAGGCGTAGGGCGAGGGCTCCCCCTTCGCCTTCTCGTGCTGCTCCTGCATCGCCGTGTCGAGCTTGGGCTCGAGTTCGTCGTGGAACTCGTGCAGCATGTCGGTCCAGCGCTTCGTGCCCTGGGCCACCTGGTCGAGCTCCCGCTCGATCTCGCGGGTGTAGCCGATCTCGATGAACTGGTCGCGGAAGCCCCGCTTGAGGAAGCCCGTCACGGCCTCGCCGAGCGCGGTGGCGTAGAACCGCCGGTCCTGCTGCTCCACGTAGCCGCGGTTCTCGATCACGTTGATGATGCTCGCGTAGGTGGAAGGACGGCCGATTCCCTCCTCCTCGAGCTTCTTCACGAGCGTGGCCTCGGTGTACCGCGGCGGCGGCGCCTGGAACTTCTGCTTCGGCTCGATGTCGAAGGGGGCGAGCTCGGCCCCCTTCTGGAAGTCGGGGAGCACCTGTTCGCCGTCATCCTTGGGCGTGCCGCTGATGGCATAAAAGCCGTCGAACCGGAGCACGCGGCCGTTGGCCTTGAAGACGGCGCCGGTGTCGCGGTCGCTGCGGCGGAGCCGCACGGCCGTGGAGTCCCACTCGGCGTCGGTCGCCTGGCAGGCCACGAAGCTCTGCCAGATCAGGCGGTAGAGCCGGTATTGCTCCTCGGAGAGGGCGTCCTTGATCGAATCCGGATCGCGGAAGGCATCGGTGGGCCGGATCGCCTCATGAGCCTCCTGGGCGCTCTCGTTGGAGCTGGCATACATCCGCGGCTTGTCCGGCACGTACTTCGCCCCGTGCCGCTGGTCGAGGTAGCGGCGTGCCATCTCGATCGCCTCGCGGGAGAGGTTGGTCGAGTCGGTTCGCATGTAGGTGATGAGGCCCACCCGCCCCTCGTCGGGCAGGTCGATGCCCTCGTAGAGCTGCTGGGCGATCCGCATCGTGCGATCGGTCGACATGCCCAGCCGGCTGCTTGCCGCCTGCTGGAGCGTGCTGGTAATGAAGGGGGGAAAGGGCCGCGACTTCGTTCGCGTGACGTCGATCGACTCGACGGTGAAACGGGCCTTGGGATCGGGGCGGCCGGAGATCCGCACCAGGCTCTTGGCCCGGCCGCGGCCGTCGGCATCGGTCTCGCGGGTGAGCGTCACGTCGACGAGTCCGGCCGCCTCGGCCGCCTTCTGGGCGGAAGGGGCGAGGTCGGTGGTCGAGGTGTTCTCGGCCTCGAGCTTGAACGGCTTGCCGCCCACCTCGACGAGGTCGCAGGCCAGGCCCCGTCGCTCGGCGAGCCAGGCCATTCGATCGCGGACGAACGGCGGCCGGCCCCGCTCGTCGCGGCGAGACATGAAGGCCGTCCACTCGGCGTGCAGGGGCACGGCCTTGGCGACGTCGAACGTCATCATGCCGCCGATGTCCCACGACTCGCTCGGCGTGAAGGCCCGAATCTCCTCCTCGCGATCCACCACGATCCGCGTGGCGACGCTCTGCACCCGGCCGGCGCTCAGGCCGCCCGCCACCTTCTTCCAAAGCACTGGCGACACGCGATACCCGACGATGCGGTCCACGATCCGGCGGGCCTGCTGGGCCTCGACCCGGGGCATGTTGATGGCCCGCGGCTTCTGGAACGCCCGCTGCACCTCCGACTTCGTGATCGCGTCGAACGTCACCCGCTTGGCATCGGCCGGATCGACGCCGAGCACCTGCGTGAGGTGCCAGGCGATGGCCTCCCCTTCGCGATCCAAGTCGGTGGCGAACCAGATGTCTTTGGCCCCCTTGGCGAGCCGCCGGAGTTCCGTCACGGTCTTCGTTTTCTCGCCGGCGATTTCGTAGGTGGGGGCGAAGTCGTGCTCGATATCGACCCCGGGCACCGGCTGCTTCGAGCCCTTCGGAGCCTTGCTGGGCAGGTCGCGGATATGGCCGATCGAAGCCTTCACGACGAAGCCCTTGCCCAGGTACTTCTCGATCGTCTTGGCCTTCGCCGGGCTCTCCACGATGACCAGTTCGTAGTCGCCGGACGGGGTCCGGCTGCCGCCGGAATCGCCGCGGGGCTTCGATGCTGTTGCTCGCTTGGCGGTCTTCTTGGCCATCGTCGCCTACGGGGGTAAGAGGATGCGGCGTGGGGCCCTGGGATTGGCGCCGGAAGCCCCGGCGCTCACAATCTGCGGCCTGTCGCAAGCCAGACAGCGTTACCCTCCCCTCTCTTTCCCTGTCAAGCCTCGGCGGTTTTGCCGTCGGGCTGACGGACTTCAGGCGGTGCCATGGCCGGCTCGTTCGAGATTTTTCGGAAATACCAGCGTTCCCTCCTCGTGTTCGTGGCGATTCTCGCCATGCTGGCCTTCTTCGTGCTGCCGCCGTTCCTGCAGATGGGGGCGGGCGGGGGCGGTTCGGACCCGGTCGTGGCCACCTGGTCCGGCGGCGACATCCGCGAGAGCGACATGATGCGGGGCGTCGCGATGCGGACGGTCCTCAATCAGTTCCTCCTGGATGCGGTGGCCGCGTCGGGGCGTGATCCGGGGCGGATGCGGCTCCTGCCCGACGATGAGGAAGACGTCGTGCGGACGATGCTCCTGGCCAAGGAGGCGGAGGCCAATGGCGTGGTCGTGAGCAACGCCGCGATCAACCAGTTCCTCGGTGAGTGGACCAATAATATGGTTCGTCCCGAACAGTTCGACGCCATTATCGCCCGCCGCCGCGGGGGGCCGATGGCCGTGTCGCAGGCCGACGTCTTCGAGGCCCTGCGAACGGTGCTGGCCGCCGGCCGGATGGAACGGCTCTTCCTCACGGGGTTTGCCGGCGATCCGCCGGCCCAGCGATGGGATTATTTCCGGCGGCTCGAGCAGGGGGCGACCGTCGAGGTGGTGCCGGTGGCGGTCGAGTCGCTCGTGGAGGCGGTGTCGCTTCCTTCGGAGGCGACGCTGCTGAATTTCTTCGATCAATACAAGAACGATCTGCCCGCGGCCCGTAGCGCCTCACCCGGCTTCAAGGAGCCGCATCGGATCTCGGCTGAGTATCTCGTCGCCAAGCGGGAGGTGATCGAGGCGGAGGTCCGCAAGGACATCACCGAGGAACAGGTCAAGAAATTTTATGAAGAGAACAAGGAGCGGCTCTATCGCGTGAAGGCTGCCGAGCCCGCCGCTTCCGCAGCCGAGGAGAAGCCAGCCGCAGCCGAGGAGAAGACGGGTGAGAAGACCGGCGAGAAGGAGAGCGAGCCTGCGATACCGGCCGAACCGAAGGCCGCCGAACCCGCGAAGCCGGCTGAGCCGAAGGCGGCGGTGCCGAGTCGTCTGCGGGTCATGCCCGCGGCGTTTCGCCAGCCCGGCGGCGAGGCGAAGGCCGCACCAGCGGCGGCCGAGGCCAAGCCAGCCGACGTGAAGCCGGCCGCTGAAGAACCCAAGGCGGAGGCAAAGGTCGAGGCAGCGAAGCCCGACGACGCGGCACAGTCCGATGCTCCCGCGAAGAAGGATGACCCTGCCGCGTTCGAGCCGTTGGAGAAGGTGGCCGACGACGTCCGCAATCGGCTCGCCTCCGAGGCGGCAGCCAAGCGAATCGACGCGGTGTTCACGGCCGTGACCACCGACTTCGCCCGCTACGCCGAGGATCTTGCCCTCTGGCAGGCTCAGGTGGCGGGAACAGGCGGCCGGCCGCAGCCTCCGAATGTCGAGGCGATCGCCAAGAAGCAGGGCCTCGAGTCGGGCCGCCTCGAGCGGGTGAGTGCCGGCGACGCCGTGGCGGCCGGCGGACTGGGCACGAGCTTCGAGCTGAGCCTCGACCAGAACAGCCCGATGGGCTTTCGGCAGGTGAGCTGGGACGAGATGGTGTTCGCCCCGACCGCCTCGCTCTGGCGACCGGCGGGCACGCGGGACGTGGCGGGCAACCGCTACCTCTCCTGGAAGACGGACGATCAGCCCGCCTTCTCGCCGACGTTCGACAAGGCCAAGGCCGACGTGGAGCGGGCCTGGAAGATCGTCGAGGGGCGGCCGCTCGCCCGGAAGCTCGCCGAGGAACTCTCAAAGCAGGCCGGTGACGGGAAGACGCTGGAGGCGGCGGTCGCCGCCCGCACCGAGGGCCCGAAGCTCGCGGCCGCGACGGTGGGACCATTCACGTGGATGTCGCGGGCCGGCACGTTCGGCGCGGCGCCGACGCTTTCGCAGCCCGACGGCCTCTCGATGCCGGGCGAGGAGTTCATGAAGGCGGTGTTCGCGCTCGAGCCGGGTCAGACGACCGTGGCCTTCAACGAGCCGCGGACGGTGTGCTATGCGATCCGCCTCGTGTCATACGAGCCGGATCAGGAGAAGCTCCGGGAGCAGTTCGTCGATCCGAGCTTCGATCAGCGGCGAATCGCCGCGCTCGCCCGCCAGCAGGAAGGTGACGCCATCGGTCGCTGGATCGAGGACGTCGAGCGCCGCTACGCCCTGCAGTGGAAGCGGCCCCCGCGCCGGTGAGCGGCTGACGCGCGAACGATCCCCGCAAGCCTGGAGGTGCAGATTGTCAATCTGCACGCCGTGGCCGACCGCAGATTACCAATCTGCGGCTCCAGGTTTGAACGCCAGTCACCCCTGGAGGTGCAGATTGTCAATCTGCACACGGTCGCCGATCGCAGATTACCAATCTGCGGCTCCAGGTTTGAACGCCAGTCACCCCTGGAGGTGCAGATTGTCAATCTGCACACGGTCG
>JAPOJV010000119.1 GCA_029978085.1 bacterium
GCCGTCCGCGCCGTGAAGGCGAGATAGCTGTCGAGCGACTCGGGTGCATCGTCATTGGCCGCCTGCTGCCGGCCGCGGGAATCGAACACCCGCAGGTAGCTGTCGAGCGTCGATGAACCGGAGAGCGACCGGGCGTCGATGTCGATCACGAGCCGCTGGCCGGCCGCCAGTCTGACGCGGTAGAGGTCCACGTCGCGGGCGGCCTGGGCACCATCGCCGACTCGACCCGCGAGCCTCAGGTCACCGGTCGTGGCAGAAATCACCGCAGCCGTCGCCAGCGTGTCACCGGCATCGACGAGGTTCGCGGAGGTCGTCGTCCAACTGTCCGTCGCATTGCCGCCGAGCACGCCCCCATCGCCGGCCACGATGCCACTGCCCGCCGCGGTGACCGTGAGCACGTAGGCTCCGGCCGACCCGGTGGCGGCTGCGAGGCCGGCCACGGTCCAGCGAATGCCATCGGTAGTCGACAGCGACACCCCGGCGAGCGACACGGCCTCACCGTCCCGGGTGAGCATGAGATCGCCGGCATCGAATCCCGTGACGGCGCGGCTGAACTGCACGAGTACCGCCTCGACCGACGTGGTGCGGGGATCGGGCGTCACATCGATGACATCGGCCGTCACGGGTGCGGCCGCAACGACGAACGTGGCGGCGTATCCCCCCGTCGTGCCGGCCGCCTGGCCACTGCCGGCGACGGTCGGGTCGTAGGCTGAATTCCCGTAGGCCGAGACACCCACGTAGTAGGTGCCCGTGGCAGGCGCGACGAACGAGAGAAGACTGTCGAGCGAGCCGTCCGCGTCGTCATTGGCCGCAAGCTGCAGGCCGCTGGCGTCGAAGAGCCGCAGGAACGAATCGAGTTCCGACGGTTCGGCCAGCGTCGTCGCATCGATGTCGACCGTCAGCGTCTCCCCTGCGGCCAGCGTGATCGCGAACAGGTCGACATCGGCCGCGAGATGGCTGCCGTCGCCAATGACGGCCGTTGCGGTCGCCTGCCGGTCGACAAGGGCCACCGACGTGGCCGTCGCGAGCGAGTCGTTGGGCTCGAGCGGATCAGCCGTGGGCGGCGGCGGGGGATCGACCGGCGGGTCGACGGGGGGATCGACCGGGGGCTGAACGCCGGCGATCGCCTGCACTGCCGCTGCCGCATTGAGCAGGCCGCCGGTGGCCACCTTCCCCGCGAGGCTCGCCACGGGGACGGCCGTGGAAAGCACGGCGGAACGGATCTGGGCGGCCGTGGCCTGCGGATTCGCTGCGGCCATCAGAGCCACGGTGCCCGTCACGTGCGGCGTGGCCATCGAGGTGCCGCTGTAGGTGGCGTAGGCGTTGCCCGGCACCGTGGAATAGATCGCCACGCCCGGTGCCGCGACATCGACGCGGGTGGCTCCGTAGTTCGAAAAGCTGGCGAGGTTGTTCGACCGGTCGGTGGCCGCGACGGAGATGATCGCGTCATCCGTATACGCCGCCGGATAGGCGGGCGTCACATCGATGTTGGTCGCCTCGTTGCCTGCCGCGGCCACGAACAGAATCCCGGCCCGTCCGCCTGCGGCGATCGCGTCGCGGAGCGAGGTCGAGAATCCGCCACCCCCCCAGCTGTTGTTGGTGGCGACGATGTTGATCCCGAAATCCCGCCGCATCCGCGTGGCGTAGTTGATCGCCGCCACCGCGCCGCTCGTCGAGCCGCTGCCATTGGCCCCGAGAAACTTGAGGCCCATGATCGAGACATTCCAGCTCACGCCCACGACGCCGGTGCCATTGTTGCCGACCGCGCCGATCGTGCCGGCCACGTGGGTGCCGTGCCCCTGATCATCGAGCGGATCGGCGTCGCCATTGACGAAGTCCCAGCCGTAGACGTCGTCGACGAACCCGTTGCCGTCGTTGTCCAGGCCGTCGCCGGCCACCTCGCCCGGGTTCCGCCAGGCATTGGCCGCGAGGTCGCGATGGCGATAGTCGACGCCTGTGTCGATGACGGCCACCACCACGCTCCGCGACCCGGTCGTGATGTCCCAGGCCTCGGGGGCGTCGATGTCGGCATCCCGCAGCCCGCCCGACTGGCCCGTATTCGAGAGCCCCCACAGCTGCCCGAACGACGGGTCATTGGGCACGGCGGCACTCGTGATCACGTAGTCGGGCTCAATCGTCACCACGCCGGCCGTGGTGGCGGCCCAGGTGGCCACATCGGCCGGCGCCGCACCGGGCGTCGTCAGCGAGAAGAAGCCCTCACCCAGCGAAACGGCCCGCCAGTCGGCGGCCAGGGCGAGGCTCGTGGCAGACGGCTCGGCAGCCCGCACGATCCAGGCGTCGGCGACAGCCTCCACGAGCCGTCCATCCCACTGGAACTGCCGGGTGCCGACACCGCCCACATCCGCAGCCAGCAGGGCGCGGGCTTCGAGACGCTCCGGCCCGGTCGCAATCCGCTGCTGCTTGGTCCGGCGTTTCATGGCGTCGCTCCTACGGTCGCCCCGTGACCACGTAACTATAGCTCGCGGTCAAGTGTGACTCCATGGATCCTGTGGCCGCACGATCTCTTACGACCCATCATCGGCCGGCCGCAGCCGGCTGCTTCTCGATTCGGTACAGGGCCGCTTCAGTCCGCACGTAGATCGCCCGGTCCACCGCCGCCGGCGAGGCCATGATGCTCCCGTCGAGGGGGTTCGTCGCTTCCAGCACGAACTGGCGGCCCGGCCGGAAGACGAAGGTCTCCCCCGTGCGATTCCCGACGTAGATCCGCCCATCGGCGAATAGCGGCGATGACGAGAAGTTGCCCCCCAGCCGCTCCGTCCAGTGGATGGCGCCCGTGCGGGCGTCGAGGCAGCTGGCGATCCCCTTCTCGCTCACCATGTAGACCTCGTCGCCGACGACCAGCGGCGACGGCATCGACGGCGCCCCCTTTTTCTCCCGCCAGACGATCTCCGGCGGCATCGTGCCATCGCCCAGCCGCAGGGCCAATAGCTCCGGCTGCATGAAGCTCGTGCTCATGAAGAGCAGTCCGTGGGCCATCACTGGGCGGGGCACGATCGAGAAGCCGAGCACGCCATACGACTGCTTCCAGAGCTCGCGGCCCGTGGCCGGGTCATAGCCATAGATCCAGTCGGCGGCCGGCGAGAGGAGCACGTCGCGGCCGCCGAGCGCCGCCACGAGCGGCGTGCCATATGCCTTCTTGAGATCGGGATTCTCGTTCAGCGTGCCGGACCGCGGCGTCTTCCAGACCTGCTTCCCCGTCCGCACGTCGATCGCCACGATCGCCTGCGTGTCGCTCCCGTCGCAGTGGAAGACGAGCAGGTCGCGCCACACGATCGGGCTGCTGCCCGGACCGTTCTCGTGGTTGAGCCGATGAGCGCGGTTCGTCCAGACGACGGCTGCCGTGGCGGCATCGACGCAGGCCGTGCCGTAGTCGCCGAAGTGACAGAAGACGCGACCATCGGCCAGCACGGGCGACGGCGAGGCGTGCGAGTTGAGACTATGGATCGGCTGCGGATCGTCGACCGTGAACAGCGTCACGTCGTGCAGCAGCTTCCCCGTCGCCCGCTCGACACACAACGCGTGGAAGCTCACCGGCCCCGACACGTTCATCGGCAGCTTGGCCGCGAGCGCTGCCGTCCGCCGCGCCCGCTCCTCCGGCGAAAGTTCGGTCGCGACAGCCGCGGTCAGCCAGATTCGCGCCTCGTCCATCACCGGCGACGACCAGCCGCGGCCCGGCAGCGGCGTCTTCCAGGCGATGTTCTCGGTCTCGCTCCACCGCACTGGAAGGTCGTGCGCCTCAGGAGCGTGCCCCTGGCCATCGGGCCCGCGCCACTGCGGCCACGTCGCGGCCGGGACCGGACAGCACACGAGTGTGATCGCTGCGGCTGAAATGAGTCGCACGGTGAGAGCGTGAGTCATGCGTGCGCTTCCGCGGGTCAACCTACTGTGGTGTGGGTTCGGGGCTGCCCACGCCCCGTCGCCGGACGCTCGCTACGGACATCCTGTCCTTCGCTCGCTCGATGCTGACTGCGCTTCGGCATCCTGCCTGCGCTGGTCAGCATACGCCGGCTCCCGGGGCATGGGCAGCCCCTCACGCGTCGAACGAGGGGCTGCTGAAGGCAGAGGCGGCGGGCAGACGGCGTGTCGGATGAGGAGCCAGCCTGCCGTACACTGTGGTCTGCGTCGAGTCGTGATGCCCATCAGCAGACGTGACGAGTTATGCATCTCCGGCTTCCCGCCCTTCTGCTGTTCGCTTTGACTGTCGGTTGTGGCTCTGACGGCCACGGGCCGGCAACGCGGGTCGTGAACGTGGCGGCGGCCTCCGATCTGCGGCATGCGCTGGCGGCGGTGATTCGCAGGTTTCACCAGTTCCATCCCGACATCGATGTCCGGCCCACGTTCGCCGCGTCGGGCACGCTTCATGCGCAGATCGCGAATCGCGCGGCGTTCGACCTCTTTCTGGCGGCCGACATCGGCTACGCCGAGAGCGTCGCCGACAAGGGGCTCGCGGCCCACGACGATGTGTTTTGCTACGGCACTGGGCGGCTCGTCGTCTGGGTGCCGCAGGCGTGCCCGGTCGATCTCGAGGCGGCGGGCATGCAGGCGCTGCTCGATCCGGCGATCCGGCGGATCGCGATCGCCAACCCGCGACACGCGCCCTACGGTCGCGCGGCCGAGGCGGCACTGGAGCACTACGGCCTGCGCGATCGCGTGCAGGTGAAGCTCGTGCTCGGGGAGAACGTCGCCGAGGCGGCGCAGTTCGTGGCGTCGGGTGCAGCCGATGCGGCGGTGATCGCGCGGGCCATCGCCGAGGCGCCGGCGATGCAGCCACACGGCCGAGTCTGGCTCGTGCCGGCCGACGCGCATCCGCCGCTCGTCCACGGCGGCGTCGTGCTCGCCGCGGCACGTGATCCTGCGGCGGCGCGGCTCGTCGCGGATTTCCTACGCGGCCCCGAGGGCCAAGCGATCCTGCGCGACCACGGCTTCGAAGCGGAGTCCGACTGACCACATGGATGCCACCGCCATCCGCCTCACGTGCACACTCGCCGCGGCCACCACGGCCGTGCTCGCCATCGTCGGCCTGCCGCTGGCCCACTGGCTCGCGACATCGCGCTGGCGAGGACGGTTTCTCGTCGAATCGCTCGTCACGCTGCCGCTCGTGCTGCCCCCCACGGTGCTCGGTTTCTTCATCCTCGTGGGGCTCGGGCCACAGAGCCCGGTCGGCCGCTTCTATGAGCATGCGACTGGTACGAGCCTGCCGTTCTCGTTCGCCGGCATCCTCGTGGCATCGGTCATCTCGAACCTGCCGTTCGCCGTGCGGCCCTTCACGGCCGCTTTCACCGGCATGGACCGGCGGCTCGTCGAGGCCTCGTGGTGCCTGGGTGAATCGCGGTGGCGCACCTGGTGGCGGGTGACGCTGCCGGCGTGCTGGCCGGGGATTCTCGCGGGGCTCGTGCTCGCGTTTGCCCACGCCGTGGGAGAGTTCGGCGTCGTGCTCATGGTCGGGGGCTCGATTCCGGGCGTGACGCGCACGCTCGCCCTCACCATCTACGACGACGTGCAGGCGCTCGACTACGCAGCCGCGGCCCGCACGTCGGGCTGGCTCGTCGCCTTCGCTCTGGCCGCGATGGCCGTGGTGCACCTGCTCGAACAGCGGCGGAGGGCACCGTGAGCGGCATGCTCGAGGCCGACTTCACGAAGCGGTTTCCGCGAGGGCCACTGATTCGCGGCAGCCTGCGCTGCCCGATGGATCGGTTTCACGTGACTGCAGTGCTCGGCCCGTCCGGCGCTGGCAAGACGACCGTGCTCAGGTGCCTCGCCGGACTCGAGCGGCCCGACTCCGGCCGGATCACATGTGCAGGCGAGACCTGGTTTGACGTCGCCCCCCGCCGGTTCCTCTCGCCGCAGGCGCGGGGCGCTGGCTTCATGGGTCAACAACCCGCGCTCTTCCCCTGGCTGTCGGTCGTCGAAAACATCGGCTTCGGCCTGCGGCGGCTCACCGGAGCGGAGCGGCGGACGATCGTCGCCGACCTGCTCGCACGATTCGGCATCGCAGGTCTCGCACACCGTCTTCCACACGAACTCTCCGGAGGCGAGCAGCAGCGAGTGGCGCTCGCGAGGACGCTCGCTCCACGGCCCCGGCTCCTGCTCCTCGACGAGCCACTGGCGGCGCTCGACCTCGAACTCCGGGGCGAGATGCGGCGCCAGCTCCGCGACTTGCTGGCTGCCGGAGGCACGCCCGTCGTGCTCGTCACCCACGATCCGGCCGACGCGGCCGCGCTGGCCGACGACGTCGTCACGCTGCCCCACCCACGACCTGCTCCAATTTGTTGACCGGACCGGAATTGCGGGCTAGGGTCTTTGGGCGGCCGCGGTCTGCCTTGCCCGGCTGATCCTCTGGAGTGAATGGATGCGCTCGCGTTCTGCCCGCCGTTCCCGTCGCCCTGTCCACCGCCTCGGCATCGACGCCCTGGAAAACCGCCGACTGCTTGCGATCACGCCGGGCACCGTGTACGGCTCCACGCCCGCCACCTGGACCGACGCCGACGGCGACACCGTCACCGTGAGCCTCACGGGCACCGTTGCGGCCGGAGCGGGCTTCACGGTGGAACTCGCCGGCCTCGCCGCCGACAACGCCGACGCCACGCGGCTCTCGCTCGTGGGCCTCACGGCCGAGAACGGCATCCAGGTGGTGGTGACTCCGAACGAGCTTACGGCCCAGCCCGGCACCGGCTTTGCCACGATGTATTCGCCCGGCTACACGAACGTGGCCTTCCTGGACCTGGATGCCGAGGTTGAGACGACAGCCCTGGGCGGCATCCAGCTGTCCGCCGCGATCGTGCACTCCATTTCGCTGGCCGGCGTCGACGTCGGCTCGATCACGCTGGACGCCGGTCAGGCGCCGCTCATCGACCGGATCAACACGCAGAACAACCAGCAGGCCGCCGACACCACGATGTACAACCCCGTCACGGGGCTCATCGATCTGGGCGGCATCCAGGCCAAAAGCATCGATTCACTCGTCATCAACGGGGCGATCAGCGCCGACACCAAGAATCCCTACGACACGTCGGTCACCAACGATTTCCGCAGCGTCATCAACGTCAGCGGCCGGATCGGCTCGGTGGTGGGCCTGCGAAGCTCGCTCAGCGGCGCGATCCGCGCCGACAGCATCGGCTCCGTGCGGGTGGCGAACATCGCCGGCGAGATCACGACACGCAACGTCGAGGAAGACTTCGCCATCAACCTGCCCGCCGCCTTCAAGGGCTTCATCAATTCGGCCGGCCACCTGCATCTCGGCTTCCCGCTGAGCGACGGCAGCCTGATCACCGGCCAGATCACGGCCGGCGGCGGCATCTCCGGCTCCGACAAGGAATCGCTGCTCGATACGATCTTCCTGCCCGACACCTACGTCGGCTCGCTCACCAACACGAGCACGACCGCCGACGTCGCCGGCATCGCGATCGACGGCGTGGGGGCGATCGGCATCGTGTCGGCCGCGGGCATCGGCGACATCTCGGCCGACGGCTTCGGCGACACGTTCGTGGCCCATGCGGCTACGGCGATCGGCGCGATCAACGCCGGCAGTGGCGATTTCGCGGGCCGCTTTCAGGCCGGCACCGATATCGGGCTGATCACCGTGCCGACCGGCGACGTGCTCGAGGCCTACGTTGCAGCGGGCCGTGACCTCGCGGGCCTGAACGTGCCCAACGGCGGCGTGCAGGGGGCGTCGTTCGTCGCCGGCCGCGACGTGGGGGCGATCTCCGCCTTCGGCAGCCTCGCAGGGTTCGGCATCTCGGACACGAGCGTCGTCGCCGGCCGCAACGTGGCCGCCATCACGGCCCGGTCCCACACGGGCCCGGCCATCGACGCGCTCAAACTCGAGGCGGGCGAGGCGATCACGAGCATTTCGGGCACGTCATACGGTGAATTCGGCGGCCTGGCCGGGGCCGGCATCAGCGAGTCCAACGTCGTCGCCAACTCGATCGGCGCCGTCACCGGCGTGTCGGCTGGCGGCGTCGGCATCGAGACCACGAAGCTCGCCAGCCGCACCGGTGGGATCGCCGCGGTGAGCGGCACCGGCTGGCTGGACGGCCTGTCCGATCTCACGGTCGTGGCCCACACCGACATCGGCCCGATCACCGGCATCGCGAAGCTCGACGGCAGCGGCATCAACGGCGGCTCGTTCGACGCCAATTATGGCTCGATCGGCCAGATCACGGCCGAAGGGGGCGCCGCGGGCGGTCACGGCATCGTGAGCACCCGCTTTCAGGCGACCGACCTCGACGAGGAGGAAGTCGGGAATGGCCGAATCGCCGGCATCTCGGCCTCGGCCAACGCGAACGGTCGCAACGCCCTCACCGACGTGCTCGTCTACGCCGGGTCGATCGGCGCCATCTCCGCGACGGTGCATGGCGGCCTCGACGGCAACGGCATCCTGGCGGGCGGGATTCGCGCCTTCTCGGGGGCCATCGACTCGCTCGCGGTCGACGTCCGCTCGATCAACGGCATCGGCATCATCGACGGCAAGGTGCAGGCCTCCGGCGACATCGGTGGCATGACGGTGAAGGCCTTCAATGCCACGGCGATCCAAGGGGGCGAGTTCCAGTCGCGGGGCAACTTCGGCAGCATCTACGCCGAGGCCACGAAGGGGGGCAATGCGATCGACGGGGCGGTCTTCACCGCGCCGGGTAGGATCGTGCTGCTCGACCCGGCGAATCCGCCCCCCGATACCGACTCCTTCGATCCCAAGGGCAACTTCGGCACGATCACGGCCGTCGCCGGCGGGACCGGCGAGCTGGCCACCGCCATCGTGGACTCCACGTTCACGGCGATCGGAAACATCGGTCTGGTCACGGCCACGAGCAAGGGGGCAGGCGCGATCGTGCGATCGACCTTCACGGCCGACTCCGATGGCGACTACACGCCGCAATTGCTCGGCTCGCTGCGGCCCTGGCTCGCCTCCGGCACCCTCGCCGGCGTCACGGCCATCGCCGCCGGCCGCCACCTCGTCGCCTCATCGGCGATCGTGGAATCGCTGTTCACGGCCGCACACATCGGCGACGTCTACGCCGACGTGCAGACGGTCGAGGGGGGCAACGCGCTCTTCGGCTCCACTTTCACGGCCCGCACGGCCGTGTACGACGGTCGGGGCAACTTCGACAACACGGGCACGATCGGTAACGTGCTCGTTCGCAATCGCTCTTCCGCCCAGCCGGGCCTGGGCACCGGCATCGAGTCGTCTTCGTTCCTGGCCGGCGCAGCCGGTGGCATCGGCGACATCACCGTCACCACGAGCGGGGCCTCGGGCATCTTCGCGAGCACGTTCTTCGCCGACGTGGTCGACCTCGACCAGAATGCCTACACCTCCACGATCGGCGACATCACGGTCAACACGGGCCGGGCGCTCGTCTGGACGATCGTGCCGGTGGCCATCACGGGCTCGTCGTTCATCGCGGCTGCCGGCATCGGCAACGTGACGGTCGATTCGATCGGCTCCGGCATCACGGCCTCGTTCTTCGTGGCTGACTGGGACTACCTCTCGCTCACGAATGATCCGGGCGTGCTCGGCGACATCACCGTCCGCGTGCCGGGCCGCAACGCCAGCGGCATCACCGGGAGCGTCTTCTCGGGGTCGAGCATCGGCGACATCTCCGTCCGGCTCGCC
>JAPOJV010000136.1 GCA_029978085.1 bacterium
CCTTCGCGCCGAAGGCGAAGCGGGTGGTGTATCTCTTTCAGGCCGGTGCGCCGAGCCAGCTGGAACTCTTCGACCACAAGCCAGAACTGGCGGCGCGTGACGGCAAACTGCCGCCGGCCGACCTGCTCAAGGGCTACCGCGCCGCCTTCATCAATCCCAATTCAGCCCTGCTCGGGCCCAAATACGCGTTTCAGAAGTACGGCCAGAGCGGGATCGAGCTCGGCGAACTCCTGCCGCATACCGGCGCGATCGCCGACGAGCTCTGCTTCATCCGCTCGATGCAGACCGACGCGGTCAACCATGCCCCCGCCCAGATCCTGATGAACACGGGATCACAGCAGTTCGGCCGGCCCAGCTTCGGCGCCTGGACGCTCTACGGCCTCGGCAGCGAGTCGGCCGACCTCCCCGGCTTCGTCGTGCTCACGAGCGCCAAGGGCACGAGCGGCGGCGCGAGCAACTACGGTCCGGGCTTCCTGCCCACCGTCTACGGCGGCATCCCGCTGCGGAGCGGTGGCGATTCGGTGCTCTATCTCTCGAATCCCAAGGGGATCGACCAGGCCACGCAGCGGGCTTCGCTCGACACGCTCAACCGGCTGAACGACCTCGCGCTCGCGAACATGGGCGATCCCGAGATCACGGCCCGAATCCAGGCCTATGAGATGGCCTACCGGCTGCAGTCGAGCGCGCCCGAGCTCATGAACCTGGCCGACGAGTCGAAGGAAACGCTCGCCCGCTACGGGCTCGAGGATCCGAACAAGGCCGGCTTCGCCCGCAACTGCCTGCTCGCGCGGCGGCTGTTGGAGCGGGGCGTGCGATTCGTGCAGCTCTTCCACGAAGCGTGGGACCAGCACGGCGATCTCAAGAACAAGATCAAGCGGAACTGTGCCGACACCGACCAGGCGAGCGCCGCCCTCGTGATGGACCTGAAGGATCGCGGCCTGCTCGACGACACGATCGTGATCTGGGGGGGCGAGTTCGGCCGCACGCCGATGGTGCAGGGGGGCAACGACGGTCGCGATCACCACAACCGGTCATTCACGATGTGGCTGGCCGGCGGCGGCCTGAAGAAAGGCTACGTCCACGGGAAGACCGACGACTTCGGGTTCAACGTCGTGGAGGATCCGGTGCACGTGCACGACCTCAACGCCACGCTCCTGCACCTGCTCGGCTTCGACCACCTCAAGCTCACGTTCCGCAGCCAAGGCCGCGACTACCGCCTCACCGACGTGCACGGCAACCTCGTAAAAGGCATCCTCGCCTGACAAAGGCCCCTCGCTCCGTCGCCGCGTCGCCGCCCCCGTAGTCCACATGCTCCGCATGTGGCCCACGGTCGAAAAACCGCAGGCCCGGGCTATTGGCCTGCAGGTTCGCAAACCACTGTCCAGCCGCCCTTCGACCCCGGCCCCTCATTCCCACCCCCGCACACGGAGTGTGCGGACTACGGTCGGCAGCGGCGTTTGCCCCGCCGTCAGCGCGAGGCGAATGATTGCCCCGGCGTTGCCGCGTTTCATCAGGGCTCCGTGGTGCCTCGTCTCATGCCCGATCCTGCCGTCGGATCGCATGTGTGGCTGGATCGCTCCGGGCTTCAGGCCCTGATCGACGCGCTCGCCGCCACGGGCTACCGGGTCGTCGGCCCGCAGGTGGCTGACGCCGCGATCGTGCTTCGCGATCTCGACGATGCGGCGCAGCTGCCGCACGGCTGGCTCGACGAGCAGGACGGCGGCAGCTACCGGCTGTCGTACGACCCTGCCGCAGGCACGTTCGATCATGTCGTCGGCCCGCACTCGCTCAAGAATTTTCTCTTTCCGCCGCGGGAGACGATCCAGCGATTCGAACGGACTCACGAAGCTGGGCAGGACGGTGCCTGGCAGGAGCGGGCTGTCGCCCACGACGACCGCCCGCTCGCGGTGATCGGCGTCCGCGGCTGCGACCTCGCCGCCCTCGCCGTGCAGGATGCCGTCTTCATCCGCAACGACTGGTGCGACCCGGCCTACGCGGCCCGGCGGGCGCGGCTTTTTCTCGTGGCCGTGAACTGCCGGCGCGCGGCGGCCACCTGCTTCTGCCACTCGATGGGCACCGGCCCCGCGGCTGCCACTGGCTTCGATCTCGCCCTCACCGAGTTCACAGACCGGTTCGCCGTCGAGGTCGGCACCCCAGCCGGCGCTGACTGCCTCGCGATCGTCGCCGAACAGGCCGCCCTCCCCTCCTGCACGGCCGCGGAGATCGACGCCGTCCGGTCCGTCCCCCGCGACCTCCATGTACGGATGGAAGCCCGCATGCCCGAACGCGACCGGCCGCGGCCCCGGTCGCTCAACACTGCGGGCATTCGCAACCTGCTGTTCGACAATCTCGAGCACCCGCGGTGGCGGGACGTCGCCGAACGCTGCCTGTCCTGCGCGAACTGCACGCTTGTCTGTCCCACCTGCTTCTGCCACTCCGTGGAGGAGGTCGCCGACCTCTCCGGCGACCACGTGGCCCGTGACCGCCGCTGGGCCTCGTGCTTCACACTCGACCACGGACGAATGCACGGCGGCAACGCCCGGCCCACCACGGCGTCGCGCTACCGCCAGTGGCTCACGCACAAGCTCGCCGGCTGGATCGACCAGTTCGGCACGTCGGGCTGCACCGGCTGCGGCCGCTGCATCACCTGGTGCCCGGTGGGCATCGACATCACCGAAGAAGTCGCGGCCATCCGTGGAACGACCGACACGGAGGCTGGGGCATGAGGAACAATCCGCCCGCGTTCGCGAAGCGGCCGTCATCGTCCGCTCCCTCACCGTGGCAGAGCCACGTGACACGGGTCGAGGCGATCCGGCCCGAGGCACCGGGCGTGTTGACGATCGACCTCGTCTTTCGTGAACCCTGCCGCGCAATCCGATTTGCGGCCGGCCAGTTCACCATGCTGCATCTGCCGGGCATCGGCGAGGCGGCGGTCTCGATCGCGTCGGATCCGGCCGTGCCTTCGCCCTTCAGCCACACGTTCCGCGCGGTGGGCAACGTCACGCACGCCCTCGCACGGCTCGGCGTGGGAGACGAGGTGCTCGTCCGCGGCCCCTTCGGCCGCGGCTGGCCACTCGGCGAGATCCACGGCCGCGACGTGATCGTGGCCGCCGGGGGCGTCGGCCTGGCCTCGCTGCGGGCCGCGATCTGTCACCTGGACCGGCATCGCAATGACTACGGCTCGGTCGCAATCCTGCACGGCGCGAAGACGCCCGCGGATCTCTTGTATCCGCACGAGTACGACCGCTGGCGGAAGGCGGGACTCAACGTGTTCACGATCGTCGATGCCGCCGACGCTCGCTGGCCAGGGGCGATCGGCGTCGTGCCCGACCTCTTCGCCGACCTCGACATCGCTCCTGGCTCCACGAGCCTCTTCTGCTGCGGCCCCGAGCCGATGATGCAGGCCGTCACCGCACGGGCCGCCGAGGCGGGCATCGCGAGCCGCGATATCTTCCTTGCGCTCGAACGCAACATGTCGTGCGCCGCCGGCTTCTGCGGCCTCTGCCAGTTCGGGCCGGCGTTCGTCTGCAAGGACGGCCCCGTCTTTCGCCACGACACGATCGCGGCTTTCCTCGCGGTGCCGCACCTATGACTGCCTCACCCAAAACAAAGCCCCGCCTCGCCGTCTTCAAGTTCGCCTCCTGCGACGGCTGCCAGCTTCAGTTGCTCGACGCCCACAACCAGCTGCTCGCGATCGCCGCTCGCATGGAGATCGCCCACTTTCTCGAGGCCCGTTCCCGCGTGCTCGACGGCCCCTACGACATCGGCCTCGTCGAAGGCTCGATCTCCACCCCCGACGACATCGACCGCATCCACGAGATTCGGCGGCAGTGCCGGTTCCTCGTGACGATCGGCGCCTGCGCTACGGCCGGCGGCATTCAGGCACTCCGCAACTGGGGAGACATCGATGCGTTTCTCGGCGCGATCTACGCGACGCCGGCATTCATCTCAACGCTTGCGACGAGCACGCCGATCGCCGACCACGTGCCGGTGGACTTCGAGCTGCGGGGCTGCCCGATCGACACCGGCCAGCTCGTCGAGTTGATCACGGCGATGCTCGTGGGCCGCCGACCGCGGGTGCCGGGCTACTCCGTGTGCGTCGAGTGCAAGGAGCGGGGCACCGTGTGCGTCGCCGTGGCACAAGGCATCACCTGCCTCGGGCCGGTCACGCAGGCGGGCTGCGGTGCAATCTGCCCCGCCCACGATCGCGAGTGCTTCGGCTGCTATGGGCCCGCAGAGAGCCCCAATCTCGTGAGCCTCACCGGTTTCTCCGAGCGGCGGGGCTCGCCCCGCGACCACCTGGGCCGGCTCGTGCAGAACTTCAACGCCTGGGCGCCGGCGTTTCGCGCAGAACACGACCGGCTGGCGGGAGGCCCGCCGTGACCACTGCGCCGAATGCCGACCGCGGCGGCACCATCCGCAGGCTGGAGGTGAAGTCGCTGACCCGTGTCGAGGGGGAGGGCAGGCTGCGTGTTCGCGTCGCCGATGGCCGGATCGAAATCGCCGAGTTCAGCATCTACGAGCCGCCGCGGTTCTTCGAGAAACTCGTCGTCGGTCGCGAGATCCGTGAAGTGCCCGACATCGTGGCCCGGATCTGCGGCATCTGCCCGGTCGCCTATCAGCTGACTGCTTGCCACGCACTCGAACAGGCCCTCGGCATCGAGATCACGCCGCCGATCCGCATGCTCCGCCGCCTGCTCGGCTGCGGCGAATGGATTCAAAGCCATGCGCTCCACGTGCACCTGCTCCACGCCCCTGACTTCTTCGGCTGTGAGAGCGGCTTCACGCTGGCCGAGCAGCGGCCGGCACTCGTCGAGGCCGGCATGCGGCTCACAAGCATCGGCAGTCGACTGATCGAGGTGCTGGGCGGCCGCGCGGTGCATCCGATCAACGTCGCCGTGGGGGGCTTTCACCGAACGCCCTCCAGTGCGGCGATCCGCGAACTCCTCACCGACCTCGAATGGGGGCTCGGCTACTGCCTCGACCTCGTCCACGAAGTAAGCCGTTTTGAGTTTCCGGCGTTCACCCGCGAGTATGAATGCCTTGCGGTCTCGCACCCGGCGGAGTATCCGCTGAACGAGGGGCGAATCATGTCGTCGTCGGGCCTCGACATCGACGCCGGTGAGTTTTCGGAACACTTCAGCGAGCGACAGGTGCCGTGGAGCACGGCGTTGCAGAGCGTGCTCCTGCCTGACGAGCAGCCCTACCTCGTCGGCCCGATCGCCCGGCTCACCCTCTGCCACGACCGACTCCCGCCCGCGGCCCGCGCGGCGGCGGAGGGCTGCGGCCACCCGCTGCCGCTCATGAATCCGTTTATGAGCATCGTGGCCCGCTGCGTGGAATTGGCGGCAGCCTTCGAGGAGGCGGCCGCGATCGTGCGGCGGCTGCCACCCGACCTCGGGGCGTGTCGCGTTGCGTGGACGCCCCGGGCCGGTGTGGGCTGCCATGCGACCGAGGCGCCGCGCGGTCTGCTCTGGCACCGCTACGAGATCGGAGCAGATGGGCTCGTGAAAGCCGCCGCGATCGTGCCGCCGACGTCGCAGAACCAGGCCCAGATCGAGGCCGATCTCCGCGACCTGCTGCTTCCGCTTCTCGGAGCCGACGACGCCACGCTCACGCAGATCTGCGAACGCCTGATCCGCAGCTACGACCCGTGCATCAGTTGCGCCACGCATTTCCTGCGGCTCGTCGTGGATCGCCCGGGCAACAAGAATCCGTGAGGGGGTGCCCATGCCCCGGGAGCCGGCGTTGCTGACCAGCGCAGGCAGGATGCCGAAGCGAAGGCGGCATTCGAGCGAGCGAAGGACAGGATGTCCGCAGCGAGCGTCCGGCGACGGGGCGTGGGCAGCCCCGAACAACGCGCTCACCGCTTGTGCCTCACATACGCCTCGCAGGCCGCGAGCGTCACGAGCCCCGCCGCGTCCCGCTCGGCAATCTCGATCCCCGCCCGCTTCGCCACCCCGATCAGAAAGTTCTGAAAATCGACTGAATCAAGATCGAGTTCCCGCCGCAGGTTCGCCTGCGGCGACACCGCAGCCAGATCGGCCTCCGGCGCGATGCCGCCGAGCACCTCCAGAATGATCGCCCGCGGATCATCGGCCATCAGAGTTTCTCCGGTTCCTGCAACAGCTGGCCGACCGCTTCGAGAAACAGCCCGCCACGATGCCCGTCGCTCACCCGATGATCGGCCGCGAGCGTGGCGGTCACCACCGGCCGCGGCCGCACGGCACCATCGACGACCCACGGCCGCTCCAGGATCGTGCCGAAGCCGACGATCGCCACCTGCGGCGGATAGATCACGCCATACACGCTCTCCACGCCACGGTCGCCGAGGCTCGTGACCGTGATCGTGGAGTCGGCGAGTTCCGAACTCCGCATCCGGCCAGCCCGCGCGCGGGCGGTGAGGTCGCGGAGTCCCGCCATCAGGTCGTCGAGGCTCCGCGTCGCCGTGTCGTGGAGGGCGAGGATCACGAGGCCGCCCCCCCGCAGGGAGATCGCCACGCCCACGTGCACGGTGTCGCGGAGCACGACCTGCTCCTGCTCCCAGACGGCGTTCAACTCGGGCACTGTCCGCAGCGCGAGCGCCGTCGCCTTGAGCAGCAGCACGCCCGGCAGCAGCCGCGTCTCGATCGGCCGCGTGGCATTCACGTCGGCCAGCCAGGCCGTCGCCCGGTGCAGGTCGAGCGTCGTCGCCAGGTAGTAGTGCGGAATCTCCCGCTTCGACCGGGTCATCGCCGCGGCGATCGTCTGCCGCATCCGTTGCAGCCGATCCGTGCCAGGTGCCGCAGCACGTGGCCGCTCCTCGGCTAATGGTATCTGCGGCTCTGGCGTCGGAGGAACCGCTGGCCGAGCAGCCACCGTCCCGACGGCTCCCTCAGCCCCAGCGGGCCGCCTGAACCGCGCAATCACCGTGCCCACAGGCACTTTCTGTCCCGCGGGCACGACGATCTCGTCGAGCACGCCTTCGTGAAACACCTCGACGTCGATCACGCCCTTCTCCGTATCGACCTCGGCGATGATCTCACCGCGACGGACCGCATCGCCCGGCCGCTTCCGCCAGGCCACGAGCGTACCGGCCTGCATGTCGGCTCCGAGCACGGGCATCCGGAAGTCGGTGGCGGAGGCGGTCATGCTGCCACCATCCTGCGGACGGCCGCGACGATCCGCTCAACCCCGGGCAGCGCCGCCTCCTCCAGATGCTTTGCGTACGGGATCGGCACCTCCGCGCTGCACACACGGGTGACCGGCGCCACGATCTCACCGAACGCATGCTCGCCGATGCAGGCCGCCAGCTCGGCCGCGAGTCCGCAGGTCTTCCAGCCCTCGTCCACGACGACCGCACGGCGAGTCTTCGCCACCGACCGCAGCACCGTGTCGGTGTCGAGTGGCCGGAGCACTCGCAGATCGATCACCTCCGCCGTGATGCCTTCGCCCGCCAGCGCCTCCGCGGCGGCCAGGCACCGCGGCACCGAGCCGCCCGACGTGACGAGGCTCACATCACTCCCCTCCCGCCGCACGACGGCGTGCCAGGCGTCGAACGCCGCGCCGGCATCGACGGCGACCTCGTCCTCCAGCGGATAGGCGAGCGTATGCTCGAACAGGATCACCGGATCGGGATCGGCGAGCGCGGCCGCGAGCATGAACCGGGCGTCGGTGACCGTGGCCGGGGCGAGTACCTTCAGCCCGGGCACGTGGGCGTACCAGACCTCCAGGCTGTGCGAGTGCTGAGCGGCCACCTGCCGGCCGGCTCCCGTCGCCATCCGGATCACGAGCGGCACTCCGATCTGGCCGCCGCTCATGTGCCGCAGCAGCGCCGCGTTGTTCACGATCTGGTCGAGCGCGAGCAGGCTGAAGTTCACCGTCATCACCTCGACGATCGGCCGCAGGCCGGCGATCGCCGCCCCGATCCCGGCCCCCACGAACGCCGCCTCCGAGAGCGGCGCGTCCCGCACCCGCTCCTCGCCGAACTCCGCGAGCAGCCCCTTGCTGCAGGCGTAGGCGCCGCCGTAGCGGCCCACGTCCTCTCCCATGAGAAACACGCGGTCATCGGACGAGAGTGCCTCGCGGAGCGCCGTCCGCACCGCCTCACGGTAGGTCAGCCTGGGCATGGCACGGCCTCCCTGCTCGCCGTGGCCAGCACGTCGCGTTCAAGATCCTGCACCGGCTCGAGTGGTGCAGCCGCTGCCTCCGCTACGGCCTCATCCACGACGCGATCCGCCTCCGCCGTGAGCCGGGTCAGCCCGGCGTCGTCGAGCAGACCCTGCTCCCGCAGCCGGGCCACGAACAGATCGATTGGGTCACGCCGCCGCCAGTGTTCCACCTCGGCCTTGGACCGATAGAGCTCGGCGTCGTACATCGAGTGGGCCCGGAAGCGATAGGTGCGGGCCTCCAGAAAGAACGGCTGGCCGGTGAACCGTACCTGTTCGGCCGCCTGCCGCACCGCCGCCTCGACGGCGAGCACGTCCATGCCGTCCACGGCGGCGTGGTCGATCGCATAGGCGTCGCCCTTGCGATGCAGATCCGTCATCGACTGGTGCCGCTCGAGGGCGGTGCCCATCGCATAGAGATTGTTCTCACAGATGAAGAGCACGGGCAGATGCCA
>JAPOJV010000226.1 GCA_029978085.1 bacterium
CGGATTGCACCGCGGGCAGCAGGAGGCCGATCAGGGTGGCGATAATCGCGATCACGACGAGCAATTCCACAAGCGTGAAGGCTCGAGTGCGGGCGTGAAGGCTCGATCCGCACTTAGTTGTCACTTGCAACATGATTGCATTTATAGGGTAGGCTGCGAACGCGTCAAGAGGGGCGGTGGCTGGAAATCTGCAGCGGCCGGGAGTGGCGAGACCGTCGGAAAACGGCGGCAGGTCCAACACCTGCCAGGGCCACACGGGCGAACGCGTGAAGAATTGATCCACAAGGCTCAGGCAGCCTCCGAAGCACAGCCCTTACGGGCCGCTCCGCACCGGGATCAAGACGCGCTCACGAGCAGTTCCTGAATCACAACGCCGATGCCCGATGACGTCGCCATCGCTTTTGCATCAACGTTGCAAACAGCTTAGGCGGCCCGGTGGGGGGCGTCAAGCAGCGGGGCGGCGCCGGCGGCATGCCCCAAAAATGCCGAGAAAATGGCCCCAATCAAACCGCAGGCTGCCAGCGGAATCCGGTCTGCGTCAGGTCGTGGAGAGCAACTCGACGTCGAAGACGAGCGTGGCGTTGGGCGGGATGTTCGGCGGGCTGCCGGCCGCACCGTAGGCCAGATTCGCCGGAATGATCAGCTGCCTGCGGCCGCCGACCCGCATCGAGGCCAGGCCCTCCGTCCAGCCGGCGATGACCCGGTTGAGCTGGAAAGAAGTTCCGTTGTTGCCGTCGAACCGCGTGCCGTCGAGCAACCGGCCTTCGTAGTTGACCCGCACCGTCGCGGTATTGGAGGACGGCTTGGACCCCGTGCCGACGGTGAGGTCGCGGTACTGCAGACCGCTGGTCGTCGTGACGGTCGTGGTGTTCGGCTGCGCCATGCCGCCGGTGAGCACGCCGCGAACGTTGAGCGGCGCCGTGGTCGTGTCGCGCTGAAGCGAAACGCCGTTGCCCGTCGTCGCATCCACGACGACGAACCGACGCCAGGCTTCGGCATTGCGGGCGGATTGGGCCGCGATGACCGCATTGGCTCGCCCGTCGCCGTCGGTATCGACGGACGCGATCGAGATCGGCGCGTTGCGGCTGGCCAGATCGCCGAATGCGGCAAACGTGGCGAGCTTCGCATTGGCCGCCGTCGCGACGCCGCCGTCGTACACCTCCACCACCGACGTGCCGCCGCGGCCCTGTGCCACGATGATGTCGGGGATCGAATCCTTGTTGATGCGGGCCGTCGTCACGGCATAGCTGCCCGTGAACGTCTTCGTGAACGGCGTGATCGTGTCGAGCACGGGCACCGTGGCCGCCGAGGCGTCGCGGATCTGGATCGTCGGCGCGACGCCGCGGGGACTGGTGACCACGATTTCCCCCTTGCCGTCGAGCTTCGTCGCATCGACGACCTTGCCGTCGTTAAACGTGCCAAAATCCGCAATCGCGAGCGAAACGCCCGCCGTGCCGCCGGCGAACGGCGTGAACGAGCGGAGGAACGTCAGCGGCGTGGCGGCCGTGGGCGTCGACTCATAGAGCTTCACCTCGCCGTTGCCGACGGCCGGTGCCGCGATAATGTCGGCGAGGCGGTCGCCGGTGAAGTCGCCCGCCGCCAGCACGAGACCGTGGCGATAGCCGGCGCCGAAGGGCTGGAGCGAGTAGCGGTCGTCGCGGACGAGCGTCACGCTGCCGTCGGCGGCCACCTTCTGGCTGAAGACTCTGATCTCGGCGACATGGCCGCGATTGGTGCCGGCGATCACCTCGGGCTTGCCGTCGCCGTCGAGATCACCGAGCACCGCCTGCACGCCCGTCTTGAGCTTCGTGTCGAAGACAAGCTGCTCGGCCAGGGTGGCGCCCGTGGTCGGATTGACGAGCTTCACGACAGGCGCGCTCGTGGGGCCGGCTCCAGCAGCGACCGCGATCGACCGCGGGACGAAGGTATCCGTGTCGGTGTCGGTCTTGTCGGTGCCGCCGAGCGACACGGTGGCCGCCGAGACAAGCGGGCCCGTGGCCGTGGGGCTCACCGTGGAGAGGATCGTGAACGTGGCCTTCGCGCCTGCAGGCAGCGTGACGTCGGTCTTGATCGGACCCGAGCCAACGATGGGGCCCGTGCCGCCCCCTGTGTAGGCGGCCGTCCACGTGGCCTGCGTGATTGCCGGGGAGAGCGCGGAGGAGAGCGCGGCCTTCGTTGCGGTGGCGTCGCCCTTGTTTTCCAGCGTGAGCGTGTAGGCGACCTGCGAGGCCGGCAGGTAGAAGTCGAGGCCGTCCGTGAGCGTGATGCCCAGATCGGCCGCCATGAGGGCCCGCTGCTCGAGCGACTCGTGGCCCTGAATGCCCAGGCCGAGCATCTCCCAGCGGCCGCCACGGAGTCGGCGGCTGCGGCCGCGCAGCCCCCGCGACTGGGCCTTGCGCCGCCGAAACAGGGTCTTCAACGTCATGATCGCCGCCGTCCGGGGGAGATGGGTGTCTGTGGGGATAGTACGTCGAAGGGGGGCCGGATGGTTCGCGGGCCCCGCAAACTCAGCCCATTTTGAGCGTTTTCTCCTGTTTCGGCTGGGAGTTCAACGATTCTCATGCCCCCTGACGGTGGTGCCGAAGAAACAGGTCGTATGGATTGTTCCAAGCTGCTGCCGATCGCCTGCCTGCTCATGGCCGTCGCCGGGGTTCCCGGGGGGGCTGCCGGAGCGCCGCCGCAGTCGGCAGA
>JAPOJV010000081.1 GCA_029978085.1 bacterium
GACGTTCCAGGTATGCGATGTGCTGCGCTACGTCTGCCCGCCGTGCGACGTTGCCGTGAGCTCGCTCTTTTTTCATCACCTCGATGATGCGACGGCCGTGACGCTCCTGCGGCACATGGCCGCTGCCGCCCGAGTGGGGATCGTGATCTCCGATCTGATCCGCAGCCGGCTGGGGCTCGTGCTTGCCGTCGTCGGCACGACGGTGCTCTCGTCGTCGCGGGTGGCCCGTGTGGATGGGCCGCTCTCCGTGCGGGCCGCCCGCACGATCCCGGAATACCGCCGGCTCCTGACCGCCGCCGGATTGTCGACCGCCACGATCCGCCGCGCCTGGCCGGAGCGGGCCGTCATCATCTGGCAGCGGCCCGATGCCGTCGCGGGGGCCGGCACATGACGCCCTGCGACGCCACGCTCACACTCGACGCGGCCGCTGCGATCCGCTGGGATGTCGTAGTCATTGGCGCGGGGCCAGCCGGCAGTTCTGCAGCCCTGCGCATGGCACGGCACGGGCTTCGCGTGCTCCTCGTCGACCGGGGCACGATGCCCCGTGGCAAGCTCTGCGGCTGCTGCCTGTCGACGGCCGCGGTGGTCGAACTCGCGCGGCTCGATATTTCCGCCGACGGTGGTCCGCTCGCCCGCGCGGTGCCCCTACGGCGGATCAGCGTCGCCGCGGGCGGCCGCGTGGCCCCGATCGACGTCAGAGGCGGGGCAACACTGTCTCGTGAGGCGCTCGATGCAGGCATGGTGGCCGCAGCGGTCGCGGCCGGTTGCGAGTGGCTGCCTCAAACGACCGCACTCTCGATCGACGAGCAGACGGACGGAACCGAGCCCTGGGTCAGCGTGGCCGTGCGGACATCGCGGGATGCCGGCACGGCGACGATCGAGTGCCACCGACTGCTTCTGGCGACGGGCCTCACTGACCACGTGCGGTTCTCCCGCGAGGCGAGCCCGAGCACCGCTCGCACGGTCGCCGCCCGGAGCCGGATCGGCATCGGCGGCGTCCTGCCAGCGACCGCTGCGACGCTCCCGCCCGGTGAGCTCCTGATGGCGGTCACGCCGGTCGGCTATTGCGGTGTCGTGCGGCTGGAGGACGGCCGGATCGACGTCGCGGCGGCGGTCGATCGCCACGCACTCTCGGCCTCGGAACCTGCCGCCGTCGTGCGGCGGATCGTGAGTGAAGCCTGTGGCTCGCGCACTGCCGCGGCACTCGACGGACTCGAGTCGGTGGTGATGCGGGCCACGCCCGCGCTCACCCGCTCTGCACCGCTCGTTGAAGGCAGGCATCGGCTCGTGCTGCGAGTCGGTGATGCCGCGGGCTATGTCGAGCCCTTCACCGGTGAGGGCATGGGCTGGGCGCTCGCTGCCGGCCGACTGGCGGCGGAGGCCCTTGTCAATTCGGACAGCACGACGCTCGCTCCCGCCGACATCGCCGCCGATCGTTATGCTCGGTCGCATGCGCGGCACTTCGCCCCGCGACATGCCCGCTGCCAGCGGGTCGCTGCCGGGCTCCGCCTGCCACGGCTTGTGCGGCTCGCCGTGCGGGCGGCGCAACTCGCCCCCTGGGCCGCACGCCTCGCGGTGCCGGCGGTGACGGGAAGCCGGGCTTCACAGCATGTCATGGATCGACCACCTGCAGGAGCTGCATCATGAGCCTCGCTCTTCTCGGCATCGGCACCGCCACACCCCGGCGACAGATCGCGCAGGTGGACGCGGCCACGCTTGCAGCCGGCTTCGCCAACGCCGAGCCTGGCCACGAGCGGGCCCTGGCCGCGATCTACCGCCAGACCCGGATCCGCACGCGGGGGTCCGTGCTGCTGGAGGATCCCGCCGGCGAGCCGTTCGCGCAGACATTCTTTCCTCCCGCTGACGCCGACACCGGCGGCGGGCCGTCCACGGCCGCCCGCATGGCCCGATATGCCACCGAGGCGGGGCCGCTCGCCGTGGATGCGGCCCGCACGGCGATCACCCGCAGTGGCGTCGACCCCGGGCACGTCACGCACCTCGTCACCTGTTCGTGCACGGGCTTCGCGAATCCGGGCGTCGATCTCGACATCGTCCGCGGGCTCGGGCTGCCGGCCGATGTGAGCCGCACGCACGTGGGCTTCATGGGCTGCCACGGGGCGTTCAATGCCCTGCGGGTGGGCGAAGCCTTTGCCGCCGCGCAGCCGAGCGCGGTCGTCCTCGTCGTCTGCGTCGAGCTCTGTAGCCTGCATTTTCAGTATGGGAGTCGCAGCGACGCCGTCGTGGCCAACAGCATCTTTGCCGACGGTGCGGCGGCCGTCGTCGGTGTCGGCGGCGACCATCCGCTGGCGGCCGATGCCGAATGGGCACTTGACCGCCAGTGGTCGCGGCTGCTGCCCGACTCCACGGGCGAAATGGGCTGGCTGATCGGGGACCACGGCTTTGAGATGTCGCTCTCGGCCCGCGTGCCGGGGATCATCAGCCGTGAGATAGCCGGACTCGTGACCGCGGCCCTTGCCGATGAGCAACTGACGGCTGCCGACGTCGCCGCCTGGGCGGTGCATCCCGGTGGCCCGCGGGTGCTGGCGAACGTCCGCGACGCGTTGGGGCTCGAGGACCACATGCTCGCCGCGTCGCATGAAGTGCTCGCGGCGCATGGCAACATGTCGAGCGCGACGATCCTGTTCATCCTCGAACGGATGCTGCCCGAGGCCGATGGCTGCTGTCTGGCGATGGCCTTCGGCCCGGGGCTCACCGCGGAGGTGGCGCTCTTCACCAACCAGTTCGCTCGGAAGGATTCTGCGAGATGACGAGTGAGCGACCAGCACCGCCGAACGTGAATGATGATCGGGCGATCGGCGTCATCGGCACCGGGATCATGGGCCGGAGCATGGCGGGCCACCTGCTCGCCGCAGGCTACGAGGTCCATGTGTTCAACCGCACGCGGTCCAAGGCTGAGCCGCTGCTCGCGGCCGGTGCCACCTGGCACGACACGCCGGGCGACGTGGCCGAGGCGAGTGATGTGGTGATCACGATGGTGGGGATGCCGGCCGACGTGGAGGAGGTCTATTTCGGCGGCACGAAGGCCGTGCCCGAGGGCTCGGGCCTGGTCGGCCGTAGCCGCTCCGGCACGCTCCTCATCGACATGACGACGTCAAGCCCAACGCTGGCATGCCGGATCGCGTCTGCCGCTGCCGGCCGCGGGCTGGCCGCGATCGACGCCCCCGTGACCGGCGGCGACGTCGGCGCCCGCGCGGCCACGCTCACGATCATGCTGGGGGGCGATGCGGCGGCCTGTGAGCGTGCCCGGCCCATGCTCAATCGGCTCGGAAAGTCGGTCACGCGGCTCGGCGCGGCCGGGGCCGGACAACGGTGCAAGCTCGCCAACCAGATTGCGGTGGCCGTCGGCATGGTGGCCTGGTGCGAGGCGCTGGCCCACGCCCGCGCCGGTGGCCTCGACGCCGCCGCCGTGCAGCAGGTGATCAGTGGTGGAGCCGCCGGCAGCTGGGGGCTGACGAACCTCGCGCCGCGGGCGATCGCCGGCGACATGGCGCCGGGCTTCCTGGTGAAGCATCTGCTCAAGGACATCGGCCTCGCGCGGGAGTGTGCGGCCGAGAGCGGCCTCGTTCTCCCGGGGCTCGAGACGGCCGAGCGGCTCTATGCCCTCGCCGCAACGCACGGCTGGACCGACGAAGGAACGCAGGTGCTCTACCGACTCTACGACCACGGACTCGCCGCGGAGACCGGGGCATGACGCGGCACCTGGCCGCGGCCCTCGAGACACTGCCCGTCGCGGGGGTACTCGATGCGGCCGTCGCCGCGTCGCGATCGGGCGCGGTCGTCGTCACGGCGCCTCCGGGCTCGGGCAAGACGATGCTCGTGCCGGGGGCGGTCTGTGACGACATTGCACCGTCGGCGAGGCTCGTGCTCCTTCAGCCGCGGCGGCTCGCAGCCCGATCGGTGGCCTGTCAGATCGCAAAGCTCCGCGGCTCGCCGGTCGGCGGCGACGTGGGGTATCAGGTGCGGTTCGATGCCCGGGTCGGCCGCGATACGCGGCTCGTCGTCGAGACGACCGGCATCATGCTTCGCCGGCTCGTCGATGACGTCGCCCTCACCGGCATCGACGCCGTCGTGCTCGACGAGTTTCACGAGCGGTCGCTGGAGATGGATCTCATCTTCGGCCTGCTCGTGCGGCTGCGGCAGACGCTCCGGCCCGATCTGCGGCTGATCGTGATGAGCGCCACGCTCGACACCGGCCCGGTGGCGGCGATGCTCGGCCCGACGACCGACCAGCCCTGCCCGGTGATCGCAGCCGATGGCCGGCTCCATCCAGTGGCCATCCGCTATCTGAAACACGGTGACCGCCGTGAGCTGGTCGATCACGTCGTCACGGCGGTGCCCGAGGCACTGCGGGCGACGACGGGCCATGTGCTCGTCTTTCTGCCGGGCGTCGGCGAGATCCGGCAGAGCGAACGCGAGCTCGAGCCGCTGGTCGCGCGGCAGGGGCATGCCCTGCTGCCGCTCTATGGCGACCTGCCGCCGGAGGAGCAGGACCGTGTGCTCACCGACATCGGCTGCCGCAAGGTGATCCTGGCCACGAACGTCGCCGAGACGTCGCTCACGATTCCGGGCGTGACCGCGGTGATCGACTCCGGGCTCGCGCGGCAGAGCCGGCTCGCGCCGGCGACGGGGCTACCCCGGCTGGAACTCGTACCAATCTCGAAGGCTGCGGCCGATCAGCGGGCGGGCCGGGCAGGCCGCACGGAGGCGGGCGTTTGCTGGCGGCTCTGGGACGAGGCCTCGCACCAGCATCGGCCGGCGGCTGAAGTGCCGGAAGCGGTTCGCGGCGACCTGGCGGGGCCGCTCCTGCAGCTCTTGTCGCTGGGCGAGGCGGGCGGGTTTCCGTGGCTTGATCAGCCACCGCCGCACGCGCTCGAGCGGGCGCGGCAGGTGCTGCTGCATCTCGGCGCGATCGAGCCGGGCACTGCGAACGATTTCGGCCGCGATCGGATCACGCCGCTGGGATCAGAGCTGGTGAAACTGCCGGCGCATCCGCGGCTGGCGCGGCTCCTGCTCGCTGGCGCAGAGCATGGCGTGCTCCGCGAGGCCTCGATCGCGGCAGCGTTGCTCTCGGACCGGGATCCGTTCCGCACACCGCGGCGGACCGGAGGCCCACGCGACCGGCAGACCGTGCGGACGCGGTCCGACATCGTGGACCGGATCGCGGCCTTGCAGGCCTTTCACGCGGGAGTGCGGATCGACGATCCCGCGTTCGACCCGCATCCAGCCGGCGCCCGCAACGTGCTCCGTGCGGCCGAGCAGCTCTTTCATCTGGTGGAGGCGCCGCGGGCAGCTCGGGCCGCCGACCCGGCCGAAGCCCTGATGCTCGCCCTGTTCGAGGCGTTTCCCGATCGGCTGGCTCGGCTGCGGCAGGGCACGCAGGATCGGGGCGCGCTCGTCGGGGGCAGGGGAGTGCGGCTCGACTCGTCGCGGCTGCGGGGCGAGCCGCTCTTCCTGGCGATCGACGTGGACGACGTCGGCGGTGAGGCGGCCGTGCGCCTGGCGTCGGCGGTGGAGCGGCCCTGGCTCGACCGCGAGCCGCTCGCGGGCGCCAACCTGCAAATCGCCGAGCAGGTCGTCTACTCGCCGGCGCGGCGGCAGGTGGAAGCCCGGCTGCAGACGATCTGGATCGACCTCGTGCTCGACGAGACGCCGGTGGCGATCCGCGACACGGCGGCCGCGGCGGCACTGCTCGCCCGGGAGGCCGTGCTCCAGCTCGATCGCATCCTGCCGGGCTCCGACACGGCTGCCGGCAGTCTGCTGGCCCGGGCCCGCTGGCTGGCGGAAACGCTGCCCGACCTCGGGCTGCCGCCGCTCGACGCCGCCACGCTGGGGAACATCGTTGGCGACCTGTGTCACGGCCTGCGATCGCTCGACGAGCTCGCCCGAGCCGACTGGGTGGCGGCAGTGCAGGGACGGCTGGGGTATGACCGCGCGGCGGAGATCGATCGGCTCGCGCCGACGCACGTGGAGCTGCCGAACGGCAAGCGGCTGAAGCTGGCCTATGCCCCGGGAGGGCCGCCGATCTTGGCGGCACGGATCCAGGAGCTGTTCGGTGTTCGGGAGACGCCGCGGGTTGCGGGAGGCCGCGTGCCGGTGCTGCTCCACCTGCTCGGGCCGAATCATCGACCGCAGCAGGTGACGGCCGATCTCGCGGGCTTCTGGCAGAACACCTACCCGCAGGTGAAGAAGGAACTCAGGCGACGGTATCCGAAGCACGCCTGGCCAGACGACCCGCTGCAGGTAGCCCGGTCACGGTAGCCCGGTCACGGTAGCCCGGTCACGGTAGCCCGGTCACGCCGTGACCGGAAAGCACGTCACGGCGTGACGTGCCCACACCGGAAAGGAGGCCCGCCAAGGAGTGCCTACGCAGCACATCGTTGCCGCACAGTCAAGCCGACCACCGCCACTTTGAAGTGTTTTTTTGCCCGCTCGCGTCGGCCTGTGCCAGATGTTTCGCGGCTGCCGGCGGCGATTTCGCCACTCAAAAATTTCGCGGCCCCACGCCGATCCCATCCTCCGAAGCGATCACGCGGACCGGCATCGAGCCCCCGCCGGTCCGCCTCGAGTCAGTCCGCCTCCAGTTCTTGTCTTGCATCCCCCCAGGAGCTCTCCCATGCAGCGCGTGTTGTTCGTGTTCGCGGTCGTGTCGACGATGGTCATCGGTTCGACGGCGTTTGCCGCCCAGGCCCGCAACGGTCAGGCCTCGGTCGGTGCCACCCGCAACGGCCCGGTCGCCAAGCTGATCGAGCTCGAGCGCCGCAAGAACGAGTGGCTCCGCCAGAAGTTCGCTCGATAAGTCGCCGCCGGCCTGCGGGCCGGAGGCGGCGGAGCGGTGCCTCGCGGACACCGCTCCGTTACAATTCGGAAACCATGTCGCCGGGTCGGGTGGAAGCGCGTCGCGCCTCCGCCCACCCGGTGGCGGTGTTTTTGCCGCGCCGTTCGGCGTGTCCGGTTTCCTGAATGACAGGCTGTGCGCATGACTCCCGACACCCAGGCGTGGCTGGATGGCCTGCGGGAGTTTGCGGCAACGCATCGCGAGCGAAAGCCGCTGGCTGTCGTCACGGGCGTCAGCCCCAGCCAGCCCGCCGAGCGGGCCATCCTCGCCACCGACCTGAGCACGCGGCTCGCCACGCTCGGCGACCTGCTAGCAGCCCGCGCGAGCGCAGCGAGGCCGGATGGTCTTGGTGCCGATCCCGATCCGGCCATCATCATCACGACCTCGCCGATCGGCATCGCCGTCGTCGCCGAGCTGCTTGGCTCACCGACACACGGGCTGCGGCCGCTCTCGTCCAGCGTCGTGGCTATGACCGAACTCGAATACCGACTGTGGTGCATCCGCCAGCCCGACGACGCATCCCGCCGGCACGTCAATCTGTGGAGCTGGGTCAAGACGAGCGTGCCGAGACAGCGGTGGCCGGAGTTTGCCCGCTATCCGCTCGGACCCGACGAGGCGTATTGGCTGCACCGCACGGGCGTGAGCGGCGCCGGCACTGCCGATGCCCGACACTGCCATCTCTGGAAGTGGAACGGCCGCCACGCGGCGTTGCTCCAGGCCTTCATCCGGGAGCGGACCGTCAGCCACCTCGACGCAGCTACGGATGCCGACACGGGCCGGAACGGCAGCCGAGATTGAGGTTTTCGCGGACACTGGCTACCGTGTCGGCGTCATTCCTCTTTCAGCTGTAGGACGCATGAAACCCCGGATTCTTCTCACGACCACTTCGTTCCAAGACACCCCCGGTGAACACCACGCCAAGCTCGCCGCCACCGGCTGGGAGCTCGTCACGGCCCGCGGCCCGCTCTCCGAGGCCGACACGCTCGCCCTCGTCGGCGAGGTCGATGGCTACATCTGCGGTGACGACGCCATCACGCGGGCGGTGCTGGAGAAGGCTCGGCCCCGACTCAAGGTGCTGTCGAAGTACGGCATCGGCGTCGACAAGATCGACGTGAAGAGCTGCACCGAGTTCGGCATCCCGCTCCTGTTCACGCCGGGCGTCAACCACACGACCGTCGCCGAGCACGCCTTCCTGCTGCTCCTGGCCCTGGAAAAAAATCTTCTCTTCCACACCGACTCGACCCGCTCCGGCGGCTGGAAGCGGCAGACGGGCCACGAGCTGCTCGACAAGACGATCGGCATCGTGGGCATGGGGCGGATCGGCAAGGAGGTGGCCCTGCGGGCGCTGGCCTTCGGCATGAAGCCGATCGGCTACGACGTTTACTGGGACGAGGCCTTTGCCTCGCAGCACGGCATCCCCCGCGCTGCCTCGCTCGACGACCTGTTCGCCCAGGCCGATTACATCTCGCTCCACACGAACCTCACCCCCGAGACCCGCGACCTCGTGCGAGCCGAGACGATCGCGAAGATGAAGCCCGAGGTGATCATCCTCAACTGCGCCCGCGGCGAGATCGTGAACACAGCGGACATCGCCGCGGCCCTGAAGAGCGGCCGCGTGCGGGGCTACGGCACCGACGTGCTCGACGAGGAGCCGCCGTCGGCCAGCCACCCGCTCACGAAGCTCCCCAATTGCATCGTCACGCCGCACGTCGGCTCGCGGACGCATGAGAGCGTTCAGCGGCAGGCGCTGGCGGCCGTCACCAATCTGATCAACGCGATGCACGGCGAAAAGCCGCTTGCGCAGGTCAATCCCGAAGTCCCCGTGCGGAAGGTCGTCTGATGCCCGAAACATTTCACGTCGTTCCCGTCGCCGCCCACGAGGCGATCGTCCGTGGCGCCTATCTGAAGCGGGGCTTCGCCGCCGAAGAGGCCGAGCATGCCGCGCGGCTCGCCACCGCAGCCACGAAGCACGGCATTCGCACCCACAACGCGATCAAGGCGCTCCATCTCGACGAGCTGTTCGGCTCGAAGGCGGGAGGCTGCGTGCCGCAGGTGGCGGTCAGGAAGCTGCCGTGCCGGTTCAAGGCGGCTGAGATCTGGGACGCCCAGAAGAAGCTCGGCCAGGCCGTGGCCTGGGAGGCGATCGACACCTGCATGAAGCTCGCCGACACGTATGGCACGGGCACGGTGTCGATCGACAATGCGTTCCACTATCTGTGGGGCGGCGGCTATGTGATGGAGGCCGCGAAGAGGGGCTACATCGCCTACACCAACTGCACGGCGTCACTCGCAGAAGTGGTGCCGTTTCGCGGCAAGTTTCCCACGCTGGGCACGAACCCCCACTCCTGGGGCTTTCCGACGCAGGAGGCCGTCGGCTTTCCGATCGTGATCGACTGGGCCACGAGTGTGATCGCGATGGGCCGGGTGCAGCAGCTCAAGCGGGAAGGAAAGCCGCTGCCGCCCAACGCCGCGGTGGACAAGGACGGCCAGCCCACGACCGATCCCGACAAGGCGGTGTCGCTCCTCCCCTTCGGCGATCACAAGGGCTACGGCCTCTCCCTCATCAACGAGGTCGTGGCGGCATTCATCGGGGGATCGCTGCCCACGCTTCGCAGTCGAGCTGCCGTGGCTGGCGAGAAGCAGAACTGCGCGTTCTTCTTTCAGGTGATCCACCCCGATGCGATCTCCAGCGGCGTCTTCGCCCAGGGGCGGTCGCAGGCCCAGAACGTGAAGGCCGTGCTGGCCGACATCCTCGGCCACGGCAACGAGGGCTGCATGCTCCCGGGCCAGCTCGAGGCCGAGGCGGCCGCCCGAAGCGAGAAGGCAGGCGGCCTGCTGTTCTCGAAGGCCGAGGTCGAGGCCCTCAACGAGATCGCCCACGAAGCGGGCGTCCCGCCGCTCGATCCCGCCACGCTTCCCACTGCCACCTGAGGTCCGACACATGGCCTCCACGAAGCCCGAGGGATATCCGATCACGTCTTCCGTGAAGCCCGAGGCGCAAGCCGAGTGGAGTGCGGTCATACCTACGTGACGACGATGCGGATTCCCTCGGCTCGCGCCCCGGGCTTCCAAGCAGGTGCGCGTGCCATCTGAAGCTCTCATTCGCCAGACCCCCTCATCAAAGGATCGTTCATGTCGCTGCAACTGAAACCGCGGACCTCCTGCACGTTCGACGAGGTCTCGCTCGGCGAGATCATGCTCCGGCTCGATCCGGGCGAGGGCCGCATCCGCACGGCCCGCGAGTTCACGGCCTGGGAGGGGGGCGGTGAATACAACGTGGCCCGTGGCCTGCGGAAGTGCTTCGGCCTCAAGACGGCGGTCGTGACCGCATTCGTAGACAACGAGGTCGGTCACCTCATCGAAGACTTCATCATGCAGGGGGGCGTCTGCACCGACTTCATCCAGTGGCGGGCCGACGACGGGATCGGGCGGAGCGTCCGCAACGGGCTCAACTTCACGGAGCGGGGCTTCGGCATCCGCGGGGCGGTGGGCGTTCCCGACCGCGGCAACACGGCCGCCAGTCAGCTCAAGCCGGGCGACATCGACTGGAACCATCTCTTCGGCACACTCGGCGTGCGCTGGTTCCACACCGGCGGCATCTTCGCCGCGCTCTCCGAGACGACGGCGGCCCTGACGATCGAGGCAGTCACGGCGGCCAAGCGGCATGGCACGATCGTGTCGTACGACCTCAACTACCGGCCGAGCCTCTGGAAGAGCATCGGCGGCCAGGCCAAGGCCCGTGAGGTCAACCGCGAGATCGCCAGGCACGTCGACGTGATGATCGGCAACGAGGAGGACTTCACGGCGTCGCTCGGCTTCGAGGTCGAGGGGGTCGATCACACCATCTCGGCGATCGAAACCGACGCCTTCAAGCGGATGATCGAGACGGCCGTGAAGGAATATCCCAACTTCAAGGTCGCGGCCACCACGCTCCGCCGGGTGATCACGGCGACGAAGAACGACTGGAGCGCCATCCTCTGGCACGACGGGAAGTTCCACGAGAGCCGGAAGTATCCCGAGCTCGAGATCCTCGACCGCGTCGGCGGCGGCGACAGCTTCGCGAGTGGCCTCGCCTTCGGGTTCCTGGAGTTCAACTGCCCCCAGAAGGCGGTCGACTACGGCGCCGCCCACGGCGCCCTGGCCAGCACCACCCCCGGCGACACGTCGATGGCCACCCGGGCCGAGGTGGAGAAACAGATCAAGGGGGGTGGCGCCCGCGTGGTGCGGTGATTACGGCAAATCGACCCACGACTTGCAGCCACCGAAGCTTTCGTGCCAGGGCACGGTGAGAGCCTCGGGGAGGGGCTGCACGTCGACGACGAGCACGTGGAGTTCGTCCTGCCAGCGGTGGAACCGTTCGGCGACCACGGCGTCGCTCCACACGTGCCGCGGACGGAAGGCGGCGAGGTCTGTGAGCGAGCGGATTCGGAGCGCCTCGCGGACACGGGCCGCGTGGGTGAATACTACGCTGCCCTCCGGCGGCCGATCGGCGTCGATGTCGTCGAGCAGGTCGCGGGCCTCCGGGATCAGCTGCTCGGCCGACTGGTGGAGGAACGTCGGCATGAGCAGGAACTCAGGCTGCTCCACGCGGAAGCCGCCAGCCGGCTCGACGATGCCGCCTTTTCGCAGGATCACATCCTGTCGTCCACGGGCCAGCGCCCGGCAGATCGCCGCCCATTCCTTGAACGCCGTTCGCGGGTAGGGTGAGTTCACTGGGCGGGGCGGACGTGGATGCCGTCGGCGGTGAGCTGGATCACGGGGATGCCGAGCTTCGGATCGAAGATCGCCGTGCCGCGGATCACGACGTCCTGGCCCTCTTTGATCCCGAACAGCGTCCGGGCATCCACAGGAAGCTCCTTGCCATCCGCCCCCACGAACTGCACGGCGGCGATCGGCGAATTGGCCTGCCGCTTCTTGCAGAACGGACAGTCATCGGGCTTGTGGCCCGGCTTCTTGGCATGGTCATCTGCCGGAATCTCCAGCATCGAGAACGAGGCCTTGTCCTTGATGAAGGCCTCCATTCCCTTGCCGCCGATCCGGCCAGCCACCACGATCGGCTGCGGCGTGGTGGTGAGCTTCTGCTTGGCGGCGGCAAGCGTGAGGGCGCCGGCAGGCTCCTGTGGAAGCAGGAGCTGGCCCCGGACGGCCGTGACATCGAGCTCGGCCCGCGCAGCCACTCCGCACATGGCTCCGGCAAGCGCGATACCGACGATCAGAATCCTCCGGCTGACGTTCATCATTTCTCCCTCCGTGTGTCTGATCCCATCGCTCCCGCTTCGGGCTTCCTGCTTACGGAGCCAGTGTGCCCTGTAGTGCCTTGATCGCACCGTCGATCCGCTCGGCCAGCGAGGCGTGCACCTCGGCCGGCGGCTTGCCCTTGCCCTCGGGGGCGTGGAGGGCCGTGTCGAGCGTGTCGAAGCACTCGAACAGGTCATCGAGGGCCTTGGTCGCGGTGGCCTTGGCCTCCTCACCCAGCTTCTCTTTCGCCACGAGCCCCTGTACGTCTTCGATCAGATGGCCGAGGGCATGCACGGCGTCGTCGGCGGCATCCGTGGCGTTCACCGCGAGATGATCCTTGACCGCAGCCACGGTGGCCTGGAGCTGGGCGACGCCAGCGGCGAACGACTCGGGATGATCATGCTCGTGCTCGTCGTGATCATGCCCATGATCGGCGTGGTCGTGTGCGGCGGGGGCCTTGCCGGCAGCCGGCGCGGCCGGCGGCGACGACGACGAGCAGCCAGCGACCATCAGGCAGACACAAGCGGCAGTCAAAACGAGGCGAGCGACCATGAGAACTCCTGGACGGGGGGTGAATCAAAGAGCCTAGCGGCTTTCTCAATCTTTATGCAACCGATGTGCGAGACGCTTCCGGCACGGCGTCGGCCACGAGGCAGACGAGCGACCGCTCGGGCAGTTCCAGGGGCTGCGAGAAGTCGATCGTGGGGCCGCGACCGTCGGGATGGATGTCGTCAGGTGCCGGCCGGCCGGTGTGCACGAAGAGCCGCCAGGGGAGGGCTCGGATCACGGGGGGCTGGGGCAGCGTAAATGTCCGAGGAAGCGAGCCGGCATGGGCGATGATCAGCACGTGCCGCGGGGTGCCGGCGAGGCCACCGGCAGCTGGGTCATCTTCGGTTTCCAGCTTTTCGCGGGACGGGGCGCCGAAGAAGCAGCTGAGACTGCCGTCGGCGGCGTACCAGTCGATGTGCACGCCATCCGGCGAGAACCATTCCACATCGGGGAGCGTGCCCGACGCGGCCGCCCCGCCGGCGAGGAACGACCGCCGCCGGAGCGTCGGATTGCCGAGCCGAAATCGGATCAGCTCGCGAACGAACCGCACCACGTCGGCGTGCGTGTCGAGCAGCGACCAGTCGAACCACGACACGGCGTTGTCCTGGCACCAGGCGTTGTTGTTGCCCTGCTGCGTGCGGCGGCACTCGTCGCCCGCCACGAGCATCGGCACGCCCTGGCTGAGCAGGAGCGTGGCGGCCATGTTCCGCACCTGCCGCGACCGCAACGCCTTGATGTCTGCCCGCTGCGTGGGCCCTTCGACCCCGTAGTTCTCCGCGAAGCTGTTGTCGTCGCCGTCGCGATTGCCTTCGCCGTTGGCCTCGTTGTGCTTCTCGCGATAGCTCACGAGGTCGTTGAGCGTGAAGCCGTCGTGCGACGTCACGAAATTGATGCTGTGATACGGCTGCCGGCCGTCGTCGCCATAGGGGTCCCTCGCCCGGGCGAGCCGCGTGGCCAGGTGGCCCGTCGGGGCGAAGTCGCCCCGCCAGTAGCGGCGGACGTCGTCGCGGTAGCGGCCATTCCACTCGGCCCACCGGAGGCTGGCGAACGAGCCGACCTGGTAGGCGCCGGCCGCATCCCAGGCTTCGGCGATGATCTTCGTGTCGGCC
>JAPOJV010000250.1 GCA_029978085.1 bacterium
CTCACCGCAGCTTCCCCGCGGGCGTATCCGCGGCGAGCCGCTCGATCATGTCGCGACACGCCCGATCGACCGCGGTCTGCCACTGCCCATCCGCGAGCCCCGCGTTCATCTCGGGCCGCGCGTGGGCGAAGATCACGTCGCGGGCACTCACGATCAGCGCCCCGAGCCCGTCCGCATGAAACGCCGTCTGCACGTCCGAGGCCCGGCCCCCCTGTCGCCCGAAGCCGGGCACGAGCAGCCAGGTATGCGGCATCGCGGCCCGCAGTTCATCGAGCTGCTTCGGCCACGTGGCGCCCACCACCGCGCCGACCGCACCGTAGCGGCCCCCGGCAGCCGTTCGCGTCGCGAGCTGTTCGACGCCCGCGGCCACGTGTTCGTAGATCGTCTTGCCGTCGCACCGCAGGTCCTGGAAATCCTTGCTGCCGGGGTTCGACGTTTTGACGAGCACGAAGATGCCGGCGTCTCTCGCCTCGGCGGTCTTCACGAAAGGCTCGACCGAGTCGAGGCCGAGGTAGGGATTCACGGTGAGGGCGTCGGCGGCCCAGGGGCCGGAGAGCCAGCCATCGGCATAGGCTTCGGCGGTGGAGCCGATGTCGCCCCGCTTGCCATCGGCGAGCACGAGGAGCTGCTTCGACCGCGCGTGTTCGATGACCTCGGCGAGCGCCGTCATGCCGTGGGGGCCGAGGGCCTCGAAGCAGGCGAGCTGCGGCTTCACGATCGGCACGAGCGGCGCGACGACGTCGATCACCTCGCAGCAGAAGCGGGCGAAGATGGCGGCGAGCGGCTTGGCTTCGAGTGCCGCGGCCGCGGCCAGCGCCGGCGGCAGTGATTCACGCCGCGGGTCGAGACCGATGCAGGCGGGGGAGCGGCGGGACGTGATGGCGGCGGCGAGTCTGGTGGCGAAGGCGGTCATCGGATGCGGTTCCGGAGGGGGCCGAGGCGGGCGGCCGTACGGGCCGCCGTCGCACAAGTGTGTCGATCCGGGGAGGGATTGGCGAGGGGCGGCGGGGAACCGGCGAATCGCCGTGGTCCAGTGGGCCGCTGGCATCCGGAGGCAACGCGGCCGTAGGGTTCATCGAGGCAGCAGGGATCCGTCACGCGGCCCGACGGGGCGTGGATGCCAAGGCGTACGCGAAACTCGCGGAGGTGTGTGATGGGACTGGGGCATGTCGATCCGAATCGGCTGGGGATCGTGGCGGCGGTGATGCTCACGGGCTGGCATGCGATCTGGCTGACGCTCGTGGCGGCGGGGCAGGCGCAGCGGGTGGCCGACTTCGTCTTGCGGATGCATGCGATGAAGTCGGAGGTGGTGGTGGAGCCGTTCGACCCGGGGCTGGCGGCGCTCCTGCTGGTGGCGACGGCGGTGCTGGGCTATGCGGGGGGCACGGCGGCCGCGGCGCTCTGGAACTGGCTGGGGTCGGTGGCTCCGGCGGGCCGTGCCGCGGGCAAGGCGGGCGTATCGGCCCGGGTGTAACGGCCGTGGGCAACTCGTGTTGAAGCCCGAGGGGCGTTGTGCCATAGTGTGTCGGTCGTGGGGCGGCGGTGCCGTTTGGCACTGTCGTCCCGCGGCGGTTTCGGGGCGTGGCGCAGTCTGGCTAGCGCGCTTGACTGGGGGTCAAGAGGTCGCAGGTTCAAGTCCTGTCGCCCCGACATTGTTGGGCGAGGCCCGGCGTTCCTGAAAAACGCCGGGCCTTACTCACTTCGAGAGCCTATAATTAGGTGCGATTGGTTACCCACCGATGGTCGGTGGTGCCCCC
>JAPOJV010000078.1 GCA_029978085.1 bacterium
CGTCTCATGCTCAACTGATGTGGTCAGCTAACTCTGCCAGTCAAAATTCACCGGCGGCTGCGCGCGACCCCCGACCAGCTCCATTGACCGTAGGCCTGTTGCTCCGCAACGGGCTCAGACAGTCGGGCGTTGTGCATCTGGTCACACGCGGGCCAGCACGAGCGAGGCGTTGTGGCCGCCGAACCCGAAGCTGTTGCTCATTGCCACGTCGACCTTCGCGTCGCGGGCAACCTTGGGCACGTAGTCGAGGTCGCACTCAGGGTCGGGCGTGTCGAGGTTGATCGTCGGGGAGATCGTGCCCCGCGACATGATCAGGGCGCAGACGGCCAGTTCGATGCCGCCGCTGGCGCCGAGGGTGTGGCCCAGTTGGCTTTTCGTGCTCGATACCGCCAGCCGCTTCGCGTGGTCGCCGAACACACGCTTGATCGCCTTCGTCTCGGCCTTGTCGCCGAGAGGCGTGCTCGTGCCGTGCGCGTTGATGTACTGCACGGCGTCGGGGTTGAGCCCCGCGTCCTTGAGAGCCATGGCCATCGCATGGGCTGCGCCGCGGCCCTCGTCGTCGGGCTGCGTGATGTGGCCCGCGTCGCCACTGGCCCCGTAGCCCTTGAGCTCGCCGTAGATCCGGGCGCCCCGCTTCCGGGCGTGCTCGAGTTCCTCGATCACGACCACGCCGGCGCCCTCGGCGAGCACGAAGCCGTCGCGATCGACGTCGAACGGGCGGCTCGCCTGCTGCGGCGCGTCGCTGCGGAACGACAGGGCCCGCATGTTCTGGAAGCCGGCCAGGCCGATCGGCGTGAGGGCCGCCTCGCTGCCACCCGTCACCATGACGTCGGCGTCGCCATATTGGATCGCCCGCAGGGCGTCGCCGATCGAGTTGGCGGCGCTGGCACAGGCCGTGGCCACTGCGAAGTTCGGCCCCTTGATGCCGTAGATGCTCGACACATGGCCGCTGGCCGAGTTGACCATCAGCTTCGGAATCGTGAACGGCGAGACCTTGTCGATGCCCTTGTGGAGCAGCCGCTCCTCCTGGACTTCGAACTCCCAGAGGCCGCCGATGCCGGAGCCGATCACGACGCCGCAGCGGTACGGGTCTTCCTTCGAGAAGTCGATTCCCGAGTCGGCAACCGCGTCCTTGGCCGACCCGATCGCGAACTGCGTGAACCGGTCGAGCCGCTTCAGCTCCTTCGGATTGGCGATGTCTTCCTGTTCCGGCTCCCAGGGAACCTGGCCGCCGAATTGGACGCGATAGCCCGCCACGTCGAACAACGTGATGGGACCCACGCCGCTCTCGCTGCGGACAATCCTGTCCCAGAAGCGGTCAATTCCACGGCCCAAGGGCGTGACGACACCGAGTCCCGTCACGACAACGCGTCGCTTCATCATCCCTGACGTCATCCGCGGGCTCAGGCCTGGTGCTTCTCGATGAACTCAACCGCCTGCCCGACGGTTTGGATCTTCTCGGCGGCGTCGTCCGGAATGTTGATCTCGAACTCTTCCTCGAGTTCCATGACCAGCTCGACCGTATCGAGCGAGTCGGCGCCCAGGTCGTTGATGAACGACGTTTCTGGGGTGATCTGATCCTTGCTCACCCCCAGCTGGGAAGCGACGATGTCGATCACCCGGTCTTGAACTGAAGCCACCGTAAGAATCCTCCTGAAGTCATCGCATCGATCGCGAGCCTGCCGCAGCCGTCCGAGGCCGCGCATTTTGCCCGCGTTCTCGCGAAGGTATACCGGCTCCCGACCGAACGTGTCCAGCCCAGGGCGATTTCGCGAATTCTCGCCGGTGTGCACCCCCTGTGTTGAAGGTTCGGTGCGAGTAGGTAGCCCGGTCACGCCGTGACCGGATCAAGCCCAGCAAGTCACGGCGTGACTTGCCCACGCGGAGTGACGGGCCTACAAGAAGCGGTTTCGCGGGTTGGCGAACGTCCGCTCAGCCGATCAGGCCGCCGTCCACGACGAGGGTCTGGGCCGTGATGTAGCCCGACGAGGGAGCGGCCAGGAAGAGGACCGCCTCGGCGATCTCCCAGGCTTCGCCCAGTCGCTTGGCCGGCACCCGCTTCTTCACCTCGTCGAGCACGAGGGGGCCGAGGGCCGCCGTCATGTCGCTGGCGATGAAGCCCGGCGAGACGGCGTTGACCGTGATCTTCCGGCCGGCGAGTTCCTTGGCCACCGTCTTCGTGAGGCCGATCAGACCCGCCTTCGACGACGAGTAGTTCGCCTGCCCCGGGTTGCCGATCATGCCCGACACGCTCGAGACGTTGATGATCCGGCCGTATCGCTGCTGCATCATCGGCCGACTCGCGGCCCGCATGAAGAGGAAGGGGGCCCGGAGGTTGGTCGTGAGCACCTCGTCCCACTCTTCGTCAGTCATCCGCGGCAACAGCGTGTCGCGGGTGACGCCGGCGTTGTTGACGAGGACATCGAGGCGGCCGAGCTTTTCGACGACGGCATCGACGACCCGCTGGATGTCTTCACCCTTCGTGACGTCGCAGGGAAACTCCTCGGCCTTGCCCCCCGCGGTGCGGATGGCCGCGGCCACGTCGGCCAGCTTGGTGACCGATCGGGCCACGAGGGCGACCGTTGCGCCGCTGGCGGCGAGCGCCTCGGCGATCGCGCGGCCGAGGCCCTGGGAGGCGCCGGTGACGAGGGCCACTTGGCCCGTCAGATCGACCTGCAGCCGCTTGGGGGGAGTGGGGGTGGCGGCGGTGTCGGCCATGTGCGGAATCCTCCGAAAAACGCGGTGAATCGGGAACGAACGGTCAGGAACGGCAGTCAGTCGAAGACGCCCGAGCAGGCGATACTGCGGTCGATCCGCTTCATCAGGCCCCGCAGCACGCGGCCGGGCCCGACCTCCCATACGGCGCGGACGCCCGTCGACAGCAGGTAGGACATCGAGGCGTTCCACTCGACGACACCCACCACCTGGCGGGCTAATAGCCCCCGGATCTCGTCAGGGTCGGTGTGGGGCCGGGCATCGACGTTGCTCACCACGGGAATCCGCGGCGGGCGAACCGTGGCCTGGGCGAGGGCGGCACTGAGCCGTTCGACGGCAGGCTGCATGAGCGCCGTGTGGAACGCACCGGCCACTTCCAGCGGCACGCACTTCATCGCCCCTGCGGCGAGGGCTGCGGCCTCGAGCCGGCGGCAGGCCGTGGCCGAGCCCGAAACCACGATGTTGCCCGGGCAGAGAACGTTGGCGACTTCGAGCACGTCGCTCCCGCGATGCTCGTCGCAGAGCGCCGCGAGCGGTTCCCGTTCCATGCCGAGCACGGCGACCATTGCGCCGGGCCGCTGTTCCGCGCACTCCTGCATCGCGCGGCCCCGCACGTCGACGAGTCGCACGGCGTCGTCGAACTCGAGGGCGCCAGCGAACACGAGCGCCGTGTATTCGCCGAGCGAGAGGCCGGCGGTGATCCGCGTGGCGGCGAGCGGGTTGCCTTCGCGGCCGCGGAGCACCTCGAGCGCCGCGAGGCTCGTCACGAGGATCGCCGGCTGGCTGACGGACGTGGCGTTAAGCTTCTCGGCGGGCCCCTCTCGGCAGATGCCGAGCAGGTCGTAGCCGAGGATGTCGGCCGCACGGGCGAAGAGTGCCGCCGCCTCCGGATGGGCGTCGACCCAATCGCCGGCCATGCCGACCGTCTGCGCTCCCTGCCCGGGAAAGACGATTGCCGGCTGGCTATCCAAGGCTCATTCCTCGGACTTGATGACGGCCCGGCCCATGTAGTGGCCGCAGGTGCCGCAGATCCGGTGCGTGGGCACCGCCTTGCCGCAGTTCGAGCAGAACGTCAGCTGCCGGGGCACGAGGAAATCGTGGGCCCGACGGGACCGGGTCTTTTGGTTGGATTGACGTCGCTTCGGAACGGCCATGAAATCACCTGAATTGTGCGTTGCGAGCCGCGTAGGGTAGCCAGAACCCCAGGCGGTGGTCAATCCGCCTCTAAAACAGCCGGGCCTGGGGCCCTGTCTTGGGCGGTGCGCCGAGGTGCTCGTCCCCCTTCGCCGTCAGCCGTCGCCCGCGGGGGGTGCGGACCACGAGCTCGCATCGGAGCAGAAACGGCTCGACGTCGTCTTCGAGCGTGTCCGGGGCCGAACTCATCGTATGGGCGATCGCCTCGATGCCCACCGGCCCCCCGGCGAACACCCGCTGGATCGTTTCCAGATACCGGCGGTCGAAGCCGTCGAGGCCGAGCTCATCGATCCCCTGCATCTCGAGCGCCGTGCGGGCGATCTCGATGTCCATCTGGCTGTCGGCCCGGCTCGTCGAATAGTCGCGGATCCAGCGGAGCCGGTTGTTGGCCAGCCGCGGCGTGCCCCGGCTGCGGCGGGCGATCTCGTCGGCCGTGGCATCGTCCATCGGCATGTCGAGCTTCGCCGCCGACCGCCGCACGATCTCGGCCAGCTCGGCCGGCGAGTAGTAGTCGAGGTGCTCGCGGATCACGAACCGGTCGCGGAGCGGCGCCGAGATGAGCCCGGCCCGCGTCGTCGCGCCGATCAGCGTGAACGGCCGCAGCGGCATGTTGATCGTGCGGGCCGCCACGCCGTCACCGAGCGTGATGTCGATGCGAAAGTCTTCCATCGCCGGATAGAGGAACTCCTCGACCGCGATCGGCAGCCGGTGGATCTCGTCGATGAAGAGCACGGAGCCTTCCGACACGTTCGTCAGATAGGGCAGCAGATCCTTCGGCGCCGCCAGCGCCGCGCCGCTGGCGATCTGGAGCGTGGTGCCAAGCTCGCGGGGAATACACGTGGCGAACGTCGTCTTTCCGAGCCCAGGGGGGCCGTCGAGCAGGATATGGCCGAGCGTCTCGCCCCGCTTCCGCGCGGCATCGATGGCGATCTCGAGCCGCTCGTAGACGGCCCTCTGCCCCACCATGTCCTGCATCCGCTGCGGCCGCAGGGCGCGATCCTCGCCGACGGGCTCGTCGGCTGCCTGCACGCTGGGTTGACGGAAGGATTCCATTGGTTTCACCTGCGACGATCGTACCGCGCCCTATCGGTCGCGGCCCCGTAGTCCGCACACTCCGTGTGCGGCCCACGGCATGAACACCGCAGACCCTGGCTATTCCGCAGAGGGGCGACCACCTGTGGTGGAAGTTCGGGGCTGCCCATGCCCCGTCGCCGGACGCTCGCTGCGGACATCCTGTCCTTCGCTCGCTCGGATGCCGCCTTCGCTCTCGGCATCCTGCCTTCGCTCGGCGGCATACGCCGGCTCTCGGGGCATGGGCAGCCCCTCACGGATTCAGCGAGGGGCATTCGTAAGCGAGCAGAAGGCACGGGAAAACCTGGTGTCATTATCTGGGCTTGTGCATGTGGCGGTAGATCGACTCGAGGGCTTCTTGAACGTCCTTGGGCTTTTTCTTCTCGGCCCGGAGGGTGTCCACAAGGCGGCGGGCGTCGGAGTCGGAATGGCCGAGCGACCGGAGCACGTCGAACGTCTCGACGAGCACGTCGGTGGCGCCGCCTGCCTCGCCCGGGGCCTCGCGGGCCACGAGCAGGGCGAACTTCGGCATCCGGCGGCGGAGCTTGGCGACCATCCGCTCGGCCGTCGCCGCGCCGATGCCCGGCAGGCCGGAGAGCGCCTTCGTGTCCTGCTCCTCGATGGCCGAGGCGATTTCGCCGACGGGGCGGATGATCGCCCGCAGCGCCTTGCGGACGCCCACGCCGTCGACCTCGCAGATCAGCTCGAAGAACTCCCGCTCCACCTCGGAGAGAAAGCCCACGAGCCGCGGCACGAGGTTGCCCAGCGTCGGGTTGCCCTCGAGGTATTCGAGCGTGTGGAGCACGACCGGCTGGCCCAGCTTCTGCTGGCAGGTGCGGCGGACGAGTTCGGTGACGAGCACCTCGTGCACCACCGGTCCGACGGCGATCTCCACCGCCGTCGGCTCGACTCGTTCAAGCGTGCCTGAAATCCGCGTGATCATGCCCGGCTGCTCCTGATTCTCACGATGCTCGTCCCGAAGAGCAGGGGACGCAGCCGCAGATGGTAGTCGGTGAGGGCCACGGCGAGGGCATCCGCGGCGTCGGCCGGCTCCGGCGGCTGGGCCAGCGCCAGTTCCCGCTGCACGGCCACCTGAATCTGTGCCTTGCCCGCATGGCCGCTGCCGACCAGCGTGCCCTTCACCCGATTGGGCAGGTAGTGGTGCACGGCGAGGCCCGCCTGTACGCCCGCCAGGCAGATCACGCCCCGCGCATGGGCCAAGAGCAGGGCCGCCTTCGGGAACTTGGCGTGAGCGAACACCTGCTCGATCGCCATCGCCCCCGGCTTGAAGGCCTCGATCACCTCGCGGACGCCGGAGTGGATCGTGTGCAGCCGATCCTCGAGCGACTCGCCCCGCGACCGCACCGTGCCGGCCTCGACCAGCCGCACCGTCGCCCCATGGCACTCGATCACGCCGTAGCCGGTGATGTTCAGGCCGGGATCGAAGCCGACGACTCGGTGGGTGGTCGCGGCAATGGTGGACGGGCGTTCCATGGCCCGCAGCCTACAGGCCGCAGGGGAAACGGCCCAAGACCAAACGGATCCAGACCAAACGGAACCAGACCAAACGGAACCAGACCAAACGGAACCAGAGCAAACGGAACCAGACCAAACGGAACCAGAGCAAACGGGGGGCTGGGCTCAACTCTGGTGGGTTCGGGGCTGCCCATGCCCCGTCGCCGGACGCTCGCTACGAACATCCTGTTCTTCGCTCGCTCGATGGCGGCTTCGCTTTCGGCATCCCGCCTTCGCTCGCCGCCAACGCCGGCTCTTGGGGCATGGGCAGCCCCTCACAGGCGTATTGGAAGCAGCGGAACGGCGCCTCTTTGCCGGCGTCGATAAAAATAAATACACCCCGCTGGGCTCGAACCAGCAACCTTCGGTTCCGTAGACCGATGCTCTATCCAATTGAGCTAGGGGTGCGCGACGCCTCAAACAATACCGGACGCAGCCCGTTGCTTCCAGATTCGTTGCCGGAGCGGCCGTTGGCAGGCGTTTTCAGTCGGTGCGGGGCACTAAGAAGCCGTCTTTGTCGATCTCGAAGGCGTCGGACAGCAGGGCGGCTCGGGGCTGGTTCCGGCCGTTTCGGGGGGCAGTGGCGGCGATTGCGAGCGTGGCAGTCGCTGTATCGTCGATGCCTGATCCGGCGAGGGAGGGGAGGCCCAGGGCTGATCGCTGGCTGGCGCGTGGCCAGAGGGCAACGCCGTTCACGACGCGGCCGACTGTCTCGGGCTTCGTGATCACTTCGTGGTCCCAGGCGATGCGGGACGGCGGCGTGTTCATGGCCACGAGGCCGCCCAGCTCCGGTGGCGCGTACGCCACGACGGGCTCGATGCCGAACGTATCGCGAAACCTGTCGATCGCCTCGCGGGCCCGGGGCAGATCGGCATGCCGTCCGATCGGGATAACGACCACGGCGAGGTGGTCGGCCAGACCACTGGCCGCCGCCGGTTCGGCCGCCAGTGCGAGCACCTGCTCCGCGCGGGCGAGCCAGATCGTGGCCCGGTCGCGAACGAGGGCGGCCGCGAGCTGCGGGGCAGGGGATGCCGCATCGATGACGGCCGTCTTGATGCCGAGCAGCCGGCCGGCATGTATTCCCAGCGAATCGTGGAGCGGATCGCCGGCGGCGAGCGAGGTCAGGAGCCGATCGTCGCGGCGGACAAGACAGCAGCCGTCGAAGGCTTCGGCCGTGGCAGCGTGAGGGTCGAGTCGGCGGGCGACGGCCGAGGCGGTCACGTCCTGCAGGGCGAGGCGGGCCTGATCGGGGTGCGTGCCCACGGGGAGGGCGGGACCGAACGTGAGTGTGATCGGCCGCCGCCAGAGTCGGGGGCGTTTCGAGAAATACTTCCCTTCCGAAAACGTGAGCAGACTGCCCCAGAGCCCGTCGACCGAAAGTGGCACGATCGGGGCCTCGACCTTTTCCAGCAGCCACTCGAGGCCGCGTTTGAAGCCGAGGAGCTGGCCGGTCCGCGAGATGCCCCCTTCGCAGAAGATGCCGATCACGTCGCCTGCCGCGAGGCCTGACTGGATCGTCTTCAGCGCCGTGCCGATCGACTTGGGCCGCGGGTCGAAGAGGATGAACCGCCACTGGTCGGCGAGCATCCGCAGGAACTTTCCCTGGATGTTCGGGCCGTAGACCACCATCCGGATCGGCCGGGGCGAGGCGAGCGGCAGGAGAAATCCGTCGAGCCACGAGAGATGATTGGCCACGACGACGACCGGCCCACTGGCCGGCATGTTGGCCTCGTCCACCACGCGAAACCGCCAGCCGGCCTGCACGATCGACCGCACGAACATCCGCAGCGACGACCGCGGAGCGCAGATGACGCTGGCGACGGTAGCCAGCAGCGATGCCAGGCCGAAGATCGCGAACAGGCCGCGGGCCGACACCAGCGGGGCGGCGGAGCCGCCGCCGACCTGGGTCCGCAGGCCACCGTAGATGAGAGAAGCCAGGAACATGCCGGCGAACACGAGCAGGTTGACCGAGGCGAGGATCGAACCGCGCCGGGCCGGCGGACTCTGCTCCTGCAGATAGGCTTCGAGAGGCACGTCGAACATGCCGGCCCCGACACCGAGCACTGCCAGCCAGACGATGGGGGCGACAAGCGGCCAGGGGAAGCCGCCGGTGGCCCCGCCGGCCGGGAAGATGCCGGTGCCACAGAGGGCCAAGGCGAAGCAGCCGATCGTCATCACGATCCCGCCCAGCGGCACGAAGCCCAGGTCGACGGCCGAGCCCTCGTCGATGCCCCGCCGCGACAGCTTGCCGGCGAGCAGGCTGCCGAGGCCGATGCCGCCCACGAGCGAGACGAGCAGCGGCACGATCTGCGTCTGGCTCGTCGCCCCCGACTCGAAGGCGAACTGATCGACGTTGAGCTGGGCGATGGCGGCCAGCGCCCAGAAGAACACGATCCCGGCCGCGGTAGCCAGCAGTTTTCGGGAGCTGAAGAGCTCGCCCAGGTCGCGGCCCGTGCTCGCCAGGGCATTGACCGGCGGCGGCGCCTGCGGATCAGCCGCCGGCACATGCCTGAGCCGCAGGGCGGCCAGCCAGCCCGCGATGGCCACGCCTACAATCACCACCGTGGCGGGGGCAGCGAACGAAAACGGCGTCGCAGCCACGGCCGACTCGGCCGCGACGAGTGGCGTCACGTCGGCCAGCCAGTTGCCTCCGGCCATGCCGGCCAGCGTGGCGGCGAGCGTGAGCAGGGCGAAGATGCCGTTGGCATTGGACAGCCGTGCGGTGGGCACGCTCTCGGGAATCGCACCGAGAATGCTGGGCGCCATCAGCGCCGCCTGCACGCCGATCACGACGACCGTGCCAAGCAGCAGCCACAGGCCGACCGGGAGGCCAGCCCAGCTGCTGCCCGAGCCGACACCCCAGCCAATGACAGCTGCGGCTGCCGCCGCGATTCCGATCTCGGCGAGCTTCGCCCACACGATCACCGACCGCTTGGGGAAGCGATCGGCGAGCCAGCCCGCCAGCCAGGCGAGCGCGACGAACGGCAGCACGAATCCGGCCGTACCGATCGTGAGCACCAGCGCCGTGCCCGCAGCGCCAGCCGCGCGTTTGCCGAGGCCAATCGCCAGCCAGCGGAGCAGGTTGTCGTTGAGCACCGTGAGCACCCGGAGCGTAAGGAGGGCGACGAAGCCCCGGCCGCCGGCTGCGGCGGTCGAAGGGGCAGCGGGGCGAGGCAGGGCGTCCAAGGTGTCGCTTTCGGTGCGTGGGGAAGGGGGCTGCCGAACGCGGGCGAGGCGTTTCCCGGTCGATGGCAGGTTGCCCAGTGTGAGCCGCGAATTGTCAGAGTTTGCGGGCAGTTTGCCAGCCCCCCGGAGGCGAACGTATCCTCGTTCAGGTACGTAGTGATCAGTCGGATGCCCCTCACCATCGCGTCGCCACCGGGCGGCGGCCCTCTCGAAAGGATGCCATGAACGCCTCGCTTCGTCGCCTCGCCGTTGCACTCGTCATCGGCGGCGGACTGGTCGTCGCGTCGTCGACAGCCCAGGCCCAGGTGGTCTACTACGGTGCGATGCGGCCCGTCATCGCCGCGCCGGTCGTGGCCGCTCCCGTGGTCGCAGCGCCGGCCTATGTCTCGAACTACGTGCCCTCGGGCAACTACGCGGCCGTCACGGCGTTCTCTCCCCCGGTCGTCGCGGCACCGGCGGAAGTCGCGGTGCGGACGTCGTTCTCTCCGGTCGTGGCCGCCGCCCCGGTCGCTGTGACTTCGTACTACGCACCGGCGCCCACGGTGAGCTACTACGCTCCCGCGGTCACCGAAACGGTCGTGGCCTCGCCCGTCGTCGCCGCGCCCGTCACCGCCTACTACGCACCCGCCGCGGTCGCCGTGCCCCTCTACCGCCGCGGCTTGTTCGGCGCATACCGCCCGGTCCGCACGGCGTACATGCTGCCGTACTGACACGCAGCTCACGGGCGACTGAGGAGCGGGTCGACGTCCTGTGGCGTGGGTTCGGGGCTGCCCATGCCCCGTCGCCGGACGCTCGCTACGAACATCCTGTTCTTCGCTCGCTCGGATGCCGCCTTCGCTTCGGCATCCTGCCTGCGCTCGGCGGCATACGCCGGCTCCCGGGGCACGGGCAGCCCCTCACGGCCGTATTTGCAGCAAGCGAGGGGAGCTGGTCGGGGGTCGCGCGCAGCCGCCGGTGAATTTTGACTGGCAGAGTTAGCTGACCACATCAGTTGAGCGTGAGACGTCACACCGAAGGTGCCCCGAAGGGGTTTAATCCGCCGGCGGCGAGCACGTGCCCCCGACCGGCGGCTTCCACCAGTGGGCCTGCGTCCCGCGAATCACCCAGTTTTCTTGACCGCGCCCCCGCCCGTCCTACACTACGGTCGATTTGTCGCGGTTCGGTTTCCCGATTACGGATCTCCGGGGCCGCCGCGGCTGCGGAAGGACGTGGATGACGCGGACCGTCACGATCATTGGAGCCGGTCCCGGCGGACTCGCTTCCGCCATGCTGCTCGCCAAGGCCGGCCTGCGGGTTCGCGTGCTCGAGCGCATGGCGGTGCCGGGTGGCCGCACGAGCACGATCGCCACGCCCGAGGGCTTCAAGTTCGACCTCGGGCCCACGTTCTTCCTTTATCCGCGGGTGCTCGAGGAGATCTTCTCCACCTGCGGCTATGACCTCCGCCGCGAGGTCGAGATGGTGCGGCTCGATCCGCAGTATCGCCTCATCTTCGGTTCGGGCGGCGAACTGCTCGCCACGCCCGACGTCACGCGGATGGAGGCGGAGGTGTCGCGGCTGTCCCCGGCCGACGCCGGGTCGTTCACTCGCTTCATGACCGCGACACGGGAGAAGTTCACCCGCTTCGCCCCGTTTCTGGAGCAGCCGTTCGAGAGCTGGATGGATCTGGCGACGCCCGATCTCTTCAAGCTGATGCCGATCCTCAAGCCGTGGAAGAGCCTCGACTCCGAACTCGGCACGTTCTTCAGCGACGAGCGGATCAGGCTGGCCTTCACGTTCCAGTCGAAATATCTCGGCATGTCGCCGTTCCGGTGCCCGAGCCTCTTCTCGATCCTTTCGTTTTTGGAATACGAGCACGGTGTCTTCCATCCGATCGGCGGCTGCGGTGCCGTATCGACAGCGATGGCGAGGATCGCCCAGGAGATGGGCGTCGAGATTCACTACGAGGAGCCGGTCGAGGCGCTCGAGTTCGAGGGGCGGCGGATCACGGCGGTGCGGACGCCCGGGGGCCGCTATGCGGCCGACGCCACGGTCGTGAACGCCGACTTCGCCCGCAGCATGACGCGGCTGGTGCCCGATCGGCTCCGCCGTCGCTGGAACGACCGCAAGATCGCCTCGCGGCGATTCTCCTGCTCGACCTTCATGCTCTATCTCGGGATCGACGGCCGCTACGACGACGTCGCCCATCACAACATCTACCTGTCGGAGAACTACCGGGACAACCTCGCCGACATCGAGCATCGCCATCGGCTCAGCGGCGACCCGTCGATGTACGTGCAGAACGCCTGCATCACCGACCCCACGCTCGCGCCCCGCGGAATGAGCACGCTCTATCTGCTCATCCCCGTCACGCACCGCCATCCCAACGTCGACTGGCGGCGGGAGGCGCCGCGGTATCGCGAGGTGGCGCTCGATCAGATGGAACGCATCGGCATCCGTGGAATCCGGGAGCGGATTCGCTACGAGAAGATGCTCACGCCTGACGACTGGCAGGACGGCTACGAGATCTATCGGGGCGCGACGTTCAACCTCTCGCACGACCTCGGCCAGATGCTCCACATGCGGCCGCACAACCGGTTCGAAGACGTCGACCGGATGTACCTGGTCGGCGGCGGCACGCATCCAGGGAGCGGACTGCCCGTGATCTATTCCTCGGCCCGGATTACGACGGACCTTCTGCTCGAGGATCTCGACTGTGCGGCCGGGCCGCCCTCGAGGCAGGCGCCCGGGCGTGAGCCCGGGCGGCGGGGCCGGGCGGCGGCAGGCGCCGTGTGACCGCGGGGCGGCCACTGGTCAGGCACACAGCACACACAGACACACAGGCAACTAACGCAGGACGGACATGATCAAGGCACGGGGCGACGATCGGGTGGTGGTGATCGGGGCCGGGCTCGGCGGCCTGGCGGCGGCCTGCACGCTTGCGGCCCGCGGGTATCGCGTCACGCTCTGCGACAAGAATCCGTGGGTCGGCGGCAAGGCGGCCGTGTTGTCGGAGCAGGGCTTCCGATTCGACATGGGGCCCACGATCCTCACGATCCCCCGGGTGCTCAAGCGGATCTACGCCGAGGCGGGCCGCGATCTCGAGTCGGCTCTCGACCTCGTGCCGCTCGACCCGCAGTGGCGCAGCTTCTTCACCGACGGTAGCACGCTGGACCTCGTGTCCGATGTGCAGGCGATGCGGGCCAACCTCGATACCTTCGCCCCCGGCTCCGGATCCGGCGACGGCTACGGCCGGTTCATGGATCTCTCGCGGCGGCTCCATCGGCTCTCGGACGAGTTCTTTTTCTGGCGGAGCGTCGGTGGCATGCGGGACATGATCGACGTCCGCAAGAGCCTCTCCGTCGGCTTCCTCAAGGAACTGATCGGCATGCGGCCTGGCCACAGCGTGGCCGGCACGGTGCGGTCATACGTGCCCGACGAGCGGGCCGCGCAGATGTTCGACCACTACACGCAGTACGTCGGCAGCTGCCCCGAGCAGTCGCCGGCGGTGCTCTGCAGCATCGCCCACATGCAGTCGAACGACGGCGTCTGGTATCCCCGCGGCGGCACCGGAGCCGTGCCGCGGGCCCTGGCGAGCCTTGCGGTCGACCTCGGCGTCGACATCCGCACCAAGACGCCGATCCGCCGGATCCTGGTGGAAGGGGGCCGCGTGCGGGGCGTGGAGACGGCCGCGGACGAGACGATCGCTGCGGCCGCGGTCGTGAGCAACTCCGACAGCGTCCGCACCCACCGCGAACTCGTCGACGGTCAGCCGCGGAAGAAGTTTCTCGGCCGCCGCAAGTACGAGCCGGCCTGCTCGGGTGTGGTGCTCTACCTCGGCCTCGACAAGCGGTACGAGCAACTCATCCACCACAATTTCGTCTTCTCGGAGGATCCGCACGCGGAGTTCGAGTCGATCTACCGCCGCGGCGAGCCTGCGGCCGACCCGACCTGCTACGTCTGCGCCCCGGCCGTGACCGAGCCGGAGGTGGCGATCCCTGGCGGGGAGGCGCTGTACGTGCTCGTGCACACGCCCTACCTGCGGCCGCACCATGACTGGAAAAAGATGCTGCCGGAGTATCGCAACACGATCATCCGCAAGCTCGAGCGGACGGCCGGCCTGAAGGATCTCGAGAAGCACATCGTGGTCGAGAAGGCACTTACGCCGCAGGACATCAACGACCGCTACCACGTGCTTGACGGAGCGATCTACGGCCTGGCCAGCCACGGCAAGTATCTCGGCGCGTTCAAGCCGGCGAATCGCTCGCCCGACATCGAGGGGCTCTATCTCGCGGGGGGCTCGGCCCATCCCGGGCCGGGTATGCCCATGGTGATGATGTCGGGCTGGATCGCGGCCGACTGCGTCGATCAAGACAAACTCGTGGCCCGCGCGAGTCCTGCCGCTGCTGCTCCCGTGGCTGTGTGACGATCTTGGCCATCGGGCTCTTTCGCGGCGGGGCGACGTCCTGTGGTGGTAGTGAGGGGCTGCCCACGCCCCGAGAGCCGGACGCTCGCTACGAACATCCTGTTCTTCGCTCGCTCGGATGCCGCCTTCGCTTCGGCATCCTGCCTGCGCTCGGCGGCATA
>JAPOJV010000171.1 GCA_029978085.1 bacterium
GGACCGCATACCACTCGGCTCGCGCCTCGGGCTTCACGGGCATCCCTCGGCCGCGGTGCCCGGTTCGGCTACTGCCGGCTCCTCCGCCACTCGGCGAGCCGCTGCATGAGCACGTAGAAAACAGGCACGAAAAAGACGGCGAGCACGGTTGCAGCGATCATCCCGCCGAACACGGCCGTGCCCAGCGACCGGAGGCTCGCGGCCCCGGCACCCGTGGCATAGAGCAGCGGCACGATGCCGAGGATGAAGGCGAACGAGGTCATGAGGATCGGCCGGAACCGGAGCCGCGAGGCCTCGACGGCCGCCTCCGTGATCGACCGGCCGCGGCCCCGCAGCTCGCGGGCGAACTCCACGATCAAAATCGCGTTCTTGCTCGCCAGCGCGATGATGAGCACGATCCCGATCTGCGTGTAGATATTGTTGTCCATCCCGCGGGCCGCCACGGCCGCGACGGTGCCCAGCAGCGCCAGCGGCACGACCATGATCACCGCCGCCGGCATCAGCCAACTCTCATACTGCGCGGCGAGCACGAGGTAGACCATCACCACGGCCAGCGCGAACACATAGGCCGCCTGGGAGCCGACCCGCTTCTCCTGAAACGCCATGCCAGTCCACTCGTAGCCCATCGACTGCGGCAGCTGGCTGGCAGCGAGCTGCTCCATGAGCAGAAGCGCCTGACCCGAACTCACGCCGGGGGCGGCGGCGCCGGTGATCGTGGCCGACGGGGAGAGGTTGTACCGCGGCACGATCTGCGGCCCGAGCGTCTGGTGCACGGTGGCCAGCGTGCCGAGCGGGATCATGCTCCCATCGCGGTTCCGCACCTCCAGCCGGCGGATGTCCTCCGGGCGGAGGCGGAACCGCTGATCGGCCTGCACCCGCACCTGATACGTCTTGCCGAACTTGTTGAAGTCGTTGACATACGCCGACCCGAGCGAGGCCTGCATCGTGTTAAAGATGGTGTCGAGCGGCACGCCAAGGCTCTTGGCCTTCGTGCGGTCGATGTCGACGAACAGCTGCGGCACGCCCGCCCGAAACGTCGACTGCACGCCGGCGAGGCTCGTCTGACCGCTGGCCGCGGCCACCATGCCGCTCACCACCTTCTGCAATTCAGGCAGGCCCACGCCCATGCGGTCCTGCACCTTCATCTCGAAACCGCCGGCCACGCCGAGGCCGCGGATGCCCGGCGGCGGAAACGCAAACACCACCGCTTCGCGGATTCCCTGAAACCGCCCCATCAGCCCGCCCAGGATCGCCTCCTGGCTGAGCGCGGGATTGCCGACCCGCGCGCCGAACGGCTCGAACGTGAGGAACATCGTGGCCGCATTCGAGGCCACGGCCGAATCGAGCAGCGACGTGCCCCCCAGCAGAAACCACGACTCGACGCCCGGCGTGTCCTCGAGGATGGCGTTGATCTGCCGCGTGACGCCGCGGGTCCGCTCCTGCGAGGCGGCGTCGGGCAGCTGCACGACCACGATCGCGTAGCCCTGGTCTTCTGTGGGCACGAAGCCCGTTGGCAGCCGCACGAACCACCAGCCGGTGAACGCCACGAGCCCGAGGAACAGGATCATGACCAGGGCCGTCTGCCGCACCGCCACGCCTACGATCGCGACGTAGACCGCCTCGCACCAGTCGTAGACACGGTTGAAGCCGCGGTAGAAAAGATTTTTCTTCTCGGGCGTCGGCCGCAGCCAGACGGCGCACTGGGCCGGCTTGAGCGTGACGGCGTTGACGGCACTGATCAGGGCCGTGGCGGCGATCGTGAGGGCGAACTGCCGGTAGAGCTGGCCGGTGATGCCGCCGAGGAAGGCCGTCGGCAGAAACACCGCCAACAGCACGAGCGTGATCCCCATCACCGGCCCGATCACCTCCCCCATGGCCTTGATCGTGGCCGTCTTGGGGTCGAGGCCGCCGCGGTCGATGTGGTGCACGGCGTTCTCCACGATCACGATCGCGTCATCCACCACGATGCCGATCGCGAGCACGAGCCCGAAGAGCGTGAGCATGTTGATCGAGAAGCCAAGCGCTGCCATCGCGGCGAAGGCGCCGATGATCGTCACGGGTACGGTGGTGGCCGGAATGAGCGTGGCCCGCCAGTCCTGGAGGAACACGAGGATCACCACGAGCACGAGCACGCCCGCCTCGAACAGCGTCTTGTAGACCTCGTGGATCGACTCCTCGACGAACAGCGTGGTGTCGAACGGGATCTTCGCCACGATGCCCGGCGGGAAGTCCTTCTCGAGGTCGTGGAGCATGTGCTTGACCCGCTCGGCCACGTCGAGGGCGTTGGCCCCCGGCAGCTGATACACGAGCAGGCTGGCGGCCGGCAGCCCGCCGATCTCGCACCACTGGTCGTAGCTCTGGGCGCCGAGCTCCACACGGGCCACGTCGCGGACCCGTGTCACCCGCATGCCCGACCGCTCGTCTTCGGTCGTCTTGATGATGATCGCCCCGAACTGCTCGGGATCGGAGAGCCGCCCCTGCACCGACACGTTGAACTGAAAGCCCTGCTCCGCCGGCGCGGGGGCCTGGCCGATCCGGCCGGCTGCCACCTGCACGTTCTGCTCGCGGATCGCCGCCAGCACGTCCTCCATCGTGAGGTTGCGGGCCTTGAGCGTGTCGGGGTCGACCCACACCCGCATGCCGTAGATGCCGCCGCCGATCACCTGCACGTCGCCCACGCCCGGCACTCTGGCCAGCGCGTCCTTGAGCCGCAGCGAGGCGAAGTTACTCAGGTAGAGGTCGTCGTAGCGGCCGTCGGGCGCGAGTAGGGAGACCACGAGCGTGATGTTCGTCGACTGCTTCTTCGTGGTCACGCCCTGCCGCTGCACCTCCTGCGGCAGCCGCGGCATGGCGACGGCGGCGCGGTTCTGCACGAGGATCTGCGCCTCGTCGAGGTCGGTGCCCACCTCGAACGTGACCGTCAGCGTGTACGAGCCGTCGCTCGAGCAGGTGGAGGCCATCGAGATCATGTCTTCGACGCCGTTGATCTCCTGCTCGATCGGGCCGGCGACGGTGTCGGAGAGCACTTCGGCACTCGCGCCCGGATAGACGGCCGCCACCTGCACCGTGGGCGGCGTGATCTCGGGGTACTGCTCGACCGGCAGCACCTGCAGCGCAACGACGCCGACCAGGATCGTGACGATCGCGATCACGTTGGCGAAGATCGGCCGCTCGATGAAGAACGTCGAGAACACGGCGCCGGGCCTCGCTTACTTTTCGGACGCCGCGGCCGACTCAGACGTGGTGGCCGCGGCGGGCGTGGCCACGACGCGGGCCCCGGGGCGGGCCCGCAAGAGCCCCTCCACGATGATCTTGTCGTCGGGGGCGATCTGGCCCGTCACCACCCGCAGGTCACCCACGGCCACGCCGGTGCGCACCGGGCGGGACGACACGGTCCCCTCGGCATCGACCACGAGCAGATACGGGCCCGACTGGTCGAGTCCCAGCGCCCGCTCCGGCACGAGCAGCGCATCGGGCACCTCGGCGACGGGAATCCGCATCCGCACGAACATGCCGGGCACGAGCTGCCGGTCGTCATTGGCAAACACGCCGCGCACCCGCAGCGTGCCGGTGCCGGGATCGAAGCCTGGGTCGGTGTAGTCGATGACGCCCGTGCAGGGATAGTGGTCGTGGCCGGCGGTCCCGAGCTCGACGGGAATACCCTTGCCTTCCTGCTCTGCAGAGCCGAGTTGCCGCAGTGCCGGCACGCGGAGCGCGTCGGCCTCGCTGATCGTGGCGTAGGCGTAGATCGGCGCCGCCTTCACGATCGTGGCCAGCACCGACGCCTGGGCGTCTCCGACGAGATTGCCGATGTCGAAGTTCACGCGGCTGATCCGGCCGTCGATCGGCGCGTGCATCCGGCAGTAGCCGAGGTTGAGCCGGGCCTCGTCGACGGCGGTCCGTGCCGTTTCGACGTGGGCCTGCGCGGTGAGGATCGTGGTGTCGTAGGTGGCGTTGGCCTGCTCGAGATTCGCCCGGGCCGATTCGACTTCGGCTGCCCGGGTCTTGAGCGTGGCCTGGGCCTGGTCGAGCTCCGACTTGGTCGAGACCTGCCGCTGGTGGAGGCTGCTGATCCGCTGCTCCTCCTGCTGCGAGAGCAGGAGCTGCGACTCGGCGAGACGGACCTGGGCCTGGGCCACCTCGCGGGCCTTCGACACCGTCGCCTGCCGCAGCGCCGCCTCGGCTTCTTGGAGATGCGTCTCGGCGGCCTTGAGCTGAATGCGAAACGGCTCCTCGTCGATCACGAAGAGCAGCTGGCCCTGTTTGACGTCGGCTCCCTCGACGAAGTGCCGCTCGTTGAGAAAGCCCTTCACGCGGGCCCGGATTTCGACGGTCTCCATCGGCTGGGCGAGTCCGGTGAACTCGAGATACTCCGTCACCGGCCGTTGCACGGGCGTGGTCACGGCCACCGCGGGGGGCGGCGGCGGCACGTAGGTGTTGGGCTGCGCACACCCCCCGGCGTAGGCCGCCCCGAGGGCGAACAGGGCGAGCGACGGCGAGACGAGTGGCCGGACCATGCCTTCAAGCATAGTTCGCGTTCCCAAGCCCGTTGTGGAGCCCGTAGGCAAGTCACGCCGTGACTTGTGTTCCGGCGTGGCCAAGTCACGCCGTGACTTGTGTTCCGGTCACGGCGTGACCGGGCTACCGTGACCGGGCTACCGTGACCGGGCGACATCACCGGCGCCAGGGGAGCTGGAGCGACAACCCGAGGCCGTCGCCGAACGTGACCACGTCGGTGCGGTTCGACGAGAAGCTCGTGCCCTGAAACAGCTTCCGGTCGAAGATGTACGACGCCGTCGCCTCCAGCGCGAAGCCGCGGCCGAGCGTCTGCTCCAGCCCCACGGCCGCCCGCTGGTCGAACACGAAGAACCGCTGATCGTCCTGCCGCCGGTCGGCCAGAAAATAGATCTCCGTGTCGCTGCGGTAGAACGCGATCAGCGAGAGCGTGTCGGCCAGCCGGCGGCGGGCCGTGGCGTTGAAGTTCACGAGCGGAAAGTAGTTGGCCGTGAACGTCCAGTCGTCGGTGGGCCGCCATTCGACCGCCGGCGGCAGGCCGATCTTCGCCTCGAAGCGATCGCTCGGCCGCCACACGTAGGCGATGCCCGGCAGCGGATAGGGCAGCTGCGACGTGGGCGAATAGAAGACGCTGAAGCTCCACTCGTCGTCGGCCCGCGCCGCGGGGCGGTTGTAGAAGCCGACGGTCATGAGCGTGAGGTCGCGGCCCGCGGCATAGGGCCGGTCGCTCGCGGAGCCGAAGAGAAACGTGCCGCCGATCGAGCCGCCATTGGCCAGGGGCCGCACGTGCATGAAGCCGGTCTCAACGAGCCAGAGCTGATTCGGCACGGGCTGCCCCGAGTCGGGGAGCACCGCGTCGGTCGCAAGCTCGAGCCGGCCGAACTTCGCGATCGCCAGCCAGAGTGGCTTGCCCTCGGCCGGCACGCCGATCGGCGCGGCCACGCGGGCGAACTCCGCGTTGATGGCGAGGTCGGCGGCCTGACCGTCGACGGCCACGGCCGGCGCCCAGAAGGCTCCGAGCGACACCGGGGCCGACGAGCCGAACGGCGGGCCGCCCCGTCGCCGCGGCGCTGCGACTGCGTCGGGGTCGGCGTCGGAGATCGGCTCGTTCGCGAACGTGTCTTCCTCGAGGTTGAACTCGATCGGGGGGAGGAAGGCGACGCGATCGTCGGGGAGCGGGGCGGGCTCTGCTGCCGCGCAGGCTGCCGCGAGGCCGAATGTCAGCCCGAGAATGGCGATGATGGCCGACGGGCGCAGCGACACGCTGAAACTCCACATCCCGCGGCGGGTAGTCGCGGAGGGGCGTGTATATAGAGGTTTCAGGCGGGCCGTTGAACGGCAAAAAGGCGCTGGAGCCGCGTCTTTCCCGTAGGCAAGTCACGCCGTGACTTGTGTTCCGGCGTGGGCAAGTCACGCCGTGACTTGCGTTCCGGTGTGGGCAAGTCACGCCGTGACTTGCGTTCCGGTCAC
>JAPOJV010000093.1 GCA_029978085.1 bacterium
CCGGCCGACGAGATCCGTCGCATCGTGGCGGCCTACCGCGATCTGCTCGCCGGCCGGGCGACGGGCAAGGACGTGTGGACGTCGCTCCGGGCGGCCAATCGCGTGGGCGTGACGCGGGGCACGCTGGAAGAGAGACGCAACCCGCTCGCGATCGTGTAGGCCCAGGTAGCCCGGTCACGGTAGCCCGGTCACGGTAGCCCGGTCACGCCGTGACCGGAAAGCAGCAAGTCACGGCATGACTCGCCCACGCCGGAAAGCAGCAAGTCACGGCGTGACTCGCCCACGCCGGAACGCAGCAAGTCACGGTGTGACTTGGCCACCCAACAAAAAAGCCCGGGGCAGCGTCCGCCGCCCCGGGCCGTTGACGTTCAGGCGATTGCCAGAAGGCCTACTTCGAGAGCTTCGTGAAGGCCTCGACCATCGGCACAACGACCGGGCCGAGCACATCCTTCACGCCCGGGATCGCCATCACCGTGTCGATCACCTTCTGGAGCAGACCCAGGTTCTTGCCGACGAACTCGGCGAACGCAGGCTTCTCCTCGGCGGGCAGCTTGCCGGCCTCGGTCTCCAGGTCCTTCAGCATCGGCGAAAGCTTCTCGAGCTCCGGCAGGGCGAGCTTCGCCGTGTCGAGGTCCTTCACGCCGCCGAGCACCGACGACAGGCCGCCGAACAGCTCCGTGGCGTTCTTGCCGACGCGAATGGCCTCGAGGAACTTCGGATCGATCGAGATCGTCTCGGTGACGGTGTCGATCAGATCCTTGCCGGCCCGCTCGATCACTTCAGTGCGATCGACCGTGACCGGCCCCTTCTTCTCGATGTCTTCGACGACGGCCACGACGCCGTCCTTGCCCCGCTTCTGGTTCTCGTTCCAGAGGTAGTAGCCGAGGCCGACGGCGCCGAGCAGGAGCAGCGGCAGGAGCCAGCCGGGCAGGCCCGCCTTCTCCGGCTCACGGTGGCTATGGCTGCCACGGCCAGCGGGCGACACGGCCCCCTGGGCGAAGTCGCCGAGCGACAGACCCTTCGGCAGCGAGCCGCGGATGTTCGAGGCCTGCTCCGAGAAGAGCCGCGACACGCCGGCCGCGTCGGGGCGACCCTGGAATTGCTTGGCGACCATGCCGAGCACGATCGGGGCCAGGTAGGTGACGAGCGTCTTCATGATGCCGGGCTGCATGCCGGCGAACTTCGCGATCACGTCGACGAGGCTCGTCAGGTTGTTGCCGCCGCCGAGCAGCGAGCCGAGCAGGTTGCCGCCGAGGCTGCCGATGCCCGAGGCCTGGCTGCCACCGAGCGCGCCGGCGAGGTTGCCGAGCATGCCGAGGTCGAGGCCGCCCATCGCCTTGGCGAGCTGGTCGGCACCGCTGTTGCTCGAGGCGAGCTTGGCGAACACGTTGAGCAGGGCCGGCACGGCGGCATTCGTGGCCGTGCGGGTCTGCGACTCATTGGCCCCGATGAGGCCGCCGAGCTTGCCGAGGACATCACCCGACAGCTGACTCGAAATCAGATCGACGATATTCATCGAACATCTCCAGAAGGGAAGAAACCGGAAGAGAAGAAACGGGGGTCACAATCCGGAACGAGAGCGACATGGTGGACGAAAAGAACCGAATTGTTCGCCGTCTTCCCTGACAGGCGCATCGGGTGCGGGAGCATTCCCGGGGGAATGGCCCGCCCGCCGTCCGTGGACACGTTGTATGGCAGGCCGGGGGCCTCCGCAAGAAACGGCTACCAGTAGACGTAGTGGAGGAACTTCTCGCGGTCGGGCTTGGGGAGGGCGTCGATCCGCGGGACGACCCAGCGGTTCTCGTCGGCATCGATGAGCATCTTGCCCTCAGCCCCGAAATCGACCGCCTGGCTCTGCGTCCAGCGGGCCGTGAACTGACGACGGCCGACGTCGGTCTCGACGTCGAAGTCGAGGTAGCCATGGGCGAGCGCGACGTCGTGGATGCGGCGGATCTCACGGATGAGTGACCGCCGGGCGAGCGCCGCCTGCACGACCGCGCGGTCGGCGGCGGACCATTCGGCCAGTGAGCGGATCATGCCCAGCTCGATCTCCTCGCCCGACTCGCTCCAGCCCCGCACTGAGAGATAGGCCTCCGGATGCGACGCCGGGAAGGCTCGCACGATGAAGATGCCCGCCGCGACGCGGTCGTCGCCGTTCCACAGCTCGATGCGGTCGTGTGGGCCGGTCGCGAACCGATGCCGCGCGGGATCGAGCCACTCGATCGCGGCTGTCGGCGGGGCGGCCTCCGGCGCCACGTCGGTGGCCGGCTCCGCGGCAGGACTTGTCTTCTCCTCGACGAGCAGCGTGTCGACCGTGGGCTGCTTGGAGACCTGCGTCTGAATCCGCACGAGCCGGGCGTAGAGGCCGTCGGCCGCGAGCAGTTCGGCGTGGGTGCCTTGCTCGACGAGCCGGCCCCGATCGAAGGCGAGGATGCGGTCGGCGTTGCGGAGCGTGGAGAGCCGGTGGGCGATGGCGATCGTGGTGCGGCCGCGAACGAGCACGGCAAGCGCCTCCTGGATCGCCTTCTCGGCCTCGGCGTCGATGTTGCTCGTGGCCTCGTCGAGCACGAGGATTCGCGGGTCGTAGAGCAGCGTGCGGGCGATCGACAGCCGCTGCTTCTCACCGCCGGAGAGGCCGGCACCGTGCTCACCGAGGAGCGTCTCGTAGGCCAGTGGCTGTCGGCAGAGGAAGTCGTGGGCGCCGGCCGCCTTGGCCGCGGTGAGCCCCTCCTCGATCGTGGCCTGCGGACGGCCGTAGGAGAGATTCCGCCAGATCGTGCCCCGAAACAGGAACGAATCCTGGAACACGATCCCGAGCTTCTCCCGCAGGTCGTGCATCGACAGGTCGCGGATGTCGTGGCCATCGACCGTGATGCTTCCCTCCTGCACGTCGTGAAACCGGGCGAGCAGGCTCACGAGCGTCGATTTGCCGGAGCCCGAGCGGCCCACGATGCCCACCATCTCACCAGGCTCGACCGTGAATGACACGTCGTGCAGCACCGGCTGGTTGCGGTCGTAGCCGAAGGTCACGTTGTCGAACCGGATCTCACCGCGGACGTCGGGCCAAGGCTCGGGCCGGGCCGGGTCGGTGATCAGGGCAGGGGTGTCGAGCAGTTCGAGCACCCGCTTGCTTCCCGAGAGGAAGCTCGTGAGCCAGGTCGTGAAATTCGAAAGCGCGCCGAGCGGCGCGTAGAACATCGCCAGATAGGCGAGGAACGCGATCAGCTGGCCGAGCGACATGCTGCCGCCGATCACGTCGCGGCCGCCGACATACCACACGATCAGGCCGCCGAGGCTGAAGACGATCTGCATCGCGGCGGAGTAGGTGGTGTTGGTGTGCTCCACCCATTGCCGCCACTGGCGGAGATGGTCGCTGGCGGTGTGGAACCGCTCCCGCTCGCGGTCTTCCTGGGCGAAGGCCTTCACCACGCGGATGCCCGAGAGCATGCCGGAGAGCCGCGTCATCTGCTTGCTGGAGGCATCCCAGAGCCGGTAGTGACGCGGGTAGACATGCCGCCAGAAAATCCACGAGCCGAGGATCACGAGCGGCACCGGAATGAGCGTGTAGAGGGCGAGCTTTGGATTGATCCAGACGAGCATCCCGCCCACCGCGACCAGCTGCACGATCTGGAGGAGGAAGCCGCCGGTCACCTGTTGCACGAGCCCGTGGAGTACCTCGCTGTCGTGGGCCACGCGGCTGATCATCGAGCCCACCTGGTGGCGGTCGTAGTAGGCCACGGAGAGGCTCTGGAGCTTCGTCACCATCTCTTCGCGGAGCGTGGCCGTAATGCCCGTGCCGATCGCGCTGGCCAACCGCCCCTTCAGCACGCCCACCACGGAGAGCAGCACGCGGGAGAAGGCGAGCGCGAGCACGACGACGAGCAGGGCCGTGCGGAAGTCAGGGAGCGTGTCGCCAGCTGCCGCTCCGGCGCGGTCGGAAAGGATCTCATCGACCATGTATTGCTGCAGCTTCGGCGGCACGAGTTCGGCCACCACGCCGAGGAAAGTGAGCAGGCAGAGCAGCACCGCGCCGCGGGCATACGGGGCGAGCAGCTCCCCCACGCGCCGCAGGATCTGCCCCTTCTGCAGGCAGCGGGGGCAGGAGTCGTCGGCCGTGGCCAGCCGCAGGCCGCAGCTGCCGCAGCGGGGCGGATCGAGCGGGCCGTCGAGTTCGAGGGTGACGGTCTCCCCGGCCACGAGCGATTCCCTCGCCCGCTCGACCGCCCGTGACACTTTGTGGAACCGGGTGGCGAGGCTGCTCGAATAGCGGATGACGTCAATCCAGACGTCATCGGCACGCACCTGGAGTGTGCCACCTCCGAGGCCGGCTGTGGTGCGGACCTGCGTGACGCCTGCCCACGGGAGGCTGCGGAGCGGGCCATCGCTCCCCTCGACCGTGAGCCCGGCGGGCGTGACGACGAGCGTCTCGCGGGCGGGCACCCCGGCGAGCGACACATCGGTGTCGATCGAAAGCAGGGCCGCTGGTGGCACGGCGGCCACAGGCCCCCTATGCTCATCGATCACGGCGGTCGCGGTGTCGATCGTGGTGTCCTTTCCGAGAACCAAATCGCGGAGACGTGTCATGCAGTACGCAGGGTGGACGGGCTGGGTTCGAGGACTGGTGGCGGTGGGGCTCGTGGCCGGCTGTTGTGTCGGTGCGACGGCCGACGAGGCCGGGTTCGTCGAGCTCTTCGATGGCAAAAGTCTGGCAGGTTGGCAGGCGAACGAGAATCCCTCCGCCTGGAAGGTGGTCGATGGGGCGATCGTGGCCCACGGCCCGCGGAGCCACCTCTTCTACGTGGGGGCTGACGCGGCCAAGCCGGAGGAGTTCAAGAACTTCCACCTCAAAGCGGAGGTGAAGACGCGGCCCGGCTCAAATTCCGGCTTCTTCATCCACTCGAAGTTCCAGCCGGAGGGCTGGCCTGTGCACGGCTATGAGGTGCAGGTGAACAACTCCCAGGCCGATCCGGTGCGGACCGGCAGCATCTACAACGTGGTGAAGAACTTCACGCCCCCTGCCAAAGACGACGAGTGGTTCACGCTCGAGGTCGTGGTGAAGGGCAAGGCCGTCACCGTGGGCGTGGACGGGAAGGTGCTCTTCGAATACGTCGAGCCCGAAGGCGTGGTCGGCACGCGGAAGCTCTCGGAAGGGCTCTTTGCCATCCAGGCCCACGACCCCGGCAGCGAGGTGCACTACCGCAGCGTGAAGGTGAAGCGGCTGCCGTAGGGCGCGCGTGGCCGGCCGGTCACCGGTAGCCCGGTCACCCGTAGCCCGGTCACCCGTAGCCCGGTCACGCCGTGACCGGAAAACAAGTCACGGCGTGACTTGCCCACACCGGAAAACAAGTCACGGCGTGACTTGCCCACACCGGAAAACAAGTCACGGCGTGACCTGCCCACACCGGGCTGCCCGTCACGGATTGGCGGGCCTAAGGGCCGATCGAGCGGTTTCAGTTTTGGGCCGGTTGTGCCGATAATGCGGATGATGACGGTCGGTCGGCCGCGGGGCCGGGAGACAACCGCGCGCAGGAGGAGTTCGACATGGTGACGATGAAGCTGCCGTCCGGGGTTCGCAACGACATCACGCAGTGCATCGGGCGGACACCGCTCGTGCTTCTCCGCCGGGTCACCGATGGCTGTGTAGCCACCGTCGTCGGCAAGATCGAAAACATGAATCCGCTCTGGAGCGTGAAGGACCGGATCGCCTGCGCGATGATCGACACGGCGGAGCGGGAAGGGCAGATCGGCCCAGACACTGTCATCATCGAACCCACGAGCGGAAACACCGGCATCGGCCTGGCCTATGTGTGCGCCGCCCGCGGCTACAAGCTCCGCGTGACGATGCCCGAGAGCATGAGCCTGGAGCGACGGCGGATGCTCAAGGCGCTCGGCGCCGAGCTCGTGCTCACGCCGGCGGCCGAGGGCATGCCCGGCGCCGTGCGACATGCCGAGGAGATCAGCCGTTCGAGCAGCCAGTTCTTCATGCCGCAGCAGTTCAAGAACCCGGCCAATCCCGAGGTGCATCGTCGCACCACGGCCGAAGAGATCTGGGCCGACACCGACGGGCAGGTTGATATCGTCGTGTGCGGCGTGGGCACCGGTGGCACGATCACCGGCGTAGGCGAGGTGCTCAAGCAGAAGAAGCCCGACGTGAAGGTCGTGGCCGTGGAGCCGGCCAACAGTCCCGTGATCACCCAGAAGCTCTCCGGCCAGCCGATCAAGCCGGGCCGCCACACGATCCAGGGCATCGGCGCCGGCTTCATTCCCGACATCCTCAACCTGAACGTCATCGACGAGGTGATCCGCGTCGATGACGAGGATGCGATGGAGACCGCCCGGCAGATGGCCAAACGCGAGGGGCTGATGTGCGGCATCAGCTGCGGAGCCGCGGCCTGGGGCGCGCTTCAGGTGGCCCGCCGGCCCGAGAACGCCGGAAAAATGGTAGTGGTGGTGCTGCCCGATCTTGGCGAGCGGTACCTCTCGACGCGGCTGTTTCCGGAGTGACGGGGCGCAGTGGCCCGGTCATGCAGCCCGGTCACGCCGTGACCGGAAAACGCGCAGCATGTCGCGGCGCGACATGCCCACCTCACCCGAGTTCGAGCTTGACCCGGCGCGGCATGGCGAGCCGACCGAGCATGCCGACCGAGCCCTTCGGCAGGCCGAGGAACTCGAGCCGCTCGAACCAGCCGGCCGCCTCGGCGCCGAGCTTGCCCACCTGCGTGCCCCGCAGGTCGAGATGCCGGAGGCCCTTGAGCTCCTTCAGCTGCAAGAGCCCTTCGTCGGTGAGTGAGCCGCCGGCGAGGTCGAGTGTGGCGAGGTCCTTGAGTGAGTCGGCCCGGAATCCGAGCAGGATGGCGAACACGTCGTCGGCCGCCGGATTCCGCAGCCGCACGGTCACGAGTTTGTCGGCCACGTGTCCGAAATCCTCGCCGAACGACTTCCGCAGCCAGTCGGTCTCCTCCATTTCGATCTCGCCGCCGCGCTCGATCGTTTCCGTGGCCACCTCCTGCTGCTGGGCGTAGGCCTCGATCTTCGACGCCAGCCATTCCAGCTTGCTGGCCTTGAACTTCACGTAGTCGTTGGCCTCTTCAAAGGCCGCCTGCAGCTTCACGAACTCGGCGGGATCACCGCCGCGATCGGGATGCATCGCCATCGCCTTGGCGAGGTAAGCCTGCTTGACGTCTTCGAGCGTCAGCGGCGGCCGCAGGCCGAGCGTGGCGAGGCAGGCGGGGACGTCGGGTTCCGAGTGATTCGACATGGGAGCTTTCTTTCGGGGCCTGCGAGGGTACGCGAGGCTGGGGTGACTGGGCAATTCCATCCGGTGTGGCGACGGCGGAACCGCGGTTGATCCAAAACACCCGGTCTTCCATGATCAGCGTGCCTTGCCACGGATCGGGAAGGCAATGAGACAGCCATGGAGGATGATGTGATGAAGCTCGAGTGGCTTCGCGGGCGCCGCGTGCGCGAGATCGGGGCGGCGGTGATCGTGGTCGGGGGCTGCCTGGCCTGGCGGCTCGCGACGCCGACGCCGCACTCCGAGGCCGCCCCCCCCGCTGCCGTTGGCCGCGGCACGACAGCTGCGCCGCCGGCTGAACTGCCTCCCGGCGCCCGCCCGATCGCGCTCGTCAACGGCGCCGAGGTGACCGCCGACCAGCTCGCCGCGGAATGCCTCAGCCGCCACGGCGCGAGCGTGGTCGAGACGATGGTGAATCGCGTGATCATCGAGCAGGCCTGCCGGCGGGCCGGTGTGACCGTGACGCCACAGGACGTCGACACCGAGATCGAGGTGATGTCGCGGCGGTTCAGCGTGCCGCGTGACAAGTTCCTCGAACTGATCCAGCAGGAGCGGGGCGTGAGCCCGAAGCAGTACACCGACGACATCCTCTGGCCCACGCTCGCCCTCCGGCGGCTGGCGAGCGCCGCCCTCGAGCCCACGCCCGAGGAGCTGCAGACGGCGTACGAGAAGCAGTTCGGCCCGGCCGTGAAGGCGCGGATCATCGTGGCTCGGACGAAGGCTGAGGCGGAGTCGCTGCGGGCCAAGGCGCTGGCGGCCCCCGACGATTTTCCGGCACTCGCCCGGCAGCACTCGGTCGACGTGGCCAGCGCGAGTGCCAACGGCTGGGTGCAGCCGATCCGGCCGCACTCCGGCGACCCGGCCTTCGATCAGGCCGCCTTCCGGCTCCGCGACGGCGAGATCTCGCCGGTGGTGCAGGTGGCCGACCAGTTCATCGTACTCAAGTGCGAAGGGCATCTCCCCGCCGACACCGTGAAGCTCGCCGACGTGCGGCCGCGGCTTGCCGAAGAGATCCGCGAGCGGAAGAGCCGTCAGGCGTCGAGCGATGTGTTCAAGCAGCTCCAGGATGCGTCGACCGTGGAGAACGTGCTCAACGACCCGGCGAAGGCCGCAGCCGCGCCGGGGGTGGCCGCCCGCGTGAACGGCGAGGCGATTCCGGTCGACCGCGTGCGCGACGTGTGCGTGGAGCGCCACGGCCGCGACGTGCTCGAGGTGCTCATTTCACGGAAACTGCTCGAGCAGGCGATCGCCAGCCAGAAGCAGCAGGTGCTGCAGGCGGACATCGACGCCGAGATCGCCCGGGCAGCCGAGTCGATGGGCTTCACGAAGGCCGACGGTACGCCCGACGTGCAGGCCTGGCTCGCCCGCGTGACCCGCGAGGAGAAGATTCCGCTGCGGCACTACCTCGAAGACGTGGTCTGGCCGACCGTCGCCCTCAAAAAGCTCGTGGGGAGTGTGCCCGTCACGCAGGACGACCTCGACAAGGCCTACGCCGCGACCTTCGGCCCGCGGGCCCGCTGCCGGATCATCGTGCTCGACAATCAGCGGCGGGCGCAGGAGGTGTGGCAGCTCGCCCGCCAGAACCCGTCGGCCGACCACATCGGGGCCCTGGCGGAGCAGTACTCGGTCGATCCGACGACGAAGTCGCTCCGCGGCGAGGTGCCGCCGATCCGCCGCTGGGGCGGCCAGCCGGCGCTCGAGCGGGAGGCCTTCGCGCTCAAGCCGGGCGAGCTTTCGGGCGTCGTGCAGGTGGCCGATCGCTTCATGGTGATCTTCTGCGAGGGCTTCACGGCCCCGGCGCAGGTGTCGCCCGAGGAGGCCCGCGGCGAACTGCACGCCGACATCTTCGAGAAGAAGCAGCGGATCGAGATGGCCCGCCACTTCACGCACCTCCGCGAGGCGGCGGCGATCGACAACCTGCTGGTGGGCACGAGCCAGTCGCCCACGCGGCCGCGCGGCGGCCCGCCCGCACCGGGAGTGCCGCCGTCGCAGATCACGAAGGCGGAGGCCGCCGAGCTTGCCACACCACGGGCTGGCAGCCGTCAGATGCCACCGGCGGCACGGTCAGGCGTCGTGCCGGCGTCGTTTCCGTAGGAATTCGGTGGCCCGGTCACGCCGTGACCGGAAAACGTGCAGCATGTCACGGCGTGACATGCCCACGGTGGCAACGGGCAACACCCAGCCCGTCACGGAGTGACATGCCTACTGCGCCGCGGGGAGTTCCCAGGCGGACCGGTAGGAGAGGCCGTTGTCGGTTGTTTCCAGGATCGACGTGCTCACGCCGAACATGCCCTCCATGTCGGCGGCCGAGGGGAGCAGTGGGCGGAGCTTCTCGAACAACTCCCGGTAGGCAGGCGTGACATCGCCGGCTTCCAGCCCGGAGAGGATCTCGCGAACGAGACCGAGCGTGCCGCCGGTGTGCGTCGCATCACCGATCGAGAACATCCGCGCCGGCGCCGGAGGCAGCAGCGCGGCCGCCCGCGTGACCGCAGCGCTCTCGCGAAGCGAGGCCTCGCCGGCCGGAGGCGTGCGGATCGCGGCGAGCGTCTTCTCCAGCGAGTCCTCCCCGATCGCGACGACGAGATGCCGCTGGCCGGCGAACACCGCCGGGCCGTTGGGCATGCGAATGCCGCGGAAGCCCTGTTCCTCGATGACCTCCGTCTGGGCCAGCGGGGCGAGCCGCTGCAGCATCTTCTGGAACGGCGCCTCGTCCGTGACCTGCCAGACGATCGCCAGCCGATCGGCCGTGGGCATGCCGGCGAGCGGCCCCGGCTCCGCCCGGTCCTTGCGGGCCTCGGCGAGCGCGGCCGCCACCTGCGGCGGGTAGGCGACGACCCAGTGCCGCGTGCCGAAGGCCGAGAGCAGGTCCGGCAGGTCGAGCCCCAGCCAGCCCTGGGCCTGCATCTCGGCCGCAGTGAACATGTTGGCCATTTCCTCGCCCCCTTGGGCGACGGCAATCTCGCGGATTGTCTTGTAGGCCTGTCCGAGATCGAGCGAGATCTGGGTCAGATCGACCGCCTCGCTCGTCACGAACGGGGGAACCTCTGCGGCGTCGGCGTCCTGTTCGAGAATCCGCATGGCGCCGCTCCGCGGAGCCGGCAGGGCGATGAACATTCCCTGCCGGTAGACATCGCCATCGAGCGTATGCCGCCAGGCGAGTGGCCCCAGGCCGTCGATACCAGCAGCAGCCAGCCCCTGGGCGGCCCCAACGAAGCCGGCACCCAGCCGGTCGGTCAGGCTGCCGAGATCGAGCATCACGTCGAGCAGCGTGAGGCCATCCGGCAGCGACTCCTGAAGCCCAGGCGTCTGCATCATGGCGGTGAGCGGTGATTCGTCCGCCGTGGCATGTGCGGCCAGGAACTGCTCGAAGATGCCGCGGGCCTCGTCGCCACCACTCTCCTTCTCGAAGTCGCGCGGTCCCTGCGGCACCGTCGTGGCCATCTGCAGCCGCATCTGTCCATTCGCGCCGACGCCCACCTTCACGCCAGCCGGATTGGCCGTTGGCAGCGTCTGGCACATGAGCAGGCGGTCGCCGATGACGGTGCAGAACGCATGAGTGAGACCTGTCTGCACGGGCTTCGTGGTACGGGCCTTGGCCTCGGCCTGTGTGCGGGCCTCACGGATCTTTTCCGGGGTGGGCTCGCCATCGACCGTGATCGAGATCTCGCGGCGCATGACGGGCTGCGCGAGCCACACGACGTCGTGGCCGGCCATCGTCACGTCGATCCGCCGGACTCCGGGCTCGTCGCCCTCCGCCGCATTCTCTTCCGCAGCCTGCTTGACAGCGGCCAGCAGCCGTCCGGCCGAATCCGCGCCGGGCTCGATCCACGTGACGAGGAGCGCCAGCGGCGGCAGCCCGTCGCCGCGGGTCTTCACGACGAGTGCCATCCCGGCATCACCGGCGAAGCTCGCGGAGACATCGGCCATGGTCAGTCCGTAGCGACCGAGCAGCTCATCGAGCCGCGCCGTGCCGGCCTCGGCCTCGGCCTGTGCATCGTCGGCCGACCAGAGCCGCGGCGCGATCAGTTCCCAGGCTTTCTGCATCCGCTCGGGCGAGAGTGCGACGGCCCCGAACCGCGTCTGCTTCCGCGCCGCCTCGAGGAACGCCGCCGGCTTGGGCAGCCGCACGACCGCCACCGTCTCGGCAGGCAGGCACTCCCAACTCGGCCGCAGGTCGGCTGCAGAAACCGACTGGAGACCCAGCGCAGCGAGCGCGACGAACAAGCGAGCACAACGCATCAGAACCTCCACAACCAGAAAACCCAAACACACACATCGACAACCAAAACGCGAGGCGAGGGGGTCGGTGCAAGCTCGAGGAGCCTTGGACCGAGTCTTCGAGGTCCACCGCGACGAGACTTGTACCGCCCCCGAGCCGGATTCTCCACCAGTCGAATGCGATACTAGCGAGCCGCCGCCCCAGCCTTCTCCAACGGCGCATCCGGCCGATACGGCGGCGGCAGATACGTGACCCCGTTCTGCGGCTGCGACTCATCG
>JAPOJV010000216.1 GCA_029978085.1 bacterium
GGGATGGGTGAGCCCACCTTACCTGCTCACGAGCCACTCATGACCTCGGGGCTCGTTGCGGACGTTCCATTGACCGGGCTATCGTTCCGCCGCGAACCATTTCCAATGATACCCGTACCAAGGTCACCCGACGGTTCATCAGAGCCACGGATCCCATCGACCCAGCCGCTCGGCGGCTACGTCACGGAGGACTGCCGTGACGCTTTCCGACTTTGTTGCGACTCGCCGCTGGACTGACGACATCGCCGCTGCAGCCGGCATTGAAGGCCTGGTTCCTGACGGTCCGGGCTATGTGTATGAGTGCGACGGCCTCGCCTGGATCGCGGCGACCGATCACGATGATGAATACACGGCCGAGCTCTTTGGCGGCGGGCAGTGTCACGGCACGCTCGCCGAATGTGAGGAGGCGGTGTTCGCCTCACTTGTGGCGTTTCGTGAAGACGGTGACCTGCCCCACGATCCACACGCCGATCCCCTCTCGCTGAGCGAACGGCGACTTAGAGCGGCTCCGAGACTGGCTTCACGCTGTTCACCGAGACCGCGAGGTCGCTGACATCGGTCAGGCCGGCCCGCCGCATCTTCGGCAGCTCGCCGATCAGGTCCCGCTTCACGGCCGCCACCGCCTCGGCCACATCGTCCATCTTGCTCTTGATGCTCGGTGACTCGTTCACCTTCGCTTGCATCGCCTCCGCGATGCTCTCCCGGAGGACGCCCATCGCCGCTCGACCGGGCATGCCCACGATTCGCTTCGTGGGGCGGATGGTGCTGGTGTGCGCTCACGCGATCGGCTGGTGGCGAACCGCTCCGTCCCGCGGATAGTGTACGGCCGTTTACTCCCGCCGTCCACCTGCCGGTCCGCTCATGGTCGCCGCGGTCACAGGGTTTCCCGCGCGAATCCGACGCCGCCCGCACGGCGGTCCCGCGGCGTCCCGCCGCTACGAGCGTCGCCGGCCCGAGAAGACGCCGCTCCACAGGATTATCTCCGAGAACCTCGAGAGCTGGCTTGAGTGGCGGCAAGCTGCCGAGCGGCCCGTGTCGGGCTATGTCGAGGAGGAGCTTCGCGGCTATCTCCAGTGCGGGCTCCTCTGCTTCGGCTTCGCCCACGGCCGGTGCACGGGCTGCGGCCAGGGATTCGTCGTGGCCTTCTCCTGCAAGGGCCGCGGCGTCTGCCCGTCCTGCAACGGCAGGCACATGGCACAGACGGCGGCGCACCTCGCCGATCACGTCATCCCGCCGGTGCCCGTGCGGCAGTGGGTGATCTCCGTTCCGAAGCGATTGCGGGGCTTTCTGGCCGACCGACCCCGAGCCGTCGCCGCCGTCACGAGAATCTTCCTCGACGAGATCGAGCGGACTCTGATCACGGTCTCCGGCGTCACCGCTCCTACCGACATGCCGAGTGCTTCCCGCCCGCGGCTCGGCGGCATCTCCTTTTTGCACCGCTTCGGTTCGGCGCTCAACCACCACGTGCACCTGCACACATGCGTGACCGACGGGGTCTTTGTGCCGGCTGCTGCCGAAGCAGGGTGCGACGCCACGCCAGCGTTCATCCCAGCCCGACCAATCACCCAGACCGATCTGGCCGCGCTCACCGAGCGGGTCCGCCGCCGCGTGATCCGGTGGTTCAGGCGTGCGGGCCTCATCGACGCCGCGGCCGCCGCCGACATGCTCGCCTGGGAGAACAGCGGTTTTTCGGTCGATGCAAGTGTCCGGATCACACTCATCGACCGCGACGTGCCGAGCTATTTTCAGAGCCTCGAACACTTGCTGAGATACTGTGCCCGGCCTCCCTTCGCCCTCGAGCGGCTCTCTGTGACTCGCGGCCTAGACGGCCGGATCGCCCGCATCCGCTACGTGCTGCCCAGACACAAAGCCGCCAACTGGGTCGGCTCGGGCCGCGGCCGCAAGTCCACGCGGCCGGGGGCCAATGGCGTCGTCGAACTCACGCCGTTTGAGTTCCTCGACAGGCTGGCCGATCTCGTGCCGCCACCGCGGAAGCACCGGCATCGCTACCACGGGGTGTTTGCGCCGAACCACAGGCTGAGGCGGGCCGTCACGGCGCTCGCGATCGGCAACATCGGCAAGCGGCGAGAGGCCGCGGCGGACGGGCACGCGACTGACGGGCACGGCACGGGAGGCTGCTGCGACTCCAGTCACGAACATCAAAGGCCCCGCTCGCACGACACCTCACGGATTGCCTGGGCCAAGCTCATGGCCCGGGTGGGCGAGGAGTTTCCGCTGGAGTGCCCAGCGTGCGGCGGCGACATCCGACTGATCGCGTTCATCACGGAACCGGCGCCGATCCGGAGGATCCTGACCCACCTTGGTGAACCGCTCGAACCGCCTCCTCTTTTGCCGGCACGGGGCCCGCCCACCGACTGGGGCGAGCTCGTGCAGGCACACGACGACCGGGCAATCTTTCAAGCGTCGCCCGACGAGCTGCCCACGATCGACATCAACAGGCTCTGACCGATGCCGGCCGCCAGCCGCCGAAGCCCCGGGAACGGCAAACTGGGACGCGGTCTGCGCCGAAGCAAGAAAAACACCACCGCAGGGGAATGCGCGGCGTTTTGGCGAACCGCCTCCTGATGTCCGAAACGCCCAATCACGCTGCTCCGCTGCCCAAGGGCTGTCCTTCAGCCGGAAGACCGTTGCGATAGTGCCATTGACCGGGCTATCCGTTGTTGTACACCACGCGGTGTTTCGGCAACGCGTGGAGGCGCATCACGGGTGGCGGTGCGCGCCGTACACTGTTGCGGCTGGCAGGGATTGGAGGGTGTTGAACTGGAGAGCCGGGGCCATGAGGAAACAACGAAGCACTGTGTGGTGTTGCCTGGTGGCGAGCCTGGTCGTGCTGCCTGCTGCGGTGACGAGGGCGTATGATCCGCTGGTGGCTGTGAACGACCTCGAAGCGGTTGAGAGGTTGTCGCTGCACGATGCGGCGAGGGATCGCGAGATACCGCTGTTAGTGGCGCTGCCTGCGCTCGCGGAGCCCGCGCCGGTGGTGCTCTTTAGCCATGGGCTTGGTGGGTCACGCGAGGCGTGCGGTTTCCTTCGCGAGCATTGGCCCAGTCGGGGATATGTGGCTGTGTTTTTGCAGCACCCGGGAAGCGACTCCTCCGTGTGGCAAGGGGTGCCCCTGCGGGAGCGGCGGGCGGCGATGCAAGAGGCGGCGTCGCCAGGACGCTCGCGCGATCGCATCGGGGATGTTGGCTTCGTGTTGGAC
>JAPOJV010000242.1 GCA_029978085.1 bacterium
CGTACGAGAACATAGAAGGGGGCCACGGCGGCGCCGCCGACAACCGTCAGAAGGCGTTCATGGACGCGCTGGCCTACGCGTTCCTGGAACGCGAGCTGGTAGCCTCCGGCAAGTAGCCCGGTCACGGTAGCCCGGTCACGGTAGCCCGGTCACGGTAGCCCGGTCACGCCGTGACCGGAATACAAGTCACGGCGTGACTTGGCCACACCGGAATACAAGTCACGGCGTGACTTGCCCACAGACTCACGCGGGCTCCCTGATCCAGGTCACGTCCGGCGAGCCGCCGCCGTTGACGGCCGAGCCGCGGAGGAATTCCGACACGTACCGCAGTGATTTGCCCGGGCGGTCGGGGTCGCGGAAGTTGTCCCCCTTCTGCAGGATCGGCAGCTGGTCGGGCATGCTGCCGAAGGCTCGCGTGCCGGCCGCCTGGCAGGGAAACCACCAGCCGGCGCCGGTGCCATCCACGAGATAAAACTCGGGATAGCAGTGTCCCTCCACCCAGACGGTGCGGGCGGGGATGCCTTCGGCGCGGCACATCGCGATGAACAGACAGGTCAGCTCCTCGCAGTCGCCATGGCCGTCGGCGAGCGCACGGGCAGCCCCCTTGAGGTCGCCATTGCGATACTCCACCTTCGCGCGGCAGGTGTCGTACAGAGCCTCCACCTTCTTCCAGCCGTCGAGGCCCGTTCCCGCGTCCTTTGCGAGCTTCACGATCTTGGTGTGCCGCGATTCGATGTATGGGCTCGTGCCAAGGAACGGCCGCAGATCACGGCTCGGCTTCTCGGGAATCCTCAGGCCGGCGGTGTCGTTCGGCGCGACGAGGGCCGCCCGCTCCAGTTCGAATGTGATCACCGCGCGGGCCGTGTCGCCGGTTGCGAGCGTGGGAATCTCCACGATCATCTGCCGCACGCCGTTGTCGAGCATCCGGTAGGTCGGGCCCTTCACGCTTGGCGAGACGTCTTCGGCGACCACCCGCACCTTCTGCTCAGGCCAGCCAGCCGGCACCGGCAGCGAGGCATAGATCCCGCGGCACGGGCCGTCGGCCGCGGTCACCTCGACGCCGACCCGATACTTCAGCGTTCGGACGTCGCCGAGCGCGGGGCCCGACGCCGTCGCTGGCGGGGTGTCGAGAAACTGCCCCCGCGCCGGACAGGCGACCACGACGGCGACGAGTGTGAGCCAGGCTCTGAGCATTGACGTCCTCTTCCACAGGCATCGGCCGTTGGGTGGGGCTGGGATGGCCGTGGCGGCCGGCCTGCGGGTGGGGCAGGCTGGGGCGGCGGGGAAAACGGCCGCAATTGTTCGGGTTCGGGGCCGCTGCTACACTCCGGGGCTCGACTTTTTCGTGGCCCGCACATCCCGTTCCTCCAACCCCAATTTTCCAGCCTCACCTCTGGGAACCCCCTCTTACGCATGGTCAACCGCAACCTCATCCGCGAACTTGAATTTGGCGACGAACTGGACCAGGAGATCGACCTCGCGATGGGCGCGACGGCGGTCGAAGACTACTCGGTCGGAGGCGGTTCGACGCTCGCGGTGAACGCGGTGATCGAGGGCAAGATTCTGCGGGTCGACGACGAGTTCGTGCTCGTCGACGTGGGCTACAAGAGCGAGGGCCACATCCCGCGGAACGAGTGGGACGAGACCGAGCCCCCGCCGCAGATCGGCGACACCGTGAAGGTGCTGCTCGAGGAGTTCGAGGATGGCCAGCTCGAGGAGCAGCGCGGCCTGATCACGCTCTCGAAGCGGAAGGCCCGCCGGATCGAGGACTGGCTCCGCGTGATGGAGAGCGTCCACGAGAACGACGTGGTCACCGGCTTCGTCACCCGCAAGATCAAGGGCGGCCTGCTCGTCGACATCTCGGGCGTGAACGTGTTCCTGCCCGCCAGCCAGGTCGACATCCGCCGGCCGGCCGACATCGGCGACTACTGCGGCCGCTGCATCCAGTGC
>JAPOJV010000038.1 GCA_029978085.1 bacterium
CTCATTTTCCGCAGAATCGGAATCGACGGCCCGGATTGCCCTATCCGGATCGTCTGCCGAGTAGGGCGAGGCGAGGGTGGCAAGCTGGGAAGTCGACGGAATGTGGACTGGCCGCTCGGGTGGCTGGCATAATCTCGGGATCGGTGCCGAAACGGCCTGGTGTCGGATGGCTCTCGCACACGATGCTCCGATCGATGCGGCCCCTGTCGCCGCCAGGAACCGGCATTTTGCCGTCGATGCCAGTGCCGTCGCTCCTCGTCAGCCTCGCGATCCTCACTCTGCTCGTGGCAGCCGGGGTCGGTGCGGTCGTGGGAATCCGAGGGTGGTGGCTGAAGTCAGGTGACGATCGTGGCGATTGGGCAAAGACCCTTTCGGACTACAAAAATCTCCGGGATGAGGGTGTGCTGAGCGAAGAGGAATACCGAAAGATAAGAACGCTCGTCGAACCGCGGTTGCGGGGCGGCGTACCCGCCATCGGCGACCGGCAACGGACGCCCGCCGATGCGGCCGGGCCGGAACACGGGAGGGAGTAATTCATGCCAGCAGGGAAAGACGTCGGCGGCGGCCTCGGACGGCGCGGTGCCGGCGGGACGACCAAGAAGAACGCCTTCTGTTCGTTCTGTCGCAAGAGCTATCGCGACGTGGGGCCGCTCGTGGAGGGCCCGGGCGACGTCTATATCTGTGGCGAGTGCATCGAACTCTGCCAGTCGATTCTCGAGCAGGAGAAGCGGCGGCGCGGCACGAGCAAGCAGCTCTTCACCGCGATCCCGTCGCCCCGGGAGATCGTCAAGCATCTCGACCAATACGTGATCGGCCAGCACCACGCCAAGCGGGTGCTCGCGGTCGCCGTGCATACCCATTACAAGCGGCTCAATCTCGGCAGCGAGGGGAGCGACGTCGAGGTTGATAAGTCGAACATCCTCCTGCTCGGGCCCACCGGCTCCGGCAAGACGCTCCTGGCCCGCACGCTGGCCCGCATCCTCGACGTGCCCTTCGCGATCGGCGACGCGACGACGCTCACCGAGGCGGGATACGTGGGCGAGGACGTGGAGAACCTCCTCCTTAAGCTGCTCAATGCCGCCGATTTCGACATCGAAGCGGCCCAGCGGGGCGTGCTCTACATCGACGAGATCGACAAGATCGGGAAGACGAGCCAAAACGTCTCGATCACCCGCGACGTGTCGGGCGAGGGGGTGCAGCAGGCCCTCCTCAAGATGCTCGAGGGCACGGTTGCCAACGTGCCGCCGCAGGGCGGCCGGAAGCATCCCGAGCAGCAGTACATCCAGATCGACACGTCGAACATCCTCTTCATCTGTGGCGGGACGTTCGTCGGCATCGACAAGATCATCGCCAAGCGGCTGGGCAAGCGGACGATCGGCTTCGGTCAGCCCACCGGCCATCGCGGTGACGCCACGCTGGCCGAGCTGCTTCCGCAGGTCGACTCCGACGACATCCTCGAGTTCGGCCTGATCCCCGAGTTGGTCGGCCGTCTGCCGGTGATCTCCTCGCTCCAGCCGCTGGATGAGCAGGCGCTCGTGAAGGTGCTGAAGGATCCGAAGAACGCCCTCGTCAAGCAGTATCAAAAGATGTTCGGGCTGGAGAACTGCCAGCTCGAGTTCACCGACGAGGCCCTCGTGGCGATCGCCCGCAGGGCGATGAAGAAGGACACGGGCGCCCGCGGCCTGCGGTCGATCATGGAGGACACGATGCTCGACATCATGTTCGACCTGCCCGATCACCAGGGCAGCACCTACGTGATCAACGAACGGAACGTCGAGGGCGTGGAGCCCGTCGTGCCGCTCCGAGAGGCCCGTCCGAAGAGCGCGTAAGGCTCAGCGGCGGTATCCCGTAGTCCGCATGCTCCGCATGCGGCCCACGGCCTGGGCACCGCAGGCCCGTCTATTCCTCCGCGGGACAACCTCCAGTTGCGTGGGTTCGGGGCTGCCCATGCCCCGAGAGCCGGACGCTCGCTTCGAACATCCTGTTCTTCACTCGCTCGGATGCCGCCTTCGCTTCGGCATCCTGCCTGCGCTCGGCGGCATACGCCGGCTCCTGGGGCACGGGCAGCCCCTCACGGCGTAGTGGGTTGCCCCTACGCGCCGCGGCGTTCGGCGGCCTGGAGCATCGGCAGGCGGATCGTGATCGCCGTGCCGCGGCCCGGGGCGCTCTCCACGCGGATTCGGCCGCGATGGGCTTCCACGATCTCACGGCAGGTGGCGAGGCCGAGGCCGCTGCCCCCCTTGCCGGTCGCGTCGGGGCCCGACTTCGTGGTGAAGTGAGGGTCGAACATCCGCCGCATCACCTCGGGCGTCATGCCGCAGCCCGTGTCGCGGACGGTGAGATCGACGAGGCCGGTCGCCTCGTCGTGGGCGATCCGGAGGATGAGCCGGCCGCCCGTGGGCATGGCCTGGCGGGCGTTGACGAGCAGGTTGAGCAGCACCTGCTGCAGCTGGCTCGGATTGGCCGACACGCGGGGCACGGCCGTGAACTCCCGCTCGACCTGCACGCGGTACTTGATCATCTCCCGCTCGAGGAGCACGAGCACCTCGTCCACGAGTTGTCCCATGTCGACCGGTTCGAAGCGGGTCGAGCGATTGCGGCTCATCGACAGCACGCTGGCCGTGATCTTGGCCGCCCGCGTGCCGGCCGAAAGGATTCGCTCCAGGGCCTTGTCGCGGGTGGGCTGGTCGCCGTGCCGCAGGCCCAAACGGGCGTAGTTGAGGATCGTGGTGAGGGCGTTGTTGAACTCGTGGGTGGTCGTGCCGAGCAGTTCGCCGAGCGTGGCCAGCTTGCGGGCCTCGAGCAGCTGGCTTCGGAGGGCCGCAACTTCCGCCGCGTGCCGCGCCCGCTCGGCGTCGAGTTGTCGCTGGATGTGGTGGCCGTCCATAAGATGCCCGTTCCGGTGAGAACCGCCCCGGCGGAACGGATCGCCCCAAGGTCAGATTTGAGATGACCGGGGCCTTTTCCCCAGTCCGCGCAGCCGAACTGCTTGCTTTGTCGAGACTTACGCCGCGAAGTGGGTATCGTCGCCAGGATCTCAGCGTCTGTACAATCGAGGGCAGCGAGCCGTTCCGGCGTCTCGACCGTTCAACTTTCCGGCAGGCGATGCCCGCCACGCCCGACCAGATTTCCCAATGGGTGCATCCGCCGTGAACCACAGACGAGCGCCAGCCAGCCCGGCCCGCCTGCCACCGAACCTCGGCGCCTGCCGCCCTGCCATGACGCTGGTCGAACTCCTGGTCGTGATCGCGATCATCGGCCTCTTGATCGGCATGCTCCTGCCGGCGGTGCAGTCCGTGCGCGAGGCGGGGCGGCGAACGACCTGCAAGTCGAACCTCAAGCAGATCGGCCTGGCATTCCAGCTCTACCTCGACCGCAAGACGGGAGGCGGGCAGAAGGGGCGGTTTCCCGATGCGCCCGGCCTGCCGAGTGCCGAACTCGAGTTCTGGCGCCCCGACCGCCCCGTGCGGCCCAGCATCGCCGCCGTGCTCGGTCCCTTCACGGAGAACGCCCGTGAGGTGTTTCGCTGCCCGTCGGACTCGGTCTACTTCGTCCGCACCGGTCCCAAGGCCGACGAGATCAAGGCGGCCTACGAGCGAATCCCCGAGGCCGAGCGGCCCAAGGAATTCGCGTCGATTCCCTACGAGGGGACGAGCTACGAATACCCGGGCCTGCGGCTGGCGAACAAAACCCGCGAGCAGGCGCTGACGTCGCGGCGGAGCGGCAATCCGCTCGCCTCATCGAAGCTCTGGGTGCTCTATGAGTTCGGCTCGTTCCATGCAACCGGCTACGCGGCCTTGCTCGGCAGTGCCGAACTCGATCCCAACGACCCGGACGACCCGAATTGGACGCCCCCGGAAGGCGCCCGCAACTTTCTCTACTTCGATGGCCACGTCGAGAACCTCTGAGCGAAAGCGTCTTGGTGATTCATGAGCACGGCTTCCTTTTCCCGGCCCCATTCCGCAAATGGCTCATCGTTCGGAAAGTGGGCGGCTGTCCTCGGCGGCCTGGCGCTCCTCGCCTTCCTCGTCGCGTGGCTGCTCGGCTGGATTCGGTTCACCACCGATCCGCGGGTGCTCGAGATCCGGGCGATGCAGGAGGAGGCCCGCCAGAAGATGACCGCCTCCGGCGGACCCAAGACCGTGGCCGAGGCGACGGCTGCCATGGCCTCGATGGGCCAGATCCGCGACAAGATCGAGGCCTTGCCGCCGAATCTCAGGCAGCAGGTCGAGCGATCCGGCGGCAGCATGTTTCGCGAGGCATTTCGGGCCCGGATGGACGAGTATTTCACCGCCCCGCCTCAGCAGCGTCTGGCCGTACTCGACCGCCAGATCGACCAGGAGGAAATGATGCGGAAGGCGTTCGAGGCGGGACGCGGAGCGATGGCGGCGCTTGGCGGTGGCGGCGGCGGGAGCAACGCGGGTGGCGGGCGCGCGGCCGCTCCAGCCAGCGGCGGGAACGCCACTCGTGGACCACGCGGCAGCCGCACCGAGGAAGATCGCAACAAATGGCGGAAGTCGATGATCGACCGCACGACGCCGGAGCAGCGGGCCCGCTACGTCGAATATCGCCGGGCCATGGAAGAGCGTCGCGAGAAGCGCGGGCTCCCGGCCGGGCCGGGCCGTTGAGTCGCAGGCGTCGAGGCCGCTCCCATGTCTGACACGCTTGGCTTGTACGAGGAGGCCCGTCAGCTGGCCCTCGACCTCGGCTACGTCGTCCGCGAGGAGGTGCTCGGCGACCTCCCCGGCGGCCTGTGTGCCGTGCAGGGCACGCAGCACCTGCTCTTGAATCTCGAGCACGGCGTCGCCGAGCGGCTCGACAAACTGCTGGCAGTCCTCGCGGCTGATCCGCGCATCGACTCCGAGCCCAAGAGCCGGCTGCTCGAGGTCCGGCTGCGGGCATTCGGTTCGCCGAAGTGAGGCGCCGGTGAGGGGCTGCCCACGCCCCGTCGCCGGACGCTCGCTTCGGGCATCCCTGCCCTCCGCTCGGCGACATACGCCGGCTCCCGGGGCATGGGCAACCCCTCACCTCCCGAACTCATTGCTCTGCGTCCGCCGAGAGGGCATGGGCACCTCTGCTTGGAAGCCCGCAGCGCGAGCTGAGGGAATCCGCGTGGCGTCAATGGAGACCGTGCGTATTCCTCTCGGCTCGCGCCTCGGGCTTCACGGACACCCCTGACGCCCGACTCATTGGCGGGCGGAGAGCCTGTGCGACTCGATGGAGCGCTCGACGGCCCGCGGCGTTCGGTAGCGGATGCTGTGGCCGGCGGCGATCGCTGACCGCAGGTCGCTGGCCCGGATGCCGATCGCGGGTGCACGTACTCGCGTTGCTGCGATCCGTGCCGCATGAGTCGGGCCGAGCAGCGCCGCGAGCCTCGGCTCGGTGACGATCGCGGCGATGTCGTCGATCGATTCCCGCTCGACGGCGATGATCTCGGCGGCCGCCACGATCCGTTCCGGCGCCCGCCAGGTGGGAAGGCCGGCCAACGCGTCGGGGCCGAGGATCAGGCAGAGCGTGTCGCCGGGATGCGTGGCGGCCAGCGTGGCGAGCGTGTCCACCGTGTAGCTCACGCCGCCGCGGTCGGTCTCGGCGGTCGAGACCTCGAAGGCGTCGTGGCCGCACGTCGCCAGCCGGAGCATCTCGAGACGATGGTGCGGCGCCGCGAGCTGGCGGTCCTGCTTGTGCGGCTGCGTCGCCGCCGGGACGAAGAGCACGCGGTCGAGCCGGGCCTGCTCCCGGCAGCATTCCGCGACGATCAGGTGGCCGATGTGTACCGGATCGAAGCTGCCGCCGAACACGCCGATTCGCATCGCTTGGTCTCCCGCAGGGGCGTTGCTCTAATCGCACCCATGTCGCACCAGCATACGGGCCAGCGTGAGCTGTTCGAGAGTCGCCCGCAATGGGTCGAGGATGATGACCGCCGCGGCACGGTGGCGACCGTCGTGCTGCCCGACGGCGTCGACAAGCCGCTCGACTACCTCGTGCCGGAGCAGCTCGCGGGCGACGTCGAACCGGGCCGCAGGGTGCGGGTGCCGCTGGGTCGTGCGAATCGGCTGCGGCTCGCCTACTGCGTGGCGGTGCGGCATGGCGAGTTGCCCCAGACACCGCTCAAGAGCGTGGCCGGAGTTGAGGACGAACAGCCGCTGCTCTCCCGCAGGATGCTCGAGCTGACGGCCTGGATGGCGGAGCGATGGATGGCCCGGTGGGGCGAGGTGCTGGAGGCCGTGCTCCCTGCCGGTGTGCGACTCTCGCGGAAGGTGCGGGTCGCGCCGCTCCTGGTGGCGACGGGGGCGCTGCCCGCTCGGAAACCGACGCCCGCCCAGGCCAAGGTGCTCGCCGCCGCCACGCAGCCGCAGACCGCCGACGCGCTGGCCGAGGCGACGGGTGCGAGCCGGGCCGTCGTGCATCGGCTCGTGAAGCTCGGCCTGCTTGCAGCCGCTGGCGAGGTCGAGCGGCCACGGCAGGCTGCGGCAGTGGAGCGGCCGCGGGTGAACCATGACCGGCCGGACGAACTCTCTCCCGCCCAGGCCGACGCGCTCGAGGCGATCCGGCGGCCGATGCGGGAGGCGCGGCACGAGACGGTCGTGCTCTTCGGCGTGACGGGCAGCGGCAAGACGGAGGTTTATCTCCAGGCCGTGGAGGAGACGATCACCTACGGCCGGCAGGCGATCGTGCTCGTGCCGGAGATCAGTCTCACGCCGCAGACCTGCGACCGGTTTCGCGCCCGGTTCGGTGCCGTGGCCGTGCTGCACAGCCACCTCACGCCCGCGGAGCGGCATGCCCAGTGGCGTGAGATCGCCGCGGGTCGCGTGGGCGTGGTGGTCGGAGCCCGCAGCGCCGTCTTCGCGCCGACGCCGCGACTGGGGCTGATCGTGATCGACGAGGAACACGAAAGCTCGTTCAAGCAGGGCACCGCGCCGCGGTACCACGCCCGTGACGTGGCCGAGTGGATCGCCCGGGCCGAGAACGTGCCGCTCGTGCTCGGCTCGGCCACGCCGTCGCTCGAGACATTCGCCCGGTGCCTCGCCGGTGACTGGCGGATGTGCCGACTGCCGGGGAGAGTCGGCGGCTCGCAGCTGCCGGCCGTGATCACGGTCGATCTGCGGGACCGGTCAAGCCGCAGCAAGGGGGCGGTGAGCCCGCGGCTCGCGGCGGGCATCCGCTGGGCGCTGGAGAGCGGCGGGCAGGTGATGCTCCTGCTCAACCGCCGCGGCTTCGCCACCCACGTGCAATGCCAGGGCTGCGGCCACACCGTCCGCTGTCCGCAGTGCGATCTCGCGCTCACGCTTCACCAGCCCGGCAACCGCGGCATCTGCCACGGCTGCGGACTCGTCTCGCGGCTGCCGGCCGACTGCCCGGAATGCCATGCCCCCGGCCTCGTGCATCGGGGCACGGGCACGCAGCGGCTCGAGGAGCAGATTCGCGGCACGTTTCCCGATGCCGCCGTCGCCCGAATGGACACCGACACGATGCGGTCGCGGGGCAGCCACGAGCGCACACTCGACGCCTTCCGTGACCGCCGGATCGACATCCTCGTCGGCACACAGATGATCGCGAAGGGGCTCGACTTTCCGGCCGTGATGCTCGTGGGCGTCGTGAACGCCGATGCGGCGCTGCATCTCGCCGACTTCCGGGCGGCCGAGCGGACCTGCCAGCTCGTCACGCAGGTGGCCGGCCGCAGCGGCCGCGGGCCGCTCGGCGGCCGCGTGGTCGTGCAGACGAGCACGCCCGACCATCCCGCGATCCGCGCCGCCGCGGCGCACGACTACGAGGCCTTCGTTCGCAACGAACTCCCCGTCCGCGAGGCGCTTCTCTATCCACCCTACGGCAGCATCGTGCGGTTCGTCGTCCGCAGCCTCGACGACCGGGCGGCGGCCGACTGGACCGGCCACATCGCCGACCGCCTGCGGGCCGCAGCGGCGGGCGATGCCGCCATCCGAATCCTCGGCCCGGCCCCGGCCCCCATCGAGCGGCTCCGCGATCGCTTCCGCTGGCACGTGCAGGTGCATGGCCCCGACGGCCCCGCCCTCCGGGACCTCGTCCGCCGCGCCACCGCCGGCCTCAAGACCCCCGACACCATCGCCTGGATCATCGACGTCGACCCCGTCGAGATGCTGTGAGTCGCGTGGGCCGTCTCGGATGCCCTTCGTTGGACTCGTGAGGGGCATGGGCAGCCCCGAACCCACACCAGTTGACGCAAACCGCCAGTCGGCTCCCCGCTTTGGTTGCCACCGACGGGCCGCGGTACGATACGGGGCTGAATCAGTCATGGCCTACCGATCTCTCACCGACATCCTCGGCGCGACGAGCCTGGAGCGGAAATGCCGCTTCCTGTTCGGGCTCTGTCTGTTCGTGCTCATCGCCGGCAGCTTCTGGTGGTATGGAAGCCGCACCGAGCAGCTCGTCTACACGACGACGCGGACGACCGGCCGTCACCTCGTCGACGCGATCATGCTCCAGTACCACTGGAAGACGCTGGAGAAGGAACAGCAGTACGCGAGCACGATCGAGAGCCTCGGCAAGATCCTGCAGAGCGAACGGTACGACTGGAAACTGCTCGACCCCGAGGCGCCGGCGGACGAGCGGGCGGCCTACAACCGGCTCGATGCCGCCGTGCTCGACTACTTCGGCAGTCAGCCAGCCCCTGCCATCACCGAGAAAGGGACGGAGTATCGCGAGTTTCGCACCGAGGACAATGCGGAGTACCACTACTACCAGCCGATCCGGGCGCGAAAGAGCTGCCTCATCTGTCACGAGAGCCGGGGGGTGGCGACGGGGGCAGGAGAGACGGCGACGCCGGGGGCGGCGTATGCGGAAGGCGACTTGATGGCCGTCGTGAAGGTGGTGATGCCCAATGCGGCCACTCGCAAGGCCATCAATTGGAACCGGGCGATCCTGCTGGCGACGGCGATCATGACCGTGTTCCTCGCGATGCTGGCGGCCTACGCCATCGTGCGGTATGTGATCGTGAAGCCGCTGGCCCACCTGCGCGAAGTGAGCGAGGAGGTTCGACGCGGGAATGTCGAGGCGCGGGCCGACATCCACACCGCCGATGAGTTCGAGGAGCTGGGCGTGGCCTTCAACCGCATGCTGCGGGGGTTGATCGATTCCCAGGAGGAGCTCCGGCACACGAATGCCACGCTCGACGAGAAGGTGGACGAGTTGGCACAGGCGAACCTCAATCTCTACGAGATGAACCGGCTCAAGGGAGACTTCCTCGCCACGATGAGCCACGAGCTGCGGACGCCGCTCAACAGCATCATCGGCTTCTCCGACGTGCTCGGCGCGATCCAGTCGCTCGACGACAAGCAGCGCCGCTACGTGGAAAACATCCGCACCTCGGGGCGGATGCTCCTGGAGATGATCAACGACATCCTCGACCTGGCGAAGATCGAGGCGGGCAAGATGGAGATCCGGCCAGTCGTCTTCAACCTGGCGTCGGCGGTGTCGGCCCAGTGCGACATGGTGCGGCCGCTTGCCGAGCGCAAACGGATCGACGTGAGCTTCGATGTCGGCGCCGGTCTCGAGGCGGTCGAGCAGGATCAGGCGAAGGTGCAGCAGATCCTCGCCAACCTGCTCTCGAACGCGGTGAAATTCACGCCGGAAGGGGGGCGGGTGGAGGTCGTGGCCCGCATCGACCCCGACACCACAGCCGAGGATTTCTTGCTCGAGGTGGTCGATACCGGGGTCGGCATCGCTGCCGAGGAGCAGCAGGCGATCTTCGAGAAGTTTCGACAGGGCCGGGTGTTTCAGCAGGGCGACGATGCGATGACCCGCGAGTTCTCCGGCACGGGCCTCGGTCTGTCGATCGTCCGCGAGCTCTGCCGGCTGTTGGGAGGCGACGTGACCGTCGAGAGCCAGCTGGGGCGGGGCAGCCGGTTCACGGTGCGGCTGCCGTTGCGGCTCTCGGCCGATGGAACCATGGGCGAGGCGGCGGTGGCCGCAGGCCGCGAGATCGCCTGACACGAGGGGGGAAAGGGTATCCATGCCGCAGGAATCGAAGGGAATCGAAGTCGAGCTGTTCACCGACGGCGCCTGCAGTGGCAATCCCGGCCCGGGGGGCTGGGCCTACATTCTCCGGCATCCGGTCAGCGGCAAGGAGTCAGTCGCCAGCGGCGCCGAGCCGCAGACGACCAACAACCGCATGGAGCTGACGGCCGTCGTCGAGGGGCTCAAGCAGCTCAAGCGGTCGACGGTGGTATCGCTCGTCACCGATAGCGTCTACGTGGGCACCGGTCTGGCGGAGTGGGTGCCGAAGTGGAAGCAACAGGGCTGGAAGCGAAAGGAAAAGGGGCGGCTCGTGCCGGTGAAGAACGAGGACCTGTGGCGGGAACTCGACCGCCTCGCCGCCGCCCACACCGTCCGCTTTACGCACGTGGCCGGCCACAGCGGTCACCCGGAGAACGAGCGGTGCGACCAGCTCGCCGTCGCCGCCTACAAGAAGCTCCAAGGCCGCGACTGAGCGGTTCTCCGACCCGGGCCGATACACTGCTCGCATGGAATCGCCCCCGCCTCCGGCGCCCCCCGCACCGCTCATGATGCCGCTCGAGCGGCTGCCCGGCGTGGGCACGACGCGGGCGGAAAAGCTCGTCAAGCTGGGGCTCGTCACGGCCCGCGACGCGCTGCTGCACTTTCCGCGGGACTACCGCGACTTCTCCGGCACCCATACGGTGGCCGGCCTCGTCGAGGGGGAGCATGCCTCGCTCGCCGGTGCCGTGACTGGCGTCGCGACCCGCACGACGTTCGGGGGACGGGCCGTACTCACCGTCTCGATCGCGTGTGCCGACGGCCCGGTGCGGGCCATGTGGTTCAACATGCCCTTCATGTCGAAGCGGTTCGCCGTGGGCATGCGGGTCGTGATCGCCGGCCAGCCCCGGTCCAGCGGCACGATCTGGGAGTTCGCCCATCCGGAGGTCCGCTGGCTCGCGGAGGGTGAAGCGGCCCATGCCTCGGAATGGCTCGCCGTCTATCCGTTGGCCGAGGGCGTACTGCAGTCGCACGTGCGGGCGGCCGTGCGGGCCGCGCTCGATCATGCCGCCGACGCCTGGCCGGAGGCGCTGCCCGAATCGATGCTGGCCGGGAAGTCGCTGCTGCCAATCGCGCGGGCCATCCGTGAGATCCACTGCCCGTCGAGCCGGGAGATGATCGACGCGGCCCGGCGCCGGTTCGTCTACCAGGAGTTGTTCATGCTCCAGTTGGCGCTGCGGATGCACCGCCGGCAACAGCGGGAGCAGCGGGCCGCGCCGCCGCTGCCGGTCGATACCCGGCTCGACAGCCGGATCCGGGCGCGGTTTCCGTTCGAGTTCACCCCCGCCCAACGCCGGGTCTGCGGCGAGATTGCTGCCGACATCGGACTGGCCGAGCCGATGAACCGGCTACTGCAGGGGGACGTGGGCAGCGGCAAGACCGCATTGGCCGTCTATGCGATGCTCGCCGCCGTGGGCACGACGGTGAAGGCTGAGGAGGGGGGCGGGCCACTCCTGCGAGCCGACGGCCGCCCCGAGCGGTATCAGGCGGCGCTCATGGCGCCCACGGAATTGCTTGCGCGGCAGCATGCGGCGACGCTGGAGCGGCTGCTCGCGGGCAGCGGCGTAGACGTGCAGCTGCTCGTCGGTGGCCAGGCCGCCAAGCAGCGAGAGAAGACGCTCGAGCGGATCGCCTCGGGCACGGCTGACATCGTCGTGGGCACGCAGGCACTGGTCTGCGGGACGGCGAGATTTCGGCACCTGGGACTCGTGGTGATCGACGAGCAGCATCGGTTCGGCGTGCTGCAGCGGGCTCTCTTGCAGCAGGGGCAGGCCGATCCGCATACGCTCGTGATGACGGCGACACCCATTCCGCGGACGATCGCCCACGCCGTCTATGGCGATCTCGACGTCTCGATCCTCGATGAGACACCGCCGGGCCGTCAGCCCGTGGCGACGTACCGCGTCGCCGCCGCCGAACTCGACCGCTGGTGGGAGTTCTTCCGCAAGAAGCTGGCCGAAGGCCGGCGGGGCTACGTGGTGGTGCCCGCCGTGGAGGAGTCGAAACGCGAGCTTGCGAGTATTTCGTCGGCGTTCGAGGCCTTGGCGAACGGCCCACTGGAGGCCTTCCGTCTCGGGCTGATGCACGGGCGGCTCAAGCCCCAGGCCAAGGCGGCGATCATGGAGGATTTTCGGAACGGAAAGCTCGACGTGCTCGTGGCGACGAGCGTGATCGAAGTGGGCATCGACGTGCCCCAGGCAACGATCATGACGATCCTCGATGCAGAGACGTTCGGGCTGGCCCAGCTGCATCAGCTCCGCGGTCGCGTCGCTCGCGGAGCCACGCAGGGCATCTGTGCGGCTGTCACAGCGGCCGGCACCGAGCCACATCCACGGATCGATGCCTTCGTGGCAACGACCGACGGTTTCAAACTGGCGGAGCAAGACCTCCTGCTCCGCGGTCCGGGCGACCTGGTCGGCACGCGGCAGAGCGGAGCCCCGCCGCTCTACCTGGCCGACCTGCTCCGCGACGGCTCGATCGTGGCCGAGGCGAGACGAGACGCCCTGGACGTCTTCGATCGCGACCCCCTTCTGGCTGCGGCGGAACTCACCCAGCTCCGTCGCGTCATTGCGGACCGCTGGGGACCGACACTCGGGCTCGGGAAGATTGGATGACCGACTGCACCATCTGATTCCGGGCCTGCTTGATCAGCGCAGTCAGATGCCGGCGAACCCCCAATTCACTCCCTTGCCGAAGCAGCCGCAGTCGATTCTGCGCGGCCTCCACGATCCGCACGGGGTCGCGCTCCATCGGGCTCAGGCCAAGCAACTCGTGGGGAGCCTCTATTGGCTCGCTCGTGGGAGCGGATGTTCCGGAGGACGCCAGACTCGGGTAAGCGACGGTACTCATGGGCGGCTCGGCGAAAAGGTCGGGATCCTGACGCGGGCCGCCGCACTCGCGACCCTCTACCTCTTAAAGCGAGAGAACGGGGCGGCAGGGGCAAAAAAATTCTCAGCGCGACGGTTTTGGCAGGTCGGGGTTGCCCATGCCCCGTCGCCGGACGCTCGCTACAGGCATCCTGCCTTCCGCTCGCTCGGATGCCGCCTTCGCTCCGCCATCCTGGCTGCGCTCGGCGGCATACGCCGGCTCCTGGGGCATGGGCAACCCCTCCCGATACCCAAGCGAGAGATGTAGGCCCGTTGCTCCGCAACGGGCTGCCCGTCACGGAGTGACGTCCCTACGAAAAGAAGCGGGGAGGCGAGGGGGTCGGTGCAAGCTCGAGGAGCATGTGGACCGAGTCTTCGAGGTTCCGCGACGATCTGAAAGACCGCGCAGCGGCGACTTGTACCGCCCCCGAGCCGAGAACCTCGCCTGCCGCGTTCGAGCGAACTACGCCCGGCCGGCCGTAACGGGTTCGGCGGCACGCCACTGGGTGCCGTCGCGGATCACGCGGTGGTAGAGCGTGTCGCGCTCGACGGGCTCGCGGCCGGCCTCGCGGATCAGCCGCTGGATGTGCTCGACCGAGAGCACCTCCGGGGTCGTGGCACCCGCGTCGTGATAGATGAGTTCGTGGCGGACGGTGCCGTCGATGTCGTCGGCGCCGTAGGCGAGGGCGGCCTGGGCGGTGCCGATGCCGAGCATGATCCAGTAGGCCTTGAGGTGATCGAAGTTGTCGAGCACGAGCCGGCTGATGGCCATCGTTCGCAGGCTGAAGGCGGCCGATGGCTTTGGGATGTGGGAGAGCCGGGTGTTGTCGGGGTGGAAAGCGAGCGGAATGAACGTCTGGAAGCCCCCCGTCTCGTCCTGCAGTTCGCGGAGCCGCAGCAGGTGGTCGGTGCGATGAAATGCGTTCTCGATGTGCCCGTAGAGCATCGTGGCGTTGCTGCGCAGGCCGAGTTCATGGGCCGTGCGGTGGATCTCGAACCACTCCTTCGTGTCGGCCTTGTGCTCGCAGATCTTGTCGCGAACCTCAGGGTGGAAGATCTCGGCGCCGCCGCCTGGGAGGCTGCCGAGACCGGCGTCCTTCATCTCCACGAGAATGTCGCGGATCGACCGCTTCGTCAGGTGGCAGAACCAGTTGATCTCCACCGGCGTCCAGGCCTTGAGATGCAGTGTCGGATAGGCGTCGTGCAGGAGGCGGACGACGTTGAGATACCAGTCGTAGTCCTTCTGGTGGTGGAGGCCGCCCACGATGTGCATCTCGGTGGAGCCGGCATCGACCGCCTCCTGCCCGCGGGCCAGGATCTGCTCGTCGCTCATCACGTAGCCGCGGGCCTCGCGGAGGTCGGCCCGGAAGGCGCAGAACGTGCAGCGGTAGACGCAGACGTTGGTCGGATTGAGATGCGTGTTGATGTTGTAGAAACCGCGATTGCCGTTCTTCCGCTCCCGAACCAGGTTCGCCAGTTCGCCGAGCTCATGGAGGTCGATTCGCTCGTCCCACAGCGACTCGGCCTCCGCGGCCGTAAGCCGCGCGCCGGCTTCGACCTTCTCTCGGATGGGCTCGAGCGACGGGGCGACGGCGCGAATCATGCGACACCTCTGGGGATTTCGTTGTTCACCGGGCCGATTCGCCCGCTATTGCTTCTACCAGCACAACCGCATCCGGCTCGGGTTCGCAACCGCCGCGGCTGGAGGTCGCGGAATCTGCGGATTTCAGCGGGGTACGGCTCACCCATGGACGTTCCCAGGCTGATCACTCACCACCACATGTCGACGGCAATCGCCACCAGCAGGATGAGGCCGATGGCGGCGTTGGCCGTGAAAAACGCCTGGTTCACGCGGGACAGATCGGTGGGCGACACGAGCCAGTGCTCCCAGACGAGCAGGATCGCGATGGCGGCCAGTGCCAGCCAATAGATCCAGCCCAGTTCGGGCACGAGCCGTGGGAGGCAGGCGAGGGCCAGGAGCGTGGCGGCATGAAGCCACTTCGAGAGGCCGAGCGCCCGCGGCACGCCCAGCCGGGCGGGAATGCTGTGCAGCCCCTGCGTGGCATCGAAGGCGGCGTCCTGGCAGGCGTAGATGATGTCGAAACCGGCCACCCAGGTGGTGACGGCCAGGCCGAGCAGGGCGGCGGGCAGGATGTCGGCCGGGGCGTGGAGCAGCGTCTGGCCGCGAAGGGCGATCCAGGCGGCCACGGGGGCGAAGCCGAGCGCGATGCCGAGCCACACGTGGGCGAGCGCTGTGAAACGCTTCGCATAGCTGTAGCCGAGCAGCCAGGCCAGCACCGGCACGGCGAGCACGAGCGGCAGCCAATTGGGGAGGAACAGAAGCGTGCCCCCAATGAAGATGGCAGACGAGCCGACGACGAGCAGCAGCACTTCGGTCACGCCCACGTCGCCCCGTGGCAGGTGACGCGATGCCGTCCGCGGATTCGCCGCGTCGATCCCGCGATCGACCAGCCGATTGAACGCCATCGCGGCCGTGCGGGCTGCCACCATGCAGACGAGGATGCCCGCGGCCGGTCGCAGCCAGCCGGAGGGGCCCGTGCCCAGCACCGCCGGATCGATACCCCGGCGGGCCGCGATGACCGCGGTCATGACCGCAAACGGCAAGGCGAACACGGTGTGGCTGAACCGCACGAGTTCGAGGTAGGTGTGGAGCCGGGGGGCAGCCGGGCTGGCCGTGGCCGTCATCAGGTCGCCTCTCCCCAGCGCGGCATGAGCACATTGGCGACGCCGAGCTGGTCGCAGATCCGGGCCACGACGAAGTCGACGAGATCGGCCACGGTTTCGGCGCGGGCGTAGAAGCCCGGCGAGGCCGGCAGGACGACCGCGCCCGCCTCGTGGATCGCCTGCATGTTCTTCAACTGCGGCAGCGAGAGCGGCGTCTCGCGTGGCACGACCACGAGCTTTCGCCGTTCCTTGAGATGCACCTCCGCGGCGCGGTGGATGAGGTTCTCGCCCATCGCATGGGCGACGGCGGCGAGCGTGCTGCCGCTGCAGGGGCAGATCACCATCGCGGCGGTGAGGAACGACCCGCTCGCGATCGGCGCCATCAGGTTCTTGTAATGATGGTAGTGGAGGCGGCCCGCGGCTGGCGGAGCCTTGCCCAGCAGGGCGGCCACGTCGAATCGCTCGAGATCGATCCGCCGTCCCAGCTCCTCCCCGATCACCGCCTGGCCCGATGGGCTGATCGTCAGGTGGATCTCGCGGCCCGCCGCCAGCAGCACATCGAGCAGTCGCACGCCATAGGGAGCGCCGGAGGCGCCGGTGATCCCGACCACGAGCGGAAGCGACGGATCGGGCCGCATGGGAGGTCAGGCTCCTCGGTGGCAGACGTAGAGGGTGGCGATGCCGAACGTCAGCGGCACGATCTCGACGCGGTCGAACCCCGCGGCCCGCACGAGCGTCGCCAAAGCCTCACCCGCCGGAAACTCCTCCACGCTCTTGTTGAGGTAGGTGTAGGCATCGGAGCGGTTGCGGGCGACGGCGTTGCCGAGGAAGGGGAGCACGCGACGGAAGTACCAGAGGTAGCCGTTGCGGATGAGCCGATTCCGCGGCAGTGAAAACTCCAGGATCCCGAGCGTGCCGCCCGGGCGGCAGACGCGGGCCATCTCCCCGAGGCCGCGGGCCGTGTCGGCGATGTTGCGCAGACCGAAGGCCACGGTGACGAGGTCGAAGCTCGCGGTGGGGAAGGGGAGTTCCATCGCGTCGGCCTCGACCCACTCGACGGGCAGGCCCGTCTGCCGCGACTTCTCGACACCGCGATCGAGCATGGGTCGGCAGAAGTCGCTCGCCACGATCCGCACCCGCGGCCCGGCCTTGGCGGCGTAGGCCAGGGCGAGGTCACCGGTGCCGGTGCAGACATCGAGGATCGCGCCCGCCGCGGGGGGCGGGGCCCGCCGGACCGTGACGTGCCGCCACCAGACGTCGATGCCGCCGGAGAGCAGCCGATTGACGAGGTCGTACCGCGGTGCGATCTCAGCGAACATGCCGCGGACCTTGGCGCCGCTCTTGTCGACCGGCTCTGCGGCGATCGCATTCGCCGCGGATTGGCACGAGGCTCCCTGGCCCGCCGACGCGGAGTCACGTATCGTGGCAGCCGGTTTGGAGTTCACGAACGACGGGCCTTGTGGGAATTCAACGTGCACTGGCACTGCCACGAACTCTTCCATCGTATGCCGCCGGGGGCCTGCGCGGGAGGGATCGCCATCGTGATCGACGTTCTCCGGGCATCGACCACGATGATCACGTCCCTGGCACACGGGGCGACCGGCGTGCGGCCGGTGGCCGAGATCGCCGCCGCCCGCATCCTCGCGGCCCGGCTGGGCCCTGCGGCCATCCTCGGCGGCGAGCGGGGGGGCGTGCGGATTGACGGATTTCACCTGGGCAACTCGCCGACGGAATACACCCACGAGCAGGTGGCGGGCCGCGAGGTGGTGATCACCACCACCAACGGCACCGCGGCGCTCGCGGCCTGCGCTCGGGCGCGGCACGTGCTCGTCGGGGCGATCGTGAACCGTGCCGCCGTCGCAGATGCCGCGCGGAGCCTCGCGGCCCGCCACGGCATCCGCGACGTGCATCTTGTCTGTGCCGGTACCGACGGTGAGGTGACGGCCGAGGACGTCCTGGCGGCAGGCGCGATTCTCGATGCAGCGGCCCGGGATTCGGCCGCGGCCGACGACGAACTCGATCCGGCTGCCCGCGCGGCGCTGACGGTGTTTCGCAGACTCGCGTCGCCCGCCGCGGACGTGTCCGTCGCGCTGGTCGAGGCCTTCGCGCAGGCGCCGGGGGGCGCGAACCTGATCGAGCTCGGCATGCAGGCCGACCTCCCCGTCTGCGCGCGGCTCGACGCGCTTCCCATCGTGCCTCAACTCGACGCCGCAACGGGCCGCCTGATTGAAATGGTGCCAGCCACCAAATCTGGGTAAGGTACTCGCAGTATCGTTACCCAGATTCCCCAGATTTGGTGGCTGGCACCTTTTTATGGACAAGCAGAACGAACAGTCGCGGATGGATCGGATCGTGTCGCTGGCGAAGCGGCGCGGCTTCATCTTTCAGTCGAGCGAGATCTACGGCGGCCTCAACGGCTTCTGGGACTACGGCCCCCTGGGCGTCGCCCTCAAGCGGAATCTCAAGGACGCCTGGTGGCGGGACATGGTGGCGGGCCATGACGAACTCGCCACGCTCGCCGGCGCGCCGACCCCTTACGAGATGACCGGCCTCGACTGCACGATCATCATGCACCCGCAGGTCTGGAAGTGTTCCGGCCACTTCGACCTGTTTCACGACTGGATGATCGACTGCCGCGAGTCGAAGCGGCGGTATCGCTACGACCACATCCACGGCCGCTGGGCATCCCACCGCGGCAAGAAGGTGTTCGTCACCACCGACCAGTCGGGGGACGAGGCCCCGCCCGACACGGTCGCGAAGGCCCAGAAGTTCTTCGGGCTGCGGGCCAAGCAGGTCGACGAGATCGAATGGGCGGGTGGACTGGAATCGCTGGAGGGGGCGATCACCGCCGGAACCGTCGCGCTGGCCGACGTCCTCGGTCCCGACGCCACGGCCCCTGGCTCGCTCACGGAGCCCCGTGAATTCAACCTGATGTTCGAGACGCGGATCGGGGCTCTGGCCGGTGACGACGACGACCGGGCCTTCCTCCGGCCCGAGACGGCGCAGGGCATCTTCGTGAACTTCAAGAACGTGCTCGACACGTCGCGGGTGCGGGTGCCCTTCGGCATCGCCCAGATCGGCAAGAGCTTTCGCAACGAGATCACGCCGCGGAACTTCACGTTTCGCTCCCGCGAGTTCGAGCAGATGGAGATCGAGTTCTTCTGCAAGCCGGCCGATTCGGGGGCCTGGTATCGCTTCTGGCGCGACCGCCGTTGGAAGTGGTATCTCGACCTCGGTCTCACCGAGGGGAAGCTCCAGCTGCGGGAGCACCACGCTGACGAACTGTCGCACTACTCGGTCGGCACGGCCGATATCGAATACGCGTTTCCGTTCCTCAATCCCGGCGAGTTCGGCGAGCTCGAGGGCATTGCCCACCGCGGCGACTTCGACCTCCGCAGCCATATGGAAGGCAAACTCGTCCGCCAGGATGGCTCGCTTGTCCTCGAGACCGGGCCCGATGGCAAGCCGCGGCACCGGGGCAGTGGCAAGGATCTGTCCTATTTTGACGACATCTCGCGGGAGCGGTACGTGCCCCATGTCATCGAGCCCTCGGCGGGAGCCGATCGGGCCGTGCTCGCCTTCCTCTGCGATGCCTACCACGAAGACGAGGTGCCCGATGAGGATGGCAAGCCGCGGAGTCGCACGGTGATGAAGCTCCATCCGCGGCTCGCTCCCGTGAAGGCGGCGATCCTGCCTCTGGTCAAAAAGGACGGCATGCCCGAGGTCGCGATCGACCTGTATCGGAAGCTGAAACCCCACATGGCCTGCCAGTATGACGAGAAGGGGTCGGTCGGTCGCCGCTACGCCCGACAGGACGAGGCCGGCACGCCGTGGTGCCTGACGATCGATGGTCAGACCCTCACGGACCAGACCGTCACGCTCCGTGATCGCGATTCGCTCGTGCAGACGCGGGTGCCGGCCGCCGAGGTGGTGGACATGCTCCGCGACAGGCTGCAATGAGGCCGACCCTTGCGACCGTCTGCTCGCTCGACGCGCCGCTGGAAACGGTCCTCGAGGACTATGCGGCCGGCCACTGCGAGGCTGTGGATCTCTGGCTCGGCCATGCCGATGCCTTCGTGAAGATGCACGGCGTCGCGGCCCTGCGAGAAAGGCTCGCGCGGCACGGGATCGCGCCGGTGGCGGCGAGCTTTCAGGGCGGCCTCCTCACGAGCCAGGGCGAGGCCCGGGCCGAGCACTGGCGGACGTTCGCGGGGCGGCTGGCCCTCTGTCGTGACCTCGGCATTCCCGTGCTCGTCGTGGCGGGCGACGCCTTCGGGCCGCTGTCGCCCCAGGATCTCGGCCGCCTGTCGATGAGCCTCGCGGAGGCGGCGAAGCAGGCCGCCGATGCCGGCGTGCGGCTCGCGCTCGAGTTCGACGCGCGGGCGAGCTTTCCCAACAACCTGCAGTCTGCGGTGGCGGTCGTCGAAGAGGTGGGCTCGCCGGCCCTCGGCGTCTGCCTCGACTGGTTCCACTACACGGTCGGCCCGAGCAAGCCGCTCGACCTCATGCTGCTCTCGAGCGACACGCTGGCCCACGTGCAGCTCTCCGACATCGCCGACGTGCCCCGCGAGATGGCCAGCGACTCCGACCGCATCCTGCCCGGCGAGGGTTCGTCGCCACCGCACGACCTCGTCGCCCGCCTGGCCGAGATCGGCTACACCGGCGCGATTGCGATCGAACTGCACAACCCGGCCCTGTGGCGTGTGCCGCCGCGGCAGTTCGGCGAGATCGCGATCACGGCCCTGCGGAAGCTGCTGGGGCAGGCGGCCGCCTGAGCGGGCTTCCCCGAAACGCGATCTCGATCCGCTCGCCCGCGGCATGGTCGCCAGCAACCGGCACGAGCAGAAAGTTGTCGGTCACGAGCGGCTTGTGCTCCGCCCCGGCCGTGACCGTGATGTCGGTGATCCGTTCGGGCAACAGGGCCATCACTGGACGGTCCGGCCACTTCCCGGCGGCCGTGGTTTCGATGACGAAACGGCCGGCGCCGTCGCCCCATTCCAACGTCTGCGTCCAGGGCGTCGTCGGCTGCGGCCAGCGCGCCTGCCAGGCCGGATCGCCGTAGAACGCGACCGTGTCCCGATCCCACACCATGCCCGCCTGCTCCCGATCGAGGCCCTCACGCCTGGCCCATCGGCCGATCGCCTCGGGCTCGAAGCTCTCCACCTCGAGATCGAGCCCGCGAGGAAAGGCCTCGTGCAGCCGATGGAGCAGTGATTGGGTGTTGAGAAAGAACGCCTCCGACAACGTGTGATGGCCGCGGTCGAACAACTGGCTTGTGCCCCAGCCTCCGTACCCGAAAAACGTGACGACCGTGTAGCCGACCATCTGGTCGACGCCGCCGCCGTGGATCCAGGCCAGCGCGAGCGCCTCGCGGTCGGTCACGTGGCCGATCAGGCAGTTTCCCGCCGCCATGTAGACCTTGGAAGCCGGGGCAGAGAACGGATGCCGCCCGCCATCGAGGCCGAGCGTGTACAGATTTCCCGCGCGGCTACGGATCTCGCCGTTGGCCGCGGTGTATCCGATCTGCCAGTCCCGTTCGGTCGCATGGCCGCTCGTGACCATGTAGTCGACCGGCGTCGACTCGAACGCCGCGGCCAGCACGCGGGCGACGTCCTTGCCACCTGACTCTTTGACCACAGCGCCATCCTCTTTGCGCCACAGCGCCCCGGGCTCTGTCTCGGACGAGCAAAAGCCGCCGTCGGTGCGGTCGAGCAGGCCGGGCCCCATGCTCGACATGCCGCGGCGAATGACGAGCGGTGCGGAGCGGCTCACGATGCGGGCCGCATCGGCTGCCTCGTAGCCGGTGACGATGCCCCACAGGGCGTCGGTATAGGGGTCATCGTCGAGGGCTCGCATCATGCGGTGGACCTGGGTGACCGTGGCTCGGCCGGCCTCTTCGGGCCGGGCCACGAATGCGACGAAGTCAGGCAGCAACCCGCGGAGGTCCGACAGGGACGTGAGAACCGCCCCCTCGTAGCGAATCAAATGCCCGCCATGTTTTTTCACGAGGGCATCGGCGACGCCGCGCCATGCCGGGTCGGCGTACGTCGCCTCGCTGACGACCACGCAGGAAATGTTTGCGTTCTCGGCCGCCGGCGCCGAGCGTTCGGCAACGCCGAACAGGACTGCGAGCATGGCGATGAACACGCGGAACATGCGATAGGCTCCCATAGCGCGATGCAATGAAGGTGGCGAGTTGTCGGCGCAGAGTCAACACGCGGCAACGCCGCTGGACGGGCGTCAGTCCCGCGTCGGGAAATCCTTGAGCAGGTTGCTGCGGGCCTCGATCTCGTCGATGGGGCGTAGTTCTCTGTCGATGCCCGGTGGCACGAGCGTGAAGTGCCGCGCACCGGTGAGCCGATCGACCATCCGGTGACAGAAGCCACGGTGCGTGATCCACTCGGCAGGATCATGCCTGCGCAGATCGACCGGCACCGAATAGGTGCGGAGCGTCTTGCGGCGACGCTTCACATACTGGGGGAAGAACGAGATCGCTAGTTCGCGGAGCGAGCGGTGGATCGGATCACGGTAGCGGAGGAACGGGCTGTTGCTCTTCGAGATCGCCCCCCAGTGGCCACGGCGGCGAAACAGGGCCACGACGTGATCGACGTCACCGCGGGCCGCTCCCATGTCCATCAGGAGCGGCGGCTCGCCTGCGAGCCACAGGGCGCAGGCGGCTACGAAGGCACCCTCGATGCAGTGGGCCTGCCGGCGGTCGAGCACTTCGACGACACCGTGAGCGGTCGGCCCGTCGGCCTCGTGGTTCCACACGAGGGCGTTCACAAAATCCTGGATGCGCTGCGGCGTCCGCAGCGCTGCCAGTCGGGCCGCTGCGGGTCGGGGGAGCCCGATCTGGATGCCGAGTTGGATGCCGTGGGCCATGGATGTCGCCGCCGAATGCCGGGGGTGAGGCGGCGTGGATGCTAGCAGCCCTGGCGCCGGCGCAAAACGGCCGGCGATGCAATCGCGCGACCCAAACGTGGCCGGCCGGACCGTGCAGGCTTTAGAATACGGCGGTCCTTCGGAGGCATGGCATGAACCGCTCCCGGTTCGGGATCGTGGTGATTGCGTCGCTGCTGGTCGGCGGCGCGGTGGTGTCGGAGGTGCGCGGTGATGCTGGCTGCGGCGCCGTGGTGCCGGCCGGCGGCGGCTTCGGCAATGCCGGCTTCGGCGCCGGCTACAGCATGGGCGGCTACCGCGGCGGCTGGGTGGGCCGCGGCTGTGCGCCCGTAATCAACTGCCGGCCAGTGTGTGGGCCGCGATGGGGCGGGTGGTGCCGTCCTGGCTGGAGTGGTGGCTGGGGCGGTGGGTATGGCTGGAACGTCGGCTGTCGTCCGCTCTGTCCGCCGCGGCCGTGGTGCGGCGTGCCGGCGTGGAACCCGTGTGGCTGGCCCGTCTACGGCGGCACGACCTGGGGCTTTCGTGACTCGGTGTTCTTCTCGGTGCCCGCCGGCGGCGGGATGACCTTCTTCTCGGGCACGCTCGTGCCCTATCCCGTGTACGGCTATCCGTATGGCTGGGGTGGTGGCTTCGGCTGGACGCCGTGGCTCGGCGCGGCAGCGCGGCCGGGCATGAACGCGATCGGTGGTGAGCGACGGCAGATCGCTGGTGCAGTGATGCCGCCCGCGCGACCGGTGATCGCCGCGGCGCCGCGCGGCGCAGGCCGGCAGGCGCCGATTCGCGCGAGCACGGCGCTGGCGCGTCTGCGGGCGGCACGGCTCATCGCCCACGGTGATCAGCTCGTGCGGGACGCGGGGCAGGATCCAGCACGGCTTGAAGCCGCGCTCGCGAGCTACCGCCAGGCAGCCAGTGTCGCGCAGGATCAGCCCGACGCGCTGATTCGTCAGGCGGTCCTGCTCGAGGCGCTCGATCGCCGCGCGGCA
>JAPOJV010000065.1 GCA_029978085.1 bacterium
AAGATGAACGCTGCAATCAGCCGCGTTGCCATTGCGGCCGCCGTGCAGCGCAGGCCGCTCCGCTGCAGAACGCCCTTGAGCCCAGGAAGCGAATCGGCGACCATGATCATGGCGGGGCCTCCTTTTGCGGCTGGGGAAAAAAACCAAGATCTGGTCGTAGAGGAGCCCCGCCTTTTTCCCCAACCCCGCTTTTTGCCGCCGGATGACCGGCAGCGCAACATCAAAAAGCGCGAGCGAGGGGATGGCGTTTCCTCGCGGGCGGTGCGAGCGAGCCGACTACGTCCCGAGCCGGGTGGCGAGTTCCTGGAACCGGCGGGCGTGGCGGGTGCTGGAGGTGTGCATGTGCTCGCCCTGCGAGATGAACCGCAGGCGGTCGTCCCGCACGAGTCCCCTGCCCTTCAGGATTCGCTCGAACGGCTGCCGCGACTGGGCGTAGACGACGAGCAGCTTGTGCTCGTCGAGCATCACCTCGAGCGAGAGTTCCGGATGCATCACGGCGATCCCTGCGCAGCCGTCGTGCAGGAGCACGTCTTCGAAGTCCCAGAGCAGGCTCTCGAGCACGAGCCGCTCGATCCCTTCGCGGGTCGATTCGACGACGCCGGCCTCTGATTCGTGCGACGACTCGATCACGACATCGCAGGTGTCGCCGAGCGGCTCGAGGAGTTCCATGAACGTTTCGAACAGCTCCTCGCTCGACACGGCCGCCACGAGGGCGGGCAGCCGGGTGCCGGTGGCCGGATCGACGTAGGCGTCGTAGCGGTAGCCCGCCTGGGGCACGACGTCGAGCTGCCACCCCGGGCGGATCGCCTCGGTGAGCGTGAAGCGGCCGTAGCGGTTGCGGGCGAGGTGGGCGGCAAGGTCTCGCTCGTCGGGGCGGGCAACGGCGTCGGGCAGGCCGATGGCCTTGAGAGCGGGGGCGGATTCAGGGGCGGGAACGTCGAGGGAACGCATGATGGCGGGCTCAGGATGAGGCGAGGAGGGCCGCCGGCGGGAACCGCCGTGCTCGGCACCATAAACCTAGGACACGCTTGGGCGCCGTGCGGCGGCCGGCCGATCGATCGCCCCTCGTTGCCCGATCCCGGCCTCCCGCCCCATAATCGCCCGCTTTCACCCCGCGAGGATCATCAGGCATATGGACGGCAAAATCGTTGCCACCGGCATCACCTTCGACGACGTCCTGCTCGTGCCGCGGTATTCGGCCGTGGTGCCGTCGGAGGTCGATCTCGCCACGCAACTGACGCGGGGGATCCGCCTCAACATCCCGATCGTCAGCTCCCCGATGGACACCGTTACGGAGAGCGAGATGGCGATCGCCCTGGCCCAGGAGGGCGGGCTGGGGGTGATCCACAAAAACCTGTCGATCGAGCGGCAGGCCGAAGAGGTCGACAAGGTCAAACGGAGCGCCAACGGGATCATCATGGACCCCGTCACGCTGCCCCCGTCGGCCACCGTGGGCCGGGCCCGCGACGTGATGGATCAATACAACATCTCGGGCGTGCCGATCACGTCCGACGGCCGCCGGCTCGTGGGCATCATCACCCGCCGCGACCTCCGCTTCCTGGAAAGCGGCGAGACGCCGATCGCGGAGATCATGACGAAGTCGGGGCTGGTCACGGCCACCGGCACCGTCTCGCTCGACGAGGCCGAGCAGATCCTGATGGCCAACAAGGTGGAGAAGCTCCTGCTCGTCGACGGGCAGGGGCTGCTCACCGGACTCATCACGATCAAGGACATCGACATGATGAAGCGGTTCCCCAACGCCTGCAAAGACCGGCAGGGCCGGCTGCGGGTTGGGGCCGCGGTAGGCGTGTTCGACTACGAGCGGGCCGAGAGCCTGATCGCGAAGGGGGTCGACATGCTCGTGGTGGACAGCGCCCACGGCCATTCGTCGAACGTGATCGAGACCGTTGCGGCAATCAAGAAGCGCTGGGCAATCGAGGTGGTTGCGGGAAATGTGGCAACCCGGGAGGGGTGTCGCGATCTCATCAAGGCTGGCGCAGATGGAGTCAAAGTTGGGATCGGTCCCGGGTCGATCTGTACCACACGGGTCATCTCCGGTGTCGGCGTTCCCCAGATCACGGCGGTCTGGGAGGCGGCTCAGGAGGCGGCCGGTGCCGGCGTGCCGGTGATCGCTGACGGAGGCATTCGCTACTCGGGAGACATCACCAAGGCGATCGCCGCGGGGGCCCACTGCTGCATGATCGGCGGGCTGCTCGCGGGCGTGGCGGAAAGCCCCGGACAGACGGTCCTCTATCAGGGCCGCACGTTCAAGGCCTACCGTGGCATGGGATCGCTGGGGGCGATGGTTCAGGGATCGAGCGAACGCTATCGGCAGAAGGTCACGGGACGCGGCAGCGATAAGCTCGTGCCGGAGGGAGTCGAGGGTCGGGTGCCCTTCAAGGGGCCCTTGAGCGTGTTCGTCTACCAGCTCGTGGGCGGCCTCCGGGCCGGCATGGGCTACTGCGGCACGCGGACGATCGACGAGCTTCGGCGCGATGCCCAGTTCATTCAGGTTTCCGCCGCCACCGTTCGCGAAAGCCATCCACATGACATCGCCATCACGCACGAAGCCCCGAACTACACTGCGGAGCACGCGAAGCCCGGCGAGTGACGGGCTCGATCTGGCGGCGGTCGCACTGGCGCTGGCGGCCGCCGCGCTCGCCGCAGTGGCCCAGGCGGGGGATCTCGGTGACCTGCTCGTCAAGCCGTCGGCGATCGTCGAGCATGAGGCGGTGGAACCAGCCGAACCTCAGGCCGAGGCCGTGGAGGCCGTCGGTGGGGTGGCGGAGGAGACGGTCGAGCCAGTCGCGTTCCTCGAGACCACGGCCGGCGACGACGCCGAGCCGAAGACCGACACCTGCCGCGAGGAGGGCGGCGAATGCCGTGAGGCACTGGGCAAGCTGCGTGGTGACCGGCTGGTCGACATCAACCTCGACATCCGCGTGGGGGGCCGCGCCGGCAACGACTATCCGTGCGAATGCCGGCTGGAGGGGGAGACGTACCAGCCCCGGCGGTTCGCCTCGACGATGGTCACCTGGAAGGCGGCCGGCTACTGTCACAAGCCGCTCTACTTCGAGCACTGGACGCTCGAGCGGTATGGACATTCGCGGGGCTTGGTGGCCGATTCGTTGTGCTCGGCGGCGCACTTCTTCGTGACGCTGCCCGTGCTGCCCTACAAGATGGGCGTCGAGCTGCCGTGGGAGTGCGTCTATCCGCTGGGCTACTACCGGCCGGGCAGCTGTGCGCCGTGGACGGTGCCGGCGGTGCCGATCAGCCCGCGCGGCTTCGCCGTCGAAGCCGCCACGATCACGGGCCTCGTCTTCCTGCTGCCGTAACCTGCCGGTTCAGTCGCCACCTGCGGGATCCCGCAGCTGGTAGATGTGGAACATGCCGTAGATCGCCGAGCGGTCCTGGAGGTGCAGTTCCCGTGCCCGCTTCTGGTCGCACTCGAACCGGGCCATGTGTTCCGGCGTGAGCGCACCCTCGATCGGTGATTTTTCACCCGCCGTGCGGAAGATGACCCGTGTGCCCGGGCCGCCGACGCGGGCGATCTCGCCCCAGAGTTCGTCGATCACGTGCGGCGGCATCCAGTCCTGGCTGTCGAGCAGGATGAAGCCGTTCAAGCCGCCCGGCTGCTCGGTGCGGAGGTGGTCGGCGAGCGAGGCGACGTGCGTCTCGACGCGGTCGGCCATCGCCTTCACCGTCTCGTAGTTCTCCCGCTTGAGATAGTCGGGGAGCGCCTTGCGGCCTTCGTGGTCGTACCGCCGGCCGAAGGCCTGCCAGGCGAAGTAGTTGTCGTCGAGCGGGAAGCCGCAGGCGAGCCGCTTTACCCGGCCCTTGTACATGTCGAACAGCTTCTGGCCGTCCCCCTCCTGCTCCTCGAGCATCGCCGCATGCTGGCTCGGCGGGATGCCGAGGCTGTAGACGGCGACGGGCTGGCGGCCCATCCACCGCACCAGCCGGTTCTCGAACAGCGGCCCGAATGTGTCTTCGAAGATCCGCTCCTGCTCCTGGAGCGTCTTGGCAGCCAGAAGCCGGGCCGGGTCGCGCCGCATCTTGCGGGCGATGCCGTGCACGACGCGGAAGAACTGGCCGAGCTTCGCCCGTTCGTAGAGGCCGGTCTTGAAGTAGTTGATCCGATGCGGGCCCAGCTTCTTCCCGGGCCAGTCACTCGACTCCCAGAAGCTGATCGTGAGCGGATCGAGGTGCGGTCGGATGTACTTCCGATAGTTCGCGATGTTGTCGGCGTGCTTGCCGTGGCCGAAGAAGTTGTAGAACGACTCGTAGTCGGGCAGATGCTTCACGGCGGCGAGCTTCAGCCGCGTGAGCGCCATGTGGTTGGCATTGAGATCGACGGCGACGATCCGCTTCGGCTTGTGAATCAAGTAGTTGAGCACATTGCAGCCGCCGCTCGAGATCGTGAGCAGGCTCGAATGCGGGCCGAGGCCGAGGGCCTGGGCATCTACCCGCGGGTCTTCCCAAATCTGGTTGTAGACGAAGCCGCGGAACCAGAGCGTGAACAGTCGCTCCAGCACGCCCCGCTTACTGGTGACGCTGTGATGGTGCACGGCCTTACGGAGGCGGTGGGTGTTGTCGTGGGGGGCGGCGGTCGGCATGGCAGGGCTCGCTGGGGCGCGCGGCCCGAGGGCCGCGGATCGTGTGTTTCGCGGCCAATACTGTAGCCGAGCCGTGGCGCCGCCGTCGATGGCGTGGTGATCAGCGGGGGGCCGGCGGCGGCGCCACGCGATCGATTTCGGCCGTGAGCCGGGCGATCACCGCCGTGAGATCGCGGCCCAGTTCCACGACCTGCCGCTCGGCGGCGGTGCGGGCCGCGGCGACCTGCTGAAGCCGCTGTTCGAAGGCCCCCGCCAGCCGCGTGGCCTCCGCGGCGTCCCGCTTCCAGGAGTCGAGGTCCGCGCGGAGCTGGCCGGCGACGGCGTTGGCCTGGGTGACGCCGGCATTCACGCTCTCGAGCGACGTCGTGAGCTGCTGCTCGGCCCGGGCCAGATCGGCCACCTCGGCTCGCAGTCTCTCCGCGATGCCGGCCACCCCGTCGGCACGGATGCCGGTGGCCCCCGCCTCTTTCTCGGGAATCGGGGTTCCGTGCAGCCGCGCGAGCGCGTCGGAGAGCGGCCGGCGGCGGATGACCTTCACGAGCTTGGCCTTTTCGCCCTTCTGCAGCTCGAGGGCCGTCGCCAGATCGAGTTCCGCCTGCTCGCCCGCCTCGAAGTCCCGCTTGATGCCGGCGGATTCCTCGGACTCCTCGTCGCCGGCCCCTGGTGCCGCAAACGTGTGGGGGGCGGTGAACTCGACCACGCCCCAGGAGGTGCCGGGGAGCACCGTGCCCTGCTCTACGCCGGCAGTGACTGTCGCCCACTCGTCCTCGGGCACGACCTCCTCGTGGGTCTTGAAGCTCTCGATGAAGTCGCTGACCAGTTGGTTCACCTCGCCATCGGGCTTGAGCGTGGCCTCGACCTGCTCGAGCGGCGTCTTCACTGGCTCGGGCATCACGCCTTCCGCAGGAGCCGTGGCCTCCGCCGCCTGCCTGGTGCGATAGAACGCCAGCCAGCGATCGACAGGGAGGTCTTCGAATACGGCGACGGCGTCGTGGCGGCCCGCGAGCGTCTCCGCGTCGGCCTCGTCGGGAGCCATCGTGTGCGCCACGGTGAGCGACCACCGTTTCGAGCCCTCGTCATACTTCACGGCGGTGACGCGGAACTCGCCCAGATACCGGCCGCCATCTTCGAGCGTCGCCATGTCGAATACGAACACGTGCGCGCCGGGCTGCAGCGGCTCTGACTCGCCGTCGTTGCCCTCCGCGGGCAGGTCGATCTGCCCTGTCGCGACGGCGTCTTTCGGCGGCGCGAACGAGGCGTTCTCCCAGCCGGGGCTTCGCCACGTCTCGACGCGGGAAAGTGCCCGCCGCCAGCGGTCGCGGTCGGCCTCGAGGGCGGTCAGCGACTGCTGGCCTTCGATCGGCACGAGGCCGCCACGGCGGGCGGGCTCGAGGGCATCGCGGGCGCGGGCGATGTTTGTCTCATACCGCTGCACGGCCCGTATCCAGCCGCGGTCGCGGGCGGCGACGCGGGCCGCCAGATACAGATAGGCCGTGACCGACACGAGCACGAGAAACGCGGCGGCCACCGTGCCCCAGCTCCACCGCTTGTGGCCGAGGCCGACGGCGATGAGCCCGACAAGCACCAGCAGGCCGATCGCCGCCAGCACCACGATATTCATGCGTTTTCGCGCTCCGGCGACGCGAGCTCCGCGGCGGGCTCTCCGACACGAACTCCACGGGGTTGGGATGCCCGAGTATACGCCGCGGCGCACCGCCCCCCGGGGGTCAATTCGTGCTCCGACACGACTGATCTTGAGCCGGGTGCCGGCCCGCGTTGCATCCCGCCGTCGCGTCGCCGGGGGCGCGTCGCCCGCGGGCGACACCGCGGGCCTGATCGGGGCCGGGGCCGCAACCGCTTTCACGTCTGCCGCGGCCGAAATCTGCAGGTTTGGCCCCTTTTGCAGCCGGCCGCAGAGTCTTCGGCATCGGAAATGCCTTCCTGACCGGCACGGGTTTCCACGAGCCCGCCCGCGGCCGACTGCCGGCCGCTGCCCCGCCCTTCCCGAGGCCGCGTCGCATGATCCAGTCCGCCCACCCCGCCCTCCGCTCGAAGCCCGCAGCCAAGCCGGTCCGCAGCCGCCGCTCGACCGCCGTCGTTGACGACCCCGTGCGGCTCTACCTGCTGCAGATGGGAGGCATGCCGCTGCTCTCGCGGGAGACGGAGGTGTCGAGTGCGCGGCGAATCGAGCAGTGGCGGCGAAAGTTTCGCCGCACGCTCCTGGCCAATGATTTCGTGCTCGCGGGCGCCCTGCAGCTCCTGGAGCGGGTGCAGGCCGGCACGATCCGGCTCGACCGCACGATCGAGGTGTCGGTGACGAACACGGCCGAGAAGAAGCGGATTCTCAAGCGGCTCGGGCCCAACCTCCAGACGCTGCGGCAGATCGAGCAGGAGAAGCGAAGGCTGTTCCGCGTGGCGATGTCGCGATCGACACCGCTCGATCAGCGCCGGTCGGCCTGGCAGCGGCTGGTGCGGCAACGCAACAAGGCGGTGCGGCTCGTCGAGGAGATGAACCTCCGCATCCAGCGGCTCTATCCGCTGCTCAAGGACCTGCGGGCGAAGGGGGCGCGGCTCGACGCCCTCGCCCACCAGAACGGCAGCGAGTCAGCGGCGGAGCAGCGGAAGATTCTGCTCTCCACTCGGGAAAGCCGGCGGACGCTCGCGCGGCGGCTCGCTCGGCTCGACGACCTTCAGCGGCGGTATGACGCCGCCAAGCGGGATCTCGCCGAGGGCAACCTCCGGCTCGTGATCTCGATCGCCAAGCGGTATCGCAACCGCGGGCTCTCGTTTCTCGACCTCATCCAGGAGGGCAACTCCGGCCTCATGCGGGCCGTGGACAAGTTCGAGCACGCGCGGGGCTTCAAGTTTTCGACCTACGCCACCTGGTGGATCCGGCAGGCGATCACCCGGGCCATCGCCGACCAGAGCCGCACGATCCGCGTGCCGGTGCACATGGTCGATCTGATGACGAAGCTGCGCAACATCGCCAAGACGCTCGTGCAGGAACTGGGCCGCGAGCCGCTGGTCGAGGAGCTGGCCGCACGGGCCGGTGTGTCGCTCGACGAGGCTGAGTGCGTGTGGCGGATGTCGCGGCGGACGGCGTCGCTCGACCAGCCGCTGGGCGACTCCGACGACGGGTCCGTGGGCGAGTTCGTCTGCGATCAGCGGGAGGTGGACCCACTCTGCGACGTCAATCGTCAGGCCCTGCGGTCGAGCGTGGCCAAGGCCCTCGAAGGCCTGTCATATCGCGAGCGGGAGATCATTCGGCTGCGGTTCGGTCTGGCCGACGGCTACGCCTACACGCTCGAGGAGGTGGGCACGATCTTCGACGTGACGCGGGAGCGGGTGCGGCAGATCGAGGCGAAGGCCGTGGAGAAACTGCGGCAGCCCGGCCTCGATGTCGATCTCTCGGGTTTCGTGGATGACGCGCTTGTGGAGCGGGCCCGGGCAACGTCGGCAGCCCTCCAGCGGGCCCGCGCGAAGGCGGCCGCCCGCGTGGAGGCGCCGGAGACCGAGTTGGCGTCGTGTTGAGCGCGTAGGCCCATCACGACCCGTGGCCCTGTCACGCCGTGACAGGCATTTCTGTGTGGCCCTGTCACGCCGTGACTTGTGTTCCGGTCACGGCGTGACCGGGCTACTGTGACGAAGCAACAGGCCTCCCTACGCCGACTTCGCCTCGTCGAGCGCCTGCTGCAGCTTGGCCTTGGGCTGCACGCCCATGAACTGCTGCACCAGCTGGCCCTTGCTGAAGATCATGATCGTGGGAATGCTCGCCACGTTGTAGGTCATCGCCAGGCGGTTGTTGTCGTCGACGTTGACCTTGCCAACCTTGAACGAGCCGGCGTTCTCGACGGCGAGTTCCTCGATCGTGGGGCCGATCATCCGGCAGGGACCGCACCAGGGCGCCCAGAAATCGACGAGCACGGGGACGGACGACTCGAGCACGTCGCTCTGGAAGTTGGAATCGGTGAATTCGAGGGCGCTTCCCATCTGCTGCAGTCGCTCCTGAGGGTTGGCCGGAATGGCCGGCGGGGTAGATTGATCCGCACGGCCTGCACGCTGACGGCCGTGACTGGGGCAGTATAGCGGTCAGGGCAGGTGGCGATACAAAGCGGCGGTCAGTCCAGGCGTGGCCCGGCCGCCAGCGAACAACTCATGCACATCATGCACACGATCGACCTTACGAATGCCTGGGAGCCGCCCGTGGCCGGCTCACGAATCTGGGTGCGGCGGTTCGGCCGGCCGTCGGGCATCGAGCCTGGCGATCGGGTGTGGCTCGTGATGGACGTGCCGCCCCCGGCTGATGCCACGCTCAACGGTGTGGCGTTACCCCTCCTGCCCGAGGCGACAGGGGCGTGGCGGATCGATGTCACGGCCAGGCTCGAGCCGCGCAACGAACTCGTGGTTCCGCTCGACGCGGATGGCGGCGGCGTGAGACGGGCGGCGCTGCCTGCGGCCCGCGGAGGCGTGCGCCTCGAGATTGAGGTCGCTTGACACCGCCGCGCGGCGATCGGTAGGAAGAATCCCTGACTCAACAATCTCGTCGCACAGAGGACATGCCATGTCGGTGATCCGTGTCGGAAGTTCGAGCGGCTATGCCGCTGGCTGGGAAAATATCTTCGGCGGCGGGAAGAAGTCGAAGCAGGCCGCCGGGAAGGCCGTGAAGGCGAAGACCTCCGCCAAGCCGGTCTCCGTCAAGGCCGCGAAGAAAGACAAGAAGAAGACGTCGGCCCGCAAGAAGCGGTGAATCGAGTAGCCCGGTCACGCCGTGACCGGAAAACAGCTGTCACGGCGTGACAGCGCCACCAGCTACTGTCGCCCCAACTCGCGGGCGCGATTCGCGGCGGCGACGACGGCGGCCTGAATCGCAGCCGTCGCGCCGCGCTCCTCCAGAACCCCGAGGCCGGCGAGCGTCGTGCCGCCGGGACTCGTGACGCGGGCCCGGATCTCGGCCGGATGCTCGCCGGTCACCTCCAGAAGCGCTCCGGTGCCGGCCAGCGTTTCCACGGCGAGCGCGAGTGCAAGCGGCTCAGGCAGGCCCGCCTCCACGCCTCCCGCGGCCAAGGCCTCGACGAACCGGGCGATGAACCCCGGCCCCGAGCCCGAGAGCCCCGTCACCGCGTCCATCAGCGATTCATCGACCTCATGCACGTGGCCCACGGCCGCCAGTAGCTCGAGCACGCGGGCCGCATCGGCGGCCGGCACGGCGGGCGTACGGCAGACGACGGAGACGCCGCGGCCCACGAGGCTCGGCGTGTTGGGCATCACGCGGATGATCCGCTCGGAGCCCGTGAGCCGGGCGAGCGCTGCCGTCGACAGCCCGGCCACGATCGACACGATCACCGCATCTGCCGCGACCGCCGGCCTGATCTCGCCGCAGGCCGCTGCCGCCTGCTGCGGCTTGATGGCCAGCATCACGAGCCGCGCGGCCTGGGCCGCCTCGGGACTCGTCGCGGCGAACCGCACGCCGGGCACGCGGCTTGCGAGCCGTTCGCGGGCCGGCTCGTGTGGGTCGAAGACGGTGATCTCGCCCGGTGTGAGCAGGCCTGCCTTCACGAAGCCTTCGGCGAGGGCGAGGGCCATCTGACCACCGCCGATCATCGCAATCCCGCGGGGTGACACAGCCGTGCTCATCGTGAGTCTCCAGTCGGGGCGTTCGCGGCAGCGGCATCGAGCGCCTTCTCGACCGCGTCGAGATCGAACCGGCTGACCCAGAGCTGGCTCGTCGGCCCGCGGCCACCGCCGTCGCCGCGGCTCGCCGTCCACATGAGCAGCCGGCCGTCAGGCGAGAAAGCGGGCAGCACGTCGGCCCCTTCATGGTCGGTGAGTCGTACGGGCGGGCCGATCGAGAACGCGCCGTCGGCAGCCTGCCACCGCGCGACCTGGAGATCGTAGTTGGGTCGCTTCGTGGGATCGGAATGGTCGGCGCCGGTCCAGACGAGCCAGGGCTTCGTCGGATGCCAGTAGGGCGCCCAGCGAACGCCGTTGCCGCTCGTGAGGGCTACGTCGCCCGTGCCGTCGGTCCGCATCACGTGAATCTGGAGCAGGTCTTTCTCGATCCGGTCGGTGCGATAGGCGATCCACTTGCCGTCGGGCGAGAAGAACGGGCCACCGTCGTAGCCCGGGGCGTTCGTGAGCTGCCGCACGTTCGAGCCGTCGGCGTTCATCACGTAGATGTCTGGATCGCCGTCGCGATCGCTCACGAACAGGATCTGCGAGCCGTCGGGCGAGAACGAACACTCGGCGTCGTAGCCCGGGGCGGTCGTGAGCTGCGTGAGCTCGCCACCCCCGGCGAGGTCGGCCACGAACAGATCCATGTGCGGGTCGAAGTCCCATTGATACCGGCGGCGTCGGCCGGCCTTCGCGTCTTCTTCCGCCTGCTTCCGGGCGGCAGCCTCGGTGGCGTCGAGATCAGGATCAAGATGGCTCGACGCGAAGAGGAGTTTCGTGCCGTCGGGCGAAAACCAGGCGCAGGTGGTGCGACCCCGACCGGGGCTCACCCGCGTCGGCTCGGCCACCCGCGGCGTGGCCGCGTCAAAGGGCTGCACGTAGATCTGATAGAAGGGATAGCCGACGGGTACGGCCTGGTAGGCGATCCGGCGAGAGTCGCCGCTGAAATAACCCTCCCCCGCCTTCTGCATCCCTTCGGTCACCTGCGTCGGCGGCCCAAGAAAGCCGCGTTCCAGTTCCGAAAGCTCCGCGGACGCCAGCCCGCGCGAGAAAACCAAGGCCAGGATCAGTGCAAGGTTGCAGTATTTCATAGGCTGCCTGAGTATAAGCTGAAATCTCCCGGAGGCACCCACGATGAAGATCTACACAAAGACCGGCGACGCCGGCGAAACCGGCCTGTTCGGCGGGCCGCGGGTGCGCAAAGACCATGCCCGGATCGAGGCCTTCGGCACCGTCGATGAGCTCAACAGCCACCTCGGCATGATCCGCACCCACGACGCCGCGGCGGTCTTCGACGATCTGCTGCGCCGCGTGCAGTGCGAGCTCTTCGACTTGGGCGCACAGCTCGCGACGCCCTCGGCCGCCGACGAGCGGATCACGATCGACCACGTGACGGCACTCGAGCGGCAGATCGACGCGCTCGAGGAGACGCTCGAGCCGCTCGCCTGCTTCATCCTCCCGACCGGCACGCCAGTGGCCGCCGAGATCCACGTGGCCCGCACCGTCTGCCGACGGGCTGAGCGACGGGTAGTGACGCTGGCCGCCGAGCCCGGCGCGACGATCCCGGCCAATGCGATCGAATACCTGAACCGGCTCGGCGACCTGCTGTTCGTGATGGGCCGCGCCGCCAATCGCCAGGCGGGCGTGGCCGACGACCCGTGGATTCCCAGCTGACCGGGACTCCGTCATGAGTGCCACCGCGGCGCCGCTCTTTCGTCCGGCCGTGAGCCAGGCCGCGGCCGCGCTCACGGCCCTCCGCACGCGGATCGCCGCCCAGCATGCGGCTGGCGCACCGGGCGTAGCGACCTGCGGGCTGGCCACCGACCTCTTTGATCGGATCGTGCTCGATGTCTGGGAGGGCGTGCTGGCCGCGCTGCCCCCCGCGCAGGCCGAGGCCGTCCGTCGCGACGTGGCGCTCGTCGCGATCGGTGGCTTCGGGCGGCGCGAGATGGCCCCTTCTTCCGACGTCGATCTGATGCTGCTCCACGACGGCGCCGATCGCGCCGCCGTGACCGAGGTGGCCCGCCAGCTGATGCAGGATCTCTTCGATGCAGGGCTCCAGGTGGGGCACAGTGTGCGGAGCGTGGGCGAGGCCTGCCGGCTCGCGGGGGGCGATGCCACGATCATGACCTCGCTCTTCGACCTGCGGACGCTCGCCGGCCGGCCGGAGCTGGCCACGGCGCTCGCCGCGCGGCTGCGTTCGCTCCTCAGGCGGTCGCCGCGGGCCCACGCGGCCCGGCTCGTCGCCGCCCGCCGCGAGGAGGCCGACAAGTTTGGCCAGACGGTCGCCCTGCTCGAGCCCAACGTGAAGCGGTCGCCTGGTGGACTCCGCGATATCCAGCTCGTCCGCTGGCTCGCGCTCGTGCTGCACGAGGCCGAGTCGCTCGACGATCTGCAGCTCACCGGAGGCATGCCGCGGCGCGATGTCGAGGCCCTGAAGACGGCGGCCGACTTCCTCATGCGGGTGCGGAACGACCTGCACCTCGCCGCGGGCAAGGCGGCTGACGACCTCACCCGCGACCAGCAGCTGCGAATCGCCCAGGCCCGCGGCATCGAGAGCACCCCGGGCCTGCTGGGTGTCGAACGGTTCATGCGGGATTACTTTGGCCACACGCGGCGGGTGGCCCAGATCCTCGAAGGCCTCGAACAGAACGGCATGCGGCGGGGGCTCGTCGGCCGGATGACGGCGGGCGTGCTCGGCCACCGCGTGGACGGGCTCTACGTCGTCGGCCCGCGGACGGTCGCTGCGGCTCCGGGCTGCGGCGACCGCGTGGCCGGCAGCCTTGCGGCCATCGTGCGGCTCGTCGAGCTCGCGGTTCTTTATCGGATGCCGATCGATCCGGCCACGTGGGAGGCGGTTCGGGTGAGTGTGCCGAGCCTGCCGCGGGAGGCCGATGCCGCGGCGAAGGAGGTGTTCCTCCGGCTCTTCACGCAGGCCGACGGTCTGGCCGACGCCCTGCGGCGGCTGCACGAGGCGGGCGCGCTCGAGATTCTGATTCCGCAGTTCGCCCATGCCCGGCACCTGCTGCAGTTCAACAACTATCACAAGTACACCGTGGACGAGCATTGCATCCTCTCGGTGCAGCGGGCGACCGAATGTGCCCGCGACGACGGCTGGCTCGGCCGTGCCTGGGCGGAGTTGCCCCGCCGCCGGCCGCTCCTGCTCGCGCTCCTCATCCACGATCTCGGCAAGGGCTTCGTGGAGGATCACAGCGAGGTGGGGGCCCGCTTCGCCCGCGACATCGCCGCCCGGTTCGACCTGCCCGCCGACGAGGCCGAGATCATCGAGTACCTCGTGCTCAAGCATCTCTCGATGGCCCATCTCGCCTTCCGCCGCAACACCGGCGACGACTCGATCGTGGTCGCCTTCGCCCGCGACGTCGGTTCGCCGGAGGTGCTGCGGCTGCTCGCGCTACTCACCGCGGCGGACGTATCGGCGGTGGGGCCGGGCACTTGGACGAAATGGAAGGCCGACATCCTCGGCGAGCTCTATTTCCGCACGCTCGGCTACCTCGACGGCGACAGCCCCTCGGTCGCCGCCGATCGCACGCGGAAGGCGGTCGCCGCAGCGCTGGCCGACCGTCCCCCCGACGACCCGGTGCTGACGCTCTCCCGTCGCCTGCCCGCCTCGTACCTTCGCGACACCTCAGTCGAACGGATCGTCGAGGAACTCGGCCGGCTCGCCCGCCTCCCGGCCGACGGCGTGTTTGCGTTTGCCCGCTGGCAGCCCGACACGTCCACCGTGCGTGTGACCGTCGGCACCCGCGAAGGTGTGGCGGCGGGCGTGTTTCATCGCGTGACCGGCGCCCTGACGAGCCAGCGGCTGGAGATTCTCGCCGCCGACATCAACACGCTCGACGATGGACTCGTGATCGACCACTTCGTGGTGCACGACCCCGACTTCGCCGGTGAGCCGCCCGCGGAGCGGCTCACGGAGATCGCCGCTGCGATCCGCGCCGCGATCAAGGCCGATCACGCTCCTGAGTTCACCCGCCGCTGGAATCCGTTCGCCCCGCAGACGAAGCCGGCCGCGGCCCAGCCGCCGCGGGTGCTCGTGGACAACGAGAGCTCGAAGCAGGCCACGATCCTGGAGGTGTTTGCGACCGACGCGCCCGGGCTGCTCTATGCCGTGGCGAAGGCGATCTACGAGGCGGAGCTGTCGGTGAAGGCGGCCCGCATCGGCACCTATCTCGATCAGGTGGTCGATGCGTTTCACGTGACGGATCGCGCCGGCCGCAAGGTGACCGATCCGGCGCGGCTGACTGCGATCCGCAAAGGCATCGAAGCCGTGGTCACGGCCGCCGCGTCGTGACGCGGGCGAGGAGCCGACGGCCTGCGTCGGGAAACCACTCGATGAGGCCAGCGAGCAGCCGGGCCGAGCCGGGCACCACGAGTTCGCTCCGCCGCGCCGCGCAGGCGGCGAGGACGCGGACGGCGAGCCGGTCGGGATCGAGCTGCTTGAGACTCGTGGTGCCGCCAGGCGCGGTGGCCTCGGGTGGCAGGCCAGCGCGGGCTGCTTCGTCGGCGTAGCGGTTGGCTGCGCGATCGGCGGCTGGATCATCGGGGTCGCGGCGGATCGGGCCGGGACAGACGAGGAGCACGTGGCCGCCGCGCGGCGCGAGTTCCACCCGCACCGCATCGGCGAATGCCGCGAGCGCCGACTTCGCCACTGAGTAGGGGCCCATGAACGGCAGCACGAACTTGCCGGCGAGGCTGCCGATGAACACGACGTGACCACGGGCCGCCGCGACGTCGTCGGCCGCGGCCTGCACGAGTTCGACCGCTGAGAACAGATTCGCATCGAGATACTGCTGCACGTCGGCGCGGCTCGTGCCGAGCATCGTCGCCCGGCCGGAGCGGCCGACGCAGCAGAAGACGTCGTCCACGCCACCGAGCAGCCGCAGGCATTCGCCCGCCACGCGGCCCCCTTCACCGGGCCGGTCGAGTTCGGCGGTGAGGCCGCGCAGGCTCACGCCATGACGCTCGCCGTATTCGAGGGCCTGCCGCACACCCTCGCCCGAGCGGCCCACGACGAGCACTCGTGCGCCGGCAGCAGCGAGATGCCGCGCGAGCACGAGGCCGAAGCCGGCCGTGCCTCCCGCCACGATCACCCGTCGGTTGTGCCAGTTCATGGGACGATGTTTCTCACGTGGGCAAGTCACGCCGTGACTTGTTTTCCGGTCACGGCGTGACCGGGTTACTTTGACCGGGCTACCGTGACCGGACTACCGCGCAGAGTGTAATCTGACGGCCCCGCCCTGCCCTCCTCGGAGCCCCGTCATGTCGTCCGCCTCCCCGTCGGTCGTGCGCACCAAGATCGTCGCCACCATCGGTCCCGCCTGCCGCGAGGAGCCCGCCCTTCGCGGCCTCGTCGATGCCGGCGTGGACGTGTTTCGGCTCAACATGGCCCACGGCTCGGTGGAGCAGCATCAGGAGACGTTCGACCGCGTCCGCCGCGTGTCGGAGGCGGCCGGCCGGCCGGTGGGCGTGCTCGTCGATCTGGCGGGCCCGAAGATCCGGCTCGGCGAACTGCCGGGCGGAGCCGTGGACTGCGTCGAGGGGGCGATCTTCCGATTCGTTCGCGGCAGCGAGCCCCGCGCCGCCGACGAGTTCACCGTCACCTACGAACGGCTCATCGACGAGCTGGCCGTGGGCGACGCCGTGATGCTCGCCGACGGTACGATCAGCCTCGTCGTGGAGGATCGCTCGCCCGACGAGGTCCGCTGTCGCGTCGTGCAGGGGGGCATCGTCCGCAGTCGGCAGGGGGTGAACCTGCCGGGCGTGAAGCTCTCCGTGGCCGCGATGAGCACGGCCGACTGGCAGCATGCCGAATGGGCCGCCGCCGCCGGGGCCGACTTCGTGAGCCTGTCGTTCGTGCGGAGCGCGGTCGAGGTGAAGCTGCTCAAGGAACTGCTCCGCACCCGCGGCTCGAAGGCCCGCGTCGTCGCCAAGATCGAGAAGCGGGAGGCGCTCGACGGCCTCGACTCGATCGTCGATGCGGCCGACGTGGTGATGGTGGCCCGTGGCGACCTTGGCGTGGAGATCGACGTGGCGGGCATGCCGATGGTGCAGAAGCAAATCATCCGCACCTGCCAGCGGTTCCAGAAGCCGGTGATCGTGGCCACGCAGATGCTCGACAGCATGCAGCACTCGCGGCGGCCGACGCGGGCGGAGACGACCGACGTGGCCAACGCAATTCTCGACGGCGCCGACGCCTGC
>JAPOJV010000138.1 GCA_029978085.1 bacterium
CCCTGGCCGGCATCCACGTGCGGTGGATGATTCGCCGTGACATGCCCGAAGTGCTCACGATCGAGCGGGAGGCTTTCGAGTTTCCCTGGTCGGACGAGGACTTCACGCGGTGCCTGCGGCAGCGGAACTGCATCGGCATGGTGGCCGAGTACGCCGACTCCGTCGTGGCCTTCATGATCTACGAACTGCACCGCTCGCGGCTGCACGTCCTCAACTTCGCCGTGCTGCGGTCGCACCGGCGGCTCGGCATCGGCACACAGATGCTGCGAAAGCTCGCGGCGAAGCTGGCCCCCGAACGCCGCAACCGGATCGGACTGGAAGTGCGGGAAACGAATCTCGCAGCCCAGCTCTTCTTCCGATCCGCCGGGTTTCGTGCGACGTCGGTGCTCAAGGACTTCTATCAAGACACGACCGAAGACGCGTATCTGATGGAGTTCTGGCCGGAGTCGCAGGACGTGTCAGTGCCGCGTCGGCTCGCCGGCTGACATCACCGCGTCGATCGCGGCAGCGCGATGCCGCAGCCGGCCGAGCACCCGGGCGTGGTCTGCGGCCGCTGCGAAGACGGTGAGCAGCGGTGCCGCCGCCGGAATCGCGGTGCCGACGCAGGGAATGTCGGCCAGCACGGGCCATGTGGTCTCGTCAGCCGTGAGCGGGAGGCAGGCCCGCTGCAGACTCGCGAGCCGTTCCGCATCGATCACGATGTCGTGGGCTGCGAAGAGCACGGCCTTGCCCCAGATCGTGCTGCCCGGGCCTCGGGCCGACAGAGCGGGCACGTGGCCTCCGCATGCGGCCACATGCACGCCGGCCAGGGACTCGCCGGTGCTCCGCTCGAATAGTTCCATCGAGGCCGTCGGCCGCGGGTTGATCTCGATCACGTGCACATTGCCCGATGGATCGACGACCAGGTCGATGCCGATGAGTCCGGCGAGCCCGAGCGGCGCGAATGCGGTGGCGACCGTATTCCCGACACGATCGACCGCGGCGCGAACGTGCGGCGGCACCAGCGACAGCGGCAGATCGAGCGAGCCGCAGTAGGCGAACGGCCGCGCATGGCACCAGTCAAGGCCGACGAGCTGCCGGCTCACGCCCCAGAGCCGGGCGGCGCCAGTGTGCGACACGACGAAGGCCGCGGCCCACGACTCACCCACCATGCGCCGCTGCCAGACGTGCGCATCGTGCTCGCGGCCGCGCGAGTCATGATCCCACACGGCGATCCCTCGGCCTCCGGCCGACGCTCGGGGCTTCACGAGGAAGGTGCCATCACGGGGCACATGCGCCGGTGTGGGAAACGTATCGGGAAATCCGACGCCTGCGGTCTGCAGCAGGTCGGCCAGCCGCGCATGATCGCGAACCGCCGACGCTGCGGCCGCCGATGTGCCCAGCAGCAGTCGCTGCTCGGCAATCGCGGCGATGATGTCGGGATGGTTCTCCAGGGCACCGGTGTAGCACCATGGCGCCGCGGGCAGTGCTTTCGCCGCCGCGACGAGGCTCTGCGGATAGGGCGATTCGCCGCAGCCACCGACCGCGGCCGTCGTCGCCGCCACTGCCCGGAGGTCGGCATCGCCGAACAGATCGGCGGCATGCACCGTCCAGCCGGCTCGCGCTGCCGAGCAGGCGAAGGCCCGCACGCTCGCCCCAACGACGATCAGGTCGTGCCCGGGAGGCCGTTGGCTTGTTGCCATGGCGGAAAATGGTATCCTGCCGGCCCGTTTTCAAGGCGGAATTTTATACCTAGGGAGAGCCGCACGATGTCGATGTTCATTGGTGAAGCGCTGGCTGGTGATGGGAACGAGATTGCCCATATCGATCTGTTGATCGGCAGCAAGGACGGCCCCGTTGGCGTGGCGTTTGCCAACGCCCTGGCCCGGCAGAGCGAAGGGCACTCGAACCTTCTGGCCGTGCTCACCCCGAACCTCGCCGTGAAGCCGGCGACGGTCATGATCACGAAGGTCACGATCAAGGGAGCCAAGCAGGCCGTGCAGATGTTCGGACCCGCCCAGGCCGCCGTGGCCAAGGCCGTGGCCGACAGCGTGGCCTCCGGTGTGATTCCGAAGAGCGACGCGGAGAACCTCGTGATCGTCTGCGGCGTGTTCATCCACTGGCTGGCCGCCGACGACAAGAAGATCTACGACTACAACTACAAGGCGACGGTCGACGCCATCTCGAACGCCATGAAGGGCAAGCCCTCCGTCGACGAGATGCTCGCCGGCAAGGACAAGGCCGCCCATCCGTTCAAGGGCTTCTAGTCATACGTCACGCGGCTGCCGGGGCCACTCATGGCCCCGGCGGCTGTGCGTAGGCCCGTCACTCCGAGTGGTCCTGTCACGCCGTGACAGGGTGGCTATTTTCCGGTCACGGCGTGACCGGGCTCCGTGGAGTTGTATCGTGCCCAAGCGAATCCTGATTCAGCTCGATTGTGATCCACAGCCGAGCACCTTCGATGCCGTGGTGGCCGTCGATGCCGGTGCCGACGTGCTCCTGCGGCATGGGGGCGTGACGCCTGAGAACGTGGTGTCACTCGTGCACGGGGCGATGTTCACCCGTGGTGGAGCCGACCTCGCTTCGACGGCGATCTTCATCGGCGGCTCCGACGTGCCGGCGGCGGAGGCGGTGGCTGCCCGCGTGCGGGAGACGTTTTTCGGCCCCGTGCGGGTGGGTGTGCTCGTCGATCCCTCCGGTGCGAACACGACCGCCGCGGCTGCGGTCGTCGCAGCGGCCCGCCACCTGCCGCTCACGCCCGGTGAGAAGCCTCAGCCGCGGGCGCTCGTGCTCGGTGGCACCGGTCCCGTCGGCCAGCGCGTGGCCCGGCTGCTCGCCGGCCGTGGTGCGGTCGTGACCGTCGCCTCACGGACGCTCCGGCGGGCCGAGGAGGTCGTGCAGCGAATCTCGGCCACGCTGCCGCAGGCCGCCGTGTCGGCGGCTGAGTGGACCGGGAGCGTGCGGCCCGACACGGCCCTCGCCAAGCTTGTCGAGCAGGTCGATCTCATCGTGGCGGCCGGTGCGGCCGGTGTGAAACTGCTCGATGCACCAGGTCGGGCCCTGGCCTGCGCGGCCAAGGTGATCATCGACCTCAACGCCGTGCCTCCCGCGGGCATCGAGGGCGTCGTCGCCAACGACAAGGCGCGGCCCGACGGTGCGGCGGTGGTCTATGGTGCGCTCGGAGTCGGTGGCACGAAGATGAAGATCCACAAGGGGGCGATCGCCCGGATCTTCACGCAGCCCGATGCGTTTCTCGACGCCGAAGACCTGCTCGCAATCGGCGAGCAGTTGTAGCGTCACCGGGGCTTCTTGTTCGGCTCGCGGCCCAAGAGAAGCGTCAGCACGATGAGGATCGTCGTGCCGACGAGGAGCATGATGAGGTTGCGACGGCCGCGGCGAAGCCGCTTCTCCTCGTCGCTGAGCCGGCGGAGCTCGAGCGTGCCGTCTTCCGTCTCCAGCGTGCTGACGGGCTCGCGAAATTCCAGGCCGCGGTGCCGCTCCAGAGGCTGTGCGGCGGCGTCGGCGAGAGCTGGAGCCATCTCGCGCCAGACCGGATCGGCCGCTGCCGCCGCCGTAGTCGGCGCAGGCTGGGCCGGCGGAGGCGGAATCTCGGGCTCGGGCACGAGGAACGTCGTCTGGCAGACCGGGCAGCCGGCCAGGCCGCCGACGAGGTCATCGCCGACCGCGAGCGCCGCGGCGCACCGCGGGCAGGCCACGGCGAACAGGTCGGGTTCGGGAACGGCGTCGATCGAGTTCATGGTGCAGGAGACTGACGGCCGGGCGGCACGCCTGACAGCCGTCGAGCGGTGATCGCGTCGACGATGCCGGGCGCGAACCTGGCCGCCAGAGCGTAGCCCTTCGCCCGCCAGCCGGGAAGGATTTCGCGGCGCCGGCACTCGAGACCGGCGACGATCGCGGCCGCCGCCTGCGTGGCAGGCATCTGCCGGCCCCGTGACCACGAGGCCCTTCGGCCTGCGACGAGTCCCTCCCAAAACTCCGACTCCGTCGGGCCGAGGCTTGCCAGCAGCACGTCGATGTTTCGCGGAGCGAGTTCAATCCGGAGCGTCGTCGCGAGCGACCGAAGGGCCGCCTTCGCGGCACAGTACTCGCCGTGCCAGGGCAGCGGGTGATGGCCGAGGATCGAGCCCACGAGCACGATCGCCGGATCGGCGGCCACCTCGAGCAGCGGCAGGCAGCGGCGGACAAGATCGGCGGGCGCGAGAAAGTTCACCGCCATGATGCGGTCGAGCGTCTCGGCCGAGGCATCGCGAAACGGTCCCACGGCGCCGCTTCCGGCCACGCTCGCGCAGATGTCGAGACCCCCCAGCCGCTCGGCAGCCACGCCGCACAGCCGGGCTCGGAAGTCGGCGTTGGTCACGTCGCCGGCCTCCACGATGATCGACCCTGCCGGCGCTTCCTCGGCGAGACTCGCGAGACGATCGGCCCGCCGCGCCGCGGCCAGCACCCGGCCACCGCGGTTCGCCAGCGCCAGCGCGAGCGCCCGTCCCACGCCCGACGAGCCACCGGTGACGAGCACCCGCAGGCCGGCGAGCCGCCGCCGCCGGAGACGCGGTGGGTGAACCGACGGAACCGTGCTCATGATGCCGCCGCCACGTCGGTGCCTGCGATCCGATCGGACGTCGGCTGGTCGGACGGCTGCACATGCGGCCGCACGGTGGCCTCGGCCAGGTCGATCCTGCCCATCAGCGCCGCGGGCAGGCGGCAATGGACCGTGACCCGGTCATCGTGGAACTGACGCGAGAGCACCTCCCCGTGCCGCCCGAGCCAGGCGAGGAGGCGGCCGTTGCCGGCGTCGGTCTGCACGTCGATGTCGCGGAAGCCTCGGCCCAGGCAGTCGCTCACGGCCCGGGCCAGCTGCGGCAGGCCCGTGCCCGTGCGGGCCGCGATTCCGATCGCATGGGGATAGCGGGCGAGCAGCCGCTCACGGGCGGCCGCGTCTGGCAGTGCGTCGAGCTTGTTGAGGACGAGGAGCGTGTCTTTCTCGTCGACGCCGAGTTCCTCGAGCACGCTGCGGACCGCCGCGATCTGGGCATCGACCAGCGGACTCGAGGCATCGGCAACGTGCAGCAGCAGATCGGCCTGCCGCGTCTCCTCCAGCGTCGCCTTGAAGCTCGCGATGAGCCGGTGCGGCAGGTCGCGAATGAAGCCCACCGTGTCGCTCAGGAGCACCGGTCCCCAGCCCGGCAGCCGCCAGCGGCGGGTGCGGGTGTCGAGCGTGGCGAAGAGTTTGTCTTCCGCCAGTTCGTCGGCGCCGGTGAGCGCATTGAGCAGTGTGCTTTTGCCCGCGTTGGTGTAGCCCACCAGCGACACGGTCATGTGCTCGTGCCGGGCCGCCACCTGCCGCTCCCGGCGGCCGTGGATCGCGAGCAGCTCCTGCGTGAGGTCGTGAATCCGCTTCTCGACGAGCCGACGATCGACCTCGAGCTGCTTCTCGCCCGGGCCGCGCATGCCGATGCCCATCTTGAGCCGCGAGAGATGCGTCCACATCCGCTTCAGCCGCGGCAAGGAGTATTCGAGTTGGGCCAGCTCCACCGCGAGCCGAGCCTCGTAGGTGCGGGCACGGGCGGCGAAGATGTCGAGGATCACCTCCGACCGATCGAGCACCTTCGCCCCGAGCGCCTGTTCCAGGTTGCGGGTCTGGGCGGGGGAGAGGTCGTTGTCGAAGATCACCACGTCGGCATCGTGGTGCTGCACGACCGCCAGGAGCTCTTGCACCTTGCCCTTGCCGAGGTAGGTGGTCTGGTCGGGACGGTCACGCCGCTGGGTCAGTTCGGCCACGACCGTGGCGCCGGCCGTCGATGCGAGGCCCGCCAGTTCCGCGAGGGGGTGCTCCGGGTCGGTCGGTGCATCGAGGAACACGCCGACGAGCACGGCCCGCTCACGATGCACGCCTGTGGTTCGGCCGCGATCCTTCAATCGTCCCCCTCCGGCGGCCAGTCGGCCGAATCGTCGCCGCCGCTCGCAGCGTCGCTGCCGGCGAGCTGGCGACAGCTCTCCCAGCGCCGCGTGTCGAGCAGGCCATCGGCCACGGCATCCTTCACGGCACAGCCAGTTTCGTGCGTGTGGGTGCAGTCCGGAAAGCGGCAGAGGTTGGCGATCGGGCGGATGTCGCGGAAGGCGCTCGGCACCTCGGCGGGCACCGTCTGCCAGAGGGCGAACTGCCGCACACCGGGCGTGTCGACGAACGTGCCCGCGAAGCGGTGGGGGATCAGCCGCGCCGTCGTCGTGGTATGCCGCCCCTTCTCGTTCTCGCGGCTCACCTCGGCCACGGGGAGCGCGAGGTCGGGATCGAGCGCGTTGAGCAGCGACGACTTGCCGACACCGCTCTGGCCGACGACGGCGGTGACGCGGTTTCGGAGCTCCGCACGGAGCCGGTCGAGACCGATTCCCGTTCGCGTCGAGCAGGTCACCACCGGATAGCCCATGCGGGCGAATACACCGGCGAGCGGCACGAGCCGCGACGCCGGCACGAGGTCAGCCTTGTTGAGGCAGATGAGGGGCCTGATGCCAGCCGTTTCGGCGGCCACCAGCAGCCGGTCGATGAGCGCGGGTTTGAGGTCGGGCTGGGCAGCGCTGCCCACGATGAACACCTGATCGACATTGGCCACGATGACGTGGCGTCGGCCGCGGCTGTCGCGGCAGAGTGAACTGCGGCGCGGCTCGACCGCCTGAATCACGCCCCGCTCGCCGTCGTGCGTCACACGCACCCAGTCACCCGCCGCCACCGGATGCCGTTGGTCGGTGGCGAGGCTGCGGAGCACGCGACTGGTCGTGCATCTGGCCACGCGGCCCGTCTCGTTGACGACGAAGGTCTCGAGCCCGTGGACGTTGAGCACCTGGCCGCGCCAGGTGGCCCGGCCTTCGGGCGCGACCGCCAGCCCGTCGACGTCGTGCCGCGGTGCCGACCCGGTGCGGACCGTTCGCTTCCGCGTCAGTTCCCCCTTGCCGGAGATCCGCTCGCCCGACGCATGGTCGATGCCGTCATCGATGTCGCCGAGTGCCCGCGTCAGATCGCCAGACCGCCGCCGCACGCTGCGATTCTTGCGGAACTCGATCCGAACCTTGCGGGGCTCTCCCATGCCGCAAGTGTATCAGCGGCGGGGGCGGTCGCCCGAGGGACGACGTTCCGCTGGACGCCGGGATTCGAGCCCGGCCGCCTCCAGGAGCGAGCGGGTGAAGAGGCCGGCCTTCGAGGCTTCCTCGGGGGGGGCTACCGTGGCACCCAGCCGGACCGGCTCGTAGGCGATTTCGAATTCGTGCTTGGCGATCGAGAGCGTGTCGCCAGGCTCGAGCCGCTGCTCGGTGACCCGCGACCCGTTGACCTTTGTGCCGTTGCTGCTGCCGAGATCCTTTACCACCCAGTACCCGTCCACGATCGTGAGCTCGCAGTGTTGCCCCGACACGTTGGGGAAGCGGAGCACGATGTCGGTGCTTTCGCGCCGACCGACGACGAGCATCGGTTTGAGCAGGGGGATTGGATCGCCACCGCCGAGCGGCATGAGTTCGCCGTAGTTGGTCATCAGGAGAGTCTCCTCCACCACCAGATGCTCTTGGGACGTTATTCCGTGGCCACGAAATGGTCAAGCCGGCGGCCAGCGGGATCTCGTGCCCATGCGGGTGGTATGATGGCTTCCGCAGGACAGGAGTGGACCGGGTGACCGCCGGCGATGCTCGATCGGCCCCTCGGGGCGACGCGAACGTCGCGGGAGGAAAGTCCGGGCTCCACAGGGCTCGATGGTGGGTAACGCCCACCGGCCGCAAGGTCAGGGACAGTGCCACAGAAAGCAAACCGCCGGCGGGGTTCGCCCCGCAGGTAAGGGTGAAACGGTGAGGTAAGAGCTCACCAGCAGGCCGGGTGACCGGTCTGGCTCGGCAAACCCCATCGGGAGCAAGGCCAAGCAGGAAGAAGTTCGGCGGCGGATGCCCTTCGGGGAGCCGTCGCCGGCGCGAGGCGGCCCGTCTCGCACCCGCTTCCGGGTCGGCTGCTGGAGGCGGCGGGCAACCGCCGTCCTAGAGAAATGGTCGCCGCGCCGCGGTCTTCACGGCCGCGGCGGACAGAACCCGGCTTACAGGTCCACTCTTGTCCTGCGTTTCGCTCACCCAGCCTTGCCGGCCGTGAGATCCCGGTGCTCCTGCTCGTCGAGCAGTTTCATGAGTTTGGAGATGCAGAGGGTGTTGATGCTCACCCGGCACTGCTCGGCCTCCGCCTTCAGCGTTTCGTGGAGCGAGCGAGGCATTCGCACCGTCACCACCCGCTGGGTCTCCCGTTCGGGCGTCTGATCCCGCTGCTGCGACCGGAGTGTGTCGAGCATTTCCCGGATGCGGGCGTAGTGGGGCGAGCACTCGAAGCGAAGCAGGGCGTCGGGGTCGGTGAACGTCCGCCTCACGATGCCGTCGACCCCCAAGACCTCCCGAAAGAAGACCACCCACTCCGGGTTCATGCCATAGAGTCGCTCGGCAACCTGGAGAACGGCGGTGGCGGCCTGGGTGCTGGCGGACGGCGATGCGGGGGCTTTGACGGCCATGC
>JAPOJV010000076.1 GCA_029978085.1 bacterium
CCGGCCGCGGGGTCGTACGCAGCCCAGAGTTCCATCGGGCCCGGCTTCTGTGCCTCCACTCGGATTGGATCACCGGTCACAATTGTCTGAACCTCGAGCCATGGCCGCGGTGCGTCGGAGGCCACGTCGATCCGCACGGTGCCGAAGCCCGATGGCATCAGAGAAGCATCGGGCAGGACGCGGAGCTGCCGCAGGCTGTTCCAGTTGCGGTCATACACCGTGGCGACGTCGCCTCCGGCGTAGCGGAGGTAACAGCCGGTTTCGATCTCGCCATCGACGGCGAGCGATCCCGAGCCGATCCGGATCACGGGCCTGACGAGCTTCGAGGGCACGTCGCGGAGCGACCGCAGGCCGGCAATGCGGACCTTCGGCGAGGACCGCGGCGGAACCATGCCGAATCCCAGCGACACATACCGAACCCCGGCATAGTCGAAGTGCTTCGAGCCGAACCGCCAGCCCCAGTCGCCGTCGGCCCAGGAGACCTCGCCGCAGGGAATTCGCACCGTCCGTCGCCCCTTGAAATCGACCTTCACCACGTAGTCCCGAATGCCGCGGCCGTGCAATTGGAGGAGCACGATCGCCCCGCTGCCGTCGCCGTCGATCTCGAAGGCAATGCCCCGGCCCGCCGCCATCGAAAACTGGCGTTGCCACCCTGACTCATTCTCGTCCTGTCTGGCCGGCTGATTGCCCGGGTTGTCGGCGGTCATGACGAGCCAGTCGCCATCCTGCTCGAACCGCGTGAATCGCTGGTTGCGGATGTCGGTGGCCTTGGGCTGGAGCAGTGTGTCGCTGGCCGTTGCCGGGACGGTCGGGGTCGCGGGCACCGCACCGGCCGCTTGCGCCGCTGCGGCGCGATAGCTGTCTGCGATGGCGTCGCCGCGAGCTGCCGTTGCGGCCGCCGCTGTCACTCTCGCGTCGATCTCTGCCAGTTCGGGGAGCACGCGGATGACGAAACCCGCGGGCTGTGCCGCGTAGGGATTCTCGACCTCGAACGCGTCCCCGGGCTGACAGAACTGCCGCGGGCCGACAGGGCCGAATTCCTGGCCCACCCTCCACGGCACGTCGCCGTGTCGGCGGAGCATCACACGGGTCGGGACCACGTCGTAGCCATGGGCTGCCCGGCGTACCTGGAAGAGGTCCTTGCCCTGCATGTGGTTGCCGAACGGCTGCAGCGTCGTTCGCAGCATCTGCCATTGCTCGTTGGTCAAAAGCGGCACGACCTCACGCCACAGTGAAAATGCCTCGAACAAATCGTTGACGAGTCCGTGTGTCGCGAGGATCTCGGAGGTGATGCCGAACATCGGCTCGGGCTTGAGAATCTGGAAACGCCGCACGCCCTTGGCTGCCAGCGACGACAGTTCAAACCAGGCGTCGAGCATCGACGTCGCAGGCCGGTGGCCGTCGAGCTGGAGTGACAGATTCACGGTCGAGTAGCCGAACTGATTGATGTCGCGGATCCGGCTGAAGAGCAGCTCCACGTTCGCGGGCACAGGACGCCCGAATGACGTGTTGGTGATCACGGGGTGATCGAGATGCCGCGCTACGGCGTCACTGAACTTCTGGGGCCCCCACGGCGTGCTGCCATGGTTTTCGTAGGCGTCGTATTCGAGCTGGTCGAGCCGGATCTCGTTGGCGAACGCGGCGAACTCCCGAGCCATCTCCCCGAGGAGCGGCGAGTCGTTGTCGGGCACGAAGTTCTGGCCGTAGGCGCACAGAAGCCCGACCGCTTCCGCCCCGTCCGCGTGGGCGGCAGGATTCGTGGCCCCATATCCGCGTTCACAGCGGCGGAGCGTCCAGAGCGGGCGGTCGGTGTCCTCGAATGCGCCGACGCGGACGATTTCATCATCGATCCGCACGTAATTCGTCTCGAACACGGGCGTCCGCATGCCCGGCCCGTTGGCGACACGCTGCACGGCAAGTGGCACGTCTTGCCCAGGGGCTGGCCGGAACGTGATCGTGTCGGACTTGGCATCGATCGCACCGGCGAGGCTTCCTCGGCACCAGGAGGCCAGGTTTCGCTCCACGCCGGCGGCGATCCGCTCCGGGTCGAATGGCCCGATCCCGGCGCACGTGGTGTGCAGCGCGAGCTTCATGCCGTGGGAGTCGAGGTGATCCTTGTACCGCCGCAGATCGGCTCGGCCTGCTGGAAACACCTTTTCGTTCACATGCAGCCAGGAGTGATCGCGGGGCCAGTATTCGCCGCGCCAGGTGTCGGTGTGCAGGTAGATCAGGGCGATGCCATGTCGGGCGGCCACGTCGGTGAGCTCGTACAACTCACGCTCACTGCCCGCGCTCAGGATCATGGTCGTCATGTCCGTGAAGCGGGCGTGGTACTCGTCGAGCCACCGCCGGGCCCGCTCCGGCGTCCAGGGCTCGCCGACCATCGGCTTGGGCAGGTTTTCCCCGCACCACAGTGCCAGGAGCGATTCGTCCGCCTCGGCGTCTGATCCCGCCGGATACAAGGCAAACCCTCCGAGTGGATCATCGGCGGCACGGTGCCAGAGGTGATTGAACTGCGCCTGGAGCGTGCGGTCGCGGCGTTCCACCCGTGTCATGAAATCCAGCGGGAGGATGCGGACGTCGGTGCCCGTGGTCGTGACATCAAAATGCACCGACGCGAGGCACGCGGCAGGCAGGCCCTCGACGCGTTTCAGAGTGACCGCAACGTAGCGGTCGTTCCGCGTGAGGGCGAAGGTGAGCCGCGGTGAAGTGCGCGGGCCAGAGGCGATCAATGAGTCGTCTCGAAGCACAACGCTCTCGAGCCGGATCTCTGCCGTGCCGGCTCCGGTGAACACCTTGACCACGAAGCCATTGCCGGGTTTCGCAGCATCAACGCGATTTTCCCCATCGGCCCCGAACCGAAGCTCCGCCGGCCGGCCATCGGCGGCAAAGCGCAGCTCGGACCCGTGGAGAACGCTGCCCTGAAGGAGCAGCAGAACCGCTGCAAACGCGATCGATTGTTTCATCGACACCTTTCCGTCACAGGGCGATGACGAAGTATCCTCCGCGTCCTTGATCCCACATGATCGCGTCGGCTGTTGGCAGGGCTGCGAGCTGCAGGCATGACAATGCGTTAATATAAACGCAACAGCGCGTGTCTAGCAAACAAAACGTCCGTCGGCGTTACGGTCCATCTCACGAAGGATTCTTTCAGATGCGACATGAACCCAGGTGCGGGGAGCTGTTCGCGGCAGGCGTCGTCATCAAGGCGGTGCGACGAACGCTGGTCTGCATGCTGTCGCTTGTGACACTGCAGTCGGCTGACTCGATGGCGGCTGGCTTGTTGCTCGACGTATTTCCGCCGTCCGTGGTGGAGGTGCCGACCTCAGAGCGCGGCGAGACGACGATCACCCGTGACTACACGCCGAGCGGCAGCGTGTGGGCCGAGGGGCTCGACGAGACACAGGTGTTTCTCACGGAGCTCGCCCACCGGCAGGGGAAGGGCGACTCGTTCAGCCTACGGGTCGGGAAGGGGGGCCAGATCTACTCGCTCCGCGGTCCGTTCGGCGAAAGCGTGCCGCCATCCTGGCGAGACGAGGGCGGTCCCCGTTCACCGTGGAACGACGAGGTCTGGCAGTTCGTCGCTGTCTGCACGAAATACAACGATCTGAAATCGCTGCTCAAGGCCGGGATGGTGCCAGACGACGTCCAGGAGCGATTTCGCAGGTTGCCGTTCGAGTCGGGGTTCTTCATCCACAATTCCGGAGCCTATATCCACGGCGACTCGGCAGTGCAGAGCCTCTATTGCCCGCTTCTCGCCCTCGAGGTCGATGCCGAAGCCAGCACGATCCGCACGCTCAACTGGGGACTCGTGCCGCAGGTGCGGACGATTCACCGATCGCCGGTGCTGTATTACTGTCAGACGCGAGACGTTGGGGGGGGCATGCTCGAGCTCACCTGGGTCGTCCACAACTTCAGCGTGCGTGACGACGTTGTCTTCGACCATCTCAACGCCCCCTGGGGGGGCACGCGGCATACGAGCCTGCCAATCCACGCGATCGCCACGCCTGAGGGTGAGCCGCGGCCGCGGGAGGAGTTTTTTTCAGCCGATCGGGTCGATGGCGCCATCGACGTGCGGAAGACGGGGGGCTGGCATCTCGCGAGTGTGACGGCGGCGACGGATGCCCCGAGCCTGGCGCTCGTGTTCGGCCGCGATCGGCATCTCGAAGAGGAGAAGGCTCGGGCCGCGCGAGGCGCGCCGCACTGTCAGTTCGCGCCGAGTCTCATTCGGAACTTCCTGGCCCATTATCCGCAGCTCTACGAGAAGAAATGGAAAGACTGGCAAACACGGCCCGAGAACTCGTTTCGCAACTACGACGTGCTCGAGATGATTCCCCGGTTGCGCCTCGCACCGCAGCAGACGGTCTGGTTTCGCACGTTCCTGGTCGTGAATCGCCGTGACAGGGCCATCGAACAGGCGAGGTCGCTCGTGGACAAGGTCGATTACGGTCTGCTCACGTTCGACCCAGCCACCACGCCGCTCGTGCCGGTGCACGTGGCCGACGGCCACGTGGTCGATCCGGCGACCGCCCAAGAGCCGCCGGCGTTCGAGCTCTATGCCAAGCCGGTGTCCGGCTCATTGCCGGTCTTCCTGCTTGAAGACACGGCGACCGGCCGCGAGGTGGTGACCACTGATCCCTATCGGTTCGTGCCGCAGGAGCCGCTCGATCTCGGCGTGCCCGCGGACCACCCGCACCACGACTACTACTCGCAGGTGAAAGGGATTTCACTCGACCGGCATAGGACCAGGTGGAAGCGGCTGCTCGGCTATGGCCTGCGGACGCGGCCGGAGCAGGCGGATTTCGTGCCACTCTCGTCTGCGGCTGGACCGCAGCTCTTTCCTGCGGCTGACGCGTATCACATGGATGTGTGGGTGAAGATGCAAGTGAAGGCCGCCGCTGCCGTACCGCAGTCGGTGGAGGAACTCTGGGCCGACTTCGACCCGCGTCGCGATCCGCTCGAAACGGAAGTCATCCGTGAGTGGCGGGAGGACGGCGGCGTGTTTCGCCACGTGCGGTTCCTCGTGGGCACGTTCAAGGGCAAGCCTGCACGGATGGCGGCGATCTATGGATTCCCGGAGCAGGCCGACGGGAACGTTCCGGCTGTGATGCATATCCACGGCGGCGGCCAGCGCGGATCGCTTGCCGAGGTGAAGTTTCTGGTGGGCCGAGGCTACGCGGCGCTGTCTGTGAACTGGGGCGGCCGCGGCGGAGGCGACGGGCCCTTCAATGCGGTCGAGGGAGCACAGCCCGACGACCCGAACACCGAGTGGGGCAGCGTCGATCCCTCGCAGTGCAACGTCCAAGGATACGCGTCGATGCTGCCGGGACCGCTGCAATTCTTCGACGACCATGAGCAGCCCCCGAAAAGTGATCCCAGGAATAACAACTGGTATCTCCTTACGCTCGGCTGCCGCCGCGGCCTCACGTTTCTGGAACAGCAGCCGGAGGTCGATCCCGCCCGGCTCGGCGTGCACGGCTACTCGATGGGGGGCAACCTCACGATGTATGTGGCCGGCACCGACGAACGCGTGAAGGCGGCCGTGCCCGCCGTCGGCGGCCAGGGCTGGCGGTGGGACCCGCACGTATTTTCCAGTGGCACCGTGCCACCGCAGGATCGCGTCAAAGGTGATGTGGATCTCTTTCGCCGCACGATGTCGTTCGAGAACTACTCGCCGCGGATCCGCTGCCCGGTATTGCACCGGAGCGCCACGAACGACTTCCACGGCTGGATGGACGACGTCTATCGCACGAACGCCCTGATCCCGGGCCAGCCGCTCCGGTATTCCTGGGCGCCGCACTTCAACCACCGACTCGTCCCCGAAGTGGCCGTGACGATGCCGCTGTGGCTCGATCAGTTCCTGAAGGACGGCCCGGCATTGCCCGAGACGCCGCGGGCCACGCTCGACCTGAAAGCCGCTGGCGGCATCCCGCGGATCACGGTACAGCCCGCTGGCCGCTGGCCGGCTGCTCGCTGCGAGATCTTCTACTCCGTCGATCCCGATCCACGGGCTCGCTTCTGGCGGAGCGCCGACGTCGTCCGTGAGGGCGATTCGTACACGGCGGCCCTGCCGCTCGAATCGACCGACCGACCGCTGTTCACGTTTGCGAACGTGTATCACACGCTGCCAGAGCCGGTGTCGATGAAGGCGTTGCCCGGCAACGGTGATCTCGTCCGCGCGGTGTGCCTGAGCAGCGAGATCCGCTCGGCCACGCCGGCCGAGCTGGCGACTGCCGGTGTGCGTGAACAGCCGCTGGCCGTGCGCACCGGCAACCCGTCCAGCAGTCTGCTGATCGACGATTTTTCCCACGGCTGGCGGGACTGGTATCGGATCAGTGTCGGCAACCCCGTGCACTGGCAGTACTGGACCCGCAAGATCACCGATCCCGCCTGGCGCGGGCCGGACGCCGCGAATCTCGCCATCACGCTCACGATGCCGCAGACGAATCGGCTGACGGTCGTAGTCGTCGAGAACGAGTGGCGGGGCGAACGCGGCCGCCGCCGCACGTTCACCTGCACCCGCGAAGTGGCGGGCAGCCCCGAGTCTCAGACGCTCCTGATCTCTCACGCCGACTTCGTGCCCACGGACGAGAAGCTCGGCCCGCTCACGTCATGGGCGCAGCTCGACGTCCTGGGTCTCTGCGGCTTTCACCCCGACGAGAAGCCCGCGCGGCAACCTGCCTGGGACGGCCCTCTCCCGGAGTTCAAGCGGCTCGAGTGGGTCACCGCACGTGGGCCTTGAGAAGCTCCGGCTCAGTCCCCGCCTCGTGTCCACACTCGCACCCCGGGGACACATGCGAAGTGGGCGTCGTCGGTGATGACGACGGCGCCGATCTCAAGCGCGTGGGCGCAGATCCAGACGTCGTTGATCGGAATCGGAGTGCCGGCCTGCTTGAGCGCATGCTTGACGGTTGCATACACATCGGCGGTGTCGGGCGTCACCGACAACGTTCTGACGGTGGGCCGTTCAAGGAAGCGATGCAAGACTTCGCGGTTCGCCGCCTCACGCGAACCGCCTTTGAACCCCGCGTGTAACTCACCGAGCACCACCGCTGACATGTACACCACGTCTGCCTCGGAGAGGGCATCCAGCACCGCCTTGTCGCCCTGGGCCAGGGCCGAATAGCCGTTCGTGTCGAGGAGCACTCGCCTCATTGCCAATCCTCGGCGTTCACGCTCCTGTCGTCGGCCGTGGCCTCCCGAAACTCGTCGTACTCCTGCTGGCTCCACATCCCGCAGAACTCCTCGAAGTCATGGCGGTGGGGTTGCTGACGAATCCGCTTGACGCCGAGTGCCTGCTCGAGAATGCCTTTGACCGTGGCATTGACGCTGGCTCCCTGCTCCTTGGCTCGTTCCTTCAGAAGGGCCCAGACAGGATCCTCCAGGCCGTGAATCGTGATCGCTTTCATAAAAAAGACTTTCGCATCAATACGCAAACCATTGAGTGGTTCGTTTACGGCGATTATAGTTCATGGCGTGGTTCCGAACCAATAGGTCGAACATGCCCGAATTGGCCGGTGGTCGTTCCCTCCGGATTCTCGTGATCGACGACGAGGAGGCTGCGCGGCGGGCGGTGGCCGCCGGGGTGCGCGAGGCTGGGTATGAGGTGGCCGAGGCCGCCGATGGACCGGCCGGGCTCGAGGCGGCGGTGCGGGGCGGGCCCGATCTCGTCGTGCTCGACCTGCGGCTGCCCGGGCTCGATGGTGAGCGGGTGCTCGAACGGCTCCGGCGGGTGAGCAGCGTGCCCGTGATCGTCGTGTCTGCGAAGCGGGAGGAGGATGACCGCGTCGCAGCGCTCGACCTCGGGGCCGACGACTACCTCGTCAAGCCGTTTACCGTCCGCGAGCTGCTGGCCCGGATCCGGGCCGTGCTGCGTCGGTCCGAAGCGGAATCGACGACGTCCGTCAGCATCGCTGACGTCACGGTCGATATGCCAGCCCGAACGGCCAGTCGCGGTGGGGCTCGCGTGCCGCTCACCGCTCAAGAGTTCGCCGTCCTCGAGTGTCTCGTGCGGCATCGCGGCCGGATCGTCACACGGGCCATGCTGGAGGAGGCGATGCATCCGGGCGAACCGGTGCCGCCTCCTGATCTGGTGACCAACATCGTGGACGTGATCGTGCTGCGGCTGCGCAAGAAGCTCGGCCATGACCTCATCACCACGCGGCGCGGGCAGGGGTTCATCATCGATGGCACCTGACGCGGCCGCCGCACCGCAGCGTGAACGACGGCAGCCGTCGTTGCGCTGGCGATTCTGGACAAGGTTCGGGATTGCCTTCGTGTTCGGCGCCGTGGCGCTTCGGCTCGTGCACTACCAGGCAGCGGTCGATACGGTCGAGCGCGACGTCGACATTCAACTCTGGTCGCGGCTGGCTGCCGTGAAGGCCCAGGAGCGATTCGCGGCTGACACGCTGCTCGATCCGCATCTCCGGGCCACGGGCGTGTTTCTGGCAGACCTGCCCGCACCGTCGGGCTCGATACCGCACGTGCTCGGGATCGGCGTTCCACATATCGCCCCGGAGCGGTTTCGGTGGTTCGCCGGTGTGTGGAAGCGGGATGGCACTCGCATCGACGACATCGACTTGCCCGCGGGGCTCGGCTGGGATGCGGCCTGGCTGAACCGGCTCGAATCGATCTGGACGACGGCGGACGGACGCTATCGCCTTGCGGCGACCGCCGGCGGCCACGACACCATGCTCGTGGCCGGCACGCCGTTGGCCGACCTGGCCGCAGCGGAACGTCGGGCTGCTGTGTTTCAGGTGTGGACGTTCGTGATCTGGGTGCCGCTGCTCCTGGGCATTGCCTGGCTGATTCTCTCCCGCGCGCTCGTGCCGCTCGCCCAGATCACAGCGACCGCCCGCCGCATCCGTGCCGGTGACTTCGAGGAACGGCTCGACCTCTCCGTCGCCGATGCCGAGGTGGCCGAGATGGCGGGCACGGTCAACGACATGCTCGATCGACTCGACGCGATTCGGACGTCGCAGTCACGCTTCAACGCCGATCTCGCCCACCAGTTGCTCAATCCCGTCCACGCGATCCTGCTGGAGGCGAGCGCTGATCGCAATCGGCCGCGGTCTGCGGAGGAACTCACGGCGTCGCTCGCGCAGATCGACGGCCTGGCCCGCCGAATAGAAGGCATCTGCGAGGTGCTGCTCGCCTATGCACGGTCGGCGGCGATCGATCCCGCGCGGCTGAAGATGATTGATCTTGAGCCGGTGATCATGGCGGCGATCGATCGGATCGAGCCGCAGGCTGGAGTCCGCAGGGTCACGATGGTGCCGCCGGAATGGGCCACGGTCGTGAAGGGAGATGCCTCGCTCTTGGAGGAAGTGTTTCTCAACCTGCTCGCCAATGCCGTGGAGCACAGCCCGGCTGGGGGGCGGATCGAAGTGGCCGTGCAGAGCGAGGCCACCGGCTGCCGCGTGGCGATCGTCGATCACGGCGCGGGCGTGGCCGCGGCCGATCTGCCGGCGCTCTTCGAGCGGTTTCATAGCGGGAAGCCGGAGGGCGGCCACGGCATCGGCCTCGCGCTCTCGCGGCTCATCGCCCGCAGTCACGGCGGCGACATTCTGTACGAGCCCACCCCCGGCGGCGGGGCGACGTTCGTCGTGCGGCTTCCGGCCAGCAGATGAACGCTGCATGAAGCGTTTATGAACGCCGCGTGAATTCTGGACGGATTGGCCATGCGGCCTCGACCCATTCGTGGTCCCCCGCGTACTCCGAGGGTACTGCTACACGATGGCGGGCCGGCGGGGAAGCAAGCCAGGCGCGGTCCTGGTGCCTCGTTCGTGCAGTAAGCCGAGCATCACTGACACGCACGAGGTGAAACATGAACTCCCGCGACATTCTCCGTTCGCTGTTCTTCTCGCGGTCGACCCGGCAGCTGCGGCGCAGTCACGCCCGGCAGATGAGCCGCGTGCTGCGGCGCATGCCTGGCCAGTTCATGCCGGAGTCGCTCGAGCGGCGGGCGATGATGTCGGCCACGATGGCTGACCTCACCACGACTGCGACGCTGACCACCTTTGCCGAGCCGGCGGCGATCGTATCGACGGCGGCTATTCCCAGGACGTTCACGGTCACCTGGGCCTGGAATGAGAACAAGACGATCGCCGACTTCAATCCACAGGCCGACGTGCTCGCACTCGACTGGTTCAGTGGCGGCGAGCTGCGGCTGACCGAGGAGTCGGGCAGTGCCGTGCTGGCGATTCCCTCGATGCAGCAGTCGTATCGGCTCGCGGGCGTGCCCCTGACGGCGCTGACCGCGGCCAACTTCACCTGCAAGGATCCGACCGCCACGGCATTCATCGCCGGTGTCCTGGCCGCGGCAGTGCCGCCGCCTGCACCCACACCGAGCCCGACGCCTGCTCCAACGCCGACACCGAGCCCCACGCCCACCCCGACGCCAGCACCGGCCCCGACGACCGGCGGCACGGTGGCGTTCAAGGTGACCTCCGACTGGGGATCGGGCTTCAACGGCGACGTGACCGTGACCAACACCGGTACGGCGCCGCTCTCCGACTGGACCGTCACGTTCGACTTCGACGGCACGATCTCCAGCCTGTGGAACGGCACGATTGCCGGACGGCAGGGCTCGACCTACACCGTGAAGCCGGCGAGCTGGAATGGCACGCTTGCAGCGGGTGCCTCGGCGACGCTCGGCTTCACGGCAAGCCCAGGTGGGAGCGGCGCCGTGCTGCGTAATCTCACACTCGTCGGGGCGGCCGTGACGCCCACGCCCGAGCCAGCACCGACGCCAGCCCCGACTCCCACTCCAACGCCGACCCCTGTCCCGACGCCGGCACCAACTCCTGTCCCGACCCCCATCCCTACGCCCAACCCCACGCCTGTTCCGACCCCGACACCAACACCCGGCGCCGAACTGCCGATCGCCTCGCACGACAAGGTGATGGCCGCCTACTTCCCCGAGTGGGGCATCTACGGCCGAAACTTTCAGGTGGCCGACGTGCCGGCCGAGAAGCTGACGCACCTCATCTATTCGTTCTTGAACCTCAAGAGCAATGGCGAGGTGGCCCTCTACGACAGCTTCGCCGCGGTCGAGAAGCGGTTTGGTGCTGGCGAGACGGTATCGGGCGAGGCCGACCAGTGGTACTACCCGCCCGGTGACCCGCGGGCCACGCAGACGGTGTGGGGTAACTTCAATCAGCTCGCGCAGCTGAAGGAGAAGTATCCGCACATGCGGGTGAGCATCGCCGTGGGCGGATGGACGCTCTCCGGCAACTTCAGCACCGTGTGCTCCACGGCTGCGGGCCGCGAGACGTTCGCCACCTCACTTGCGAACTTCCTCGACACCTACCGGATGTTCGACGGGATCGACTTCGACTGGGAGTATCCGGGCGGCGGCGGGCTGGAGAGCAACGCCGTGAGCCCGAACGACGGGGCCAACTATGCGTCGCTGCTCGCCCTCGTGCGGTCGAAGATCGACGCCCTCGGGACGCAGCTTGGCCGCCGCTACGAGATCTCGGTGGCGTCACCGGCGGGCTACGACAAGATCGCGAACTTCAACCTGCCGGGGCTGACGCCGCACGTGGATTTCTTCAACGTGATGACGTACGACTTCCACGGCACGTGGGAGAAGACCACGGGCCATCAGTCGGCCTTCACGGGCGACCCGATCGGCTATGACGTGAAGTCGGCGGTGGAGCAGTACCTCGCGGCCGGCGTGCCCGCCCACAAGATCGTCATGGGCGCTCCGCTCTATACGCGGGGCTGGAGCGGTGTGGCCGATGGCGGTGATGGCGGCTATGCGGAGGGGGCCAGCGGTTCCGCTCCGGGAACGTTCGAAGCCGGGGTCTACGACTACAAGGACCTCCTCAGCCAGGTGCAAGATCCGACGAGTGGCTGGAAGCTCTACTGGGACGACACGGCCCAGGCAGCCTACGTCTACAACGCCTCGGAGGGACTCTTCAGCTCGTTCGAGACGCCGACGTCCATCGCCCAAAAGGCGCAGTGGGCCGAGGACCTTGGCCTCGGCGGCATGATGTTCTGGGACATCACCAACGACGCCCTCGACTCGCCCGAGAGCCTGCTGTCCGCGGCGTATGCCTCGTGGGTGGTCGATGACGACCTGGCCACGATCCGCAGCCGCTCGAGCCTGACGGGCGAAATCATCGTCGGCGGCGACGGCGTCATCGGCACGCTGCCGCCACTGGCGTGAGCCAGGCTGGCTCAGGGGGCCGCAGCCGGTCGCTATACTGCGGCCCCCTGCCTGGGCCGGCATCACGACCATGGGAATGTTTCCGAATCTCGAAGCCTTTTTGCTCGTCGTCGGTAACGCGCGGAGTGGCTCGACAGTGCTCGGCGCCGTTCTCGACGCCCATCCGTCGATGCTCGTGGCGAACGAAACGCAGGCGTCGGCCACGTTGTGGCGGGGTCTCGATCGCGATGCGATCCTCGATGAGATCCGAGCCAACGCCGCGCACGCCGCGGCCACGGGCCGCCAGTCGGAGGGCTACCGCTACCAGATCGGGCCTGGCCCCGATGCGAAGGCGGATGTGCGGGTCGTGGGCGACAAAATCTGGAACCCCGCCACATTGCTCCTGCATGGTGACCACGGACTGATTCCGTCGTTGGAAGAACGCCTGGGGGTGCCCGTGCGGATCATTCATGCGATTCGGAATCCCTTCGATACGATCGCGACCATGCATCGCCGGAGCGGGGCTTCGCTGGCCAACCGCACCCGCTGGTACTTCATGCACTGTGATGCCGCAGCGGCGATCGCGGAGCGGCTTCCTGCAAGCCAGTTCATCGAAAGTCACCACGACGATCTGCTCGCAACGCCTGCCGAGGAGATCGAGCGGCTGTGCACTTTTCTCGGCCTGCCGCTCGACCCCGATCACGTAGAAGTCGTGATGAAACTGCTGTTCGACCGACCGCGACGTACCGGGACGGCCGTGCCATGGTCTGCCACCGACGAGGCAGCCGTCCGAGCCGGTATCGCCCGCTTCCCATCACTCGCCCGCTATGTAAAGGACTCAGAGGTCTTAGGATCAGCCGGGCCGGAGGCGATCGCCGAAGCTGGCACGCGTTGCAGGGCCGATGGTGTCGCTGCGGGGCCGCCTGGGGCTGCTAAGCGAGGGCCTGCCGCCCAAAGGACGCGTCGGCCGGGCGAAATGGACCAAAATTCACACGAGCCTCGGGAGTGGGCATCGAGTCACGATCCCAGGATGTCTTGCGACGCAATCCCGGACAGTGCCAGCCTGCCGGAAACGTGCACGGCGCCGGCCCCGACGCCGAGGTTGCTGCCGGCACGTCGCGAGCAGGCTGGAAGCACCGTGGGACCGGCAGCGTTGTGGCGGGCATAGGGGGGTTGGCGGCCTGCCCGATTGGGCTGCGTCGTCATCGTCGGCACCGGTCGGTCCGGTACACATTTGCTGGCTCCATCGCTGGTTGCCAGCCCACGACTCCACGTGCTGATGGAACAACCACCGTTGTTCGGCTGGTCGACGCATATGGCGATTGATCCCGCCGCGGAGGAGAGGCTGTTTTCGCAATATGTTCGCCTCTTCCATGAGGAACAAGCGCGCGGCCCCGTGGGTGGTCGTCGATAAGACCCATCACAATATCTGGCTCACCGAGCGGCTCGCGACGACGTTTCCGCGATCAGTATTTCTTGGTCTTTGTCGTCGCCCGCATGCCACGATTGCCAGCATGCTGTTGCATGGCCGTTTCGTGTATCCGTAGAGCCGCTGGCGGCCGCTCCCCGAGCCCAACCGTTTTTTCGGTATCGAGCGTGAGATGGCCGACGAATACGCGATGCTGTCCACCGTCGGACGGTTGACACTGCGCTGGATATCGAACGAAAAACGCTACGCTTTCATCCGTCGGTCGCTGGCGGAACGACTGCTGGAGATCGACTACGAACAGCTCGTCCTGGATCCCCGCGCGACCTTCGATCGGATCGGGGCTTATTTGCGTCTGGATCACTCGATCGCACTGCCGGCCATCAAGCTTGGTGTGCTTGGTGTGCTTGAGAAGTGGCGGGACGACCTGGCGCCGGAGCAGATTGCCGCCATCGACGCGACGCTCGGCTGCTTCGGGTTCGAGGCAGCCCGCGTGCAACCGTGACGCGGCCCGACAGCAGCCATCTAGGCCGCGTTCCCAGATGTGCCGGCGGACTGTTTCGCAGCGATCGCCGCCAGCGCCTGAGAATAGTCCGCAAGCGGATTCAGGGAAGTGTTCCGCTCCACTCCCTGCCGAAACGAGTACTTGTCGAGGCAGGCGCAGCGCGAGTGTGGACAGGCCGTCCAGCCGATCGGCCTCGGTGGCAGCGAGTCGGAAAAGAAGTCCGATGATTTCGCCGAGCAGCCCGGCTTGATAACACCCGTGTATCGCATCTCGTACCCTATTGCCGGAAAAAGGCAGGGATTGCCGAGTGGCGATATCGACTCGCTGCGGTGCTGAAAGTCCAGGTTCGGCAGGTAGGCACGCAAAAGTTCGAGATCATCCGCGGTGTGCTTGCCGTTGCCGCCCCACAGTGGATTTGGATGCAGCAAAAAACCGTGATC
>JAPOJV010000108.1 GCA_029978085.1 bacterium
CGGCGAGCGTGGTGCCGCTGCCTCCAAACGGATCGAGCACGAGGTCGCCCGGGTTGCTGCACGCGCGGATGATCCGGCCGAGCAGCTGCTCCGGCATCTGGCAGCCATGCCAGCCGGACCGCTCCTTGAACGTGCCGCAGACGCGGGGGAAGTACCAGGTATCGGTGTCGGCTTCGAAGCCGTCGGGCAGGTCCTGCGGGCGGAGAATCCAGGTGTCGTCGGGGAGCCGGCCGGTCGGGCTGGCCCGCTTGTCGCCGTAGACGAGCTCGCGGGCGCTCGGCACGCGGATCGCATCGACGTTGAACGTGAAGGCGGCGGGATCCTTCACGAAGTGGAAGATATGAGCATGCGAACGGGCGAACTTCTGTTTGCAGTGCACGCCGAACGTGTAGTACCAGACCACCCAGCTGCGGCAGGTGAGGCCCAGCTCGCGGGTCGCGAGCACCTTGAGTTCGGCGGCGTATTCGTCGCCGATCGCCAGCCAGAACGTGCCGTCGGGCCGCAGCACGCGGACAACCTCGCCCATCCACCGCTTCGACCAGTCGAGATAGTCGCCGCTCGACTTGCGATCGTCGTAGGTGTCGTACTCGTAGCCGATGTTGAAGGGCGGGTCGGCGAAGGCGAGGTGCACGGAGCCGTCCGGCAGGCGGCCAAGCAGGTCGAGGCAGTCGCCTTGATGCACTTGGTCGAGTTGCACCCGGTCGAGTGCCACGTCGCCGCGATCGCGATGGAGTCCCTTCCGCGTCATGCGAGAGAGTGTAGACAGTGCTGCGCCTCGGCGGCTAGCAGCCAGCCCGTTCCCCGCCAACCGCACGCTTCGCAACCCGCATATGCCGCCCCCGTAGTCCACATGCTCCGCATGTGGCCCACGGCATGAACACCACAGACCCGAGCTACCTGCCTGCGGGTCCGCGAACCTCTGGCCGAATAGCAGGCCGCTCGGCCTTCACGCCTCAAGCCGCACACGGAGTGTGCGGACTACGGGTGGCCGTTTACGACGCATCCGTCGCCAGCCGCAGCGCGACGGCGCACGCCTGCTCGAACGCCGTCAGGTCGAGCTTCTCCTGCGTCGTATGAATATCCATCTGGCCGCAGCCGAGCGTCACGGTCGGGATCCCGTTGGCCGCCATCCAGTTGGCATCGAGCCCGCCGTTGGAGATGTCGAGCCGCGGCTCGAGGCCGATCGCCTTGACGGCCTCCCGCGCCGCCACCACGCACGGCTCGTCGTCGGCCAGCCGAAACGCCTCGTAGTCGAGCCGGCCGCTGAACGTCACCTTGCCGGTGCGGCCCGTACTGCTCTTCACCTTCTTCGCCGCATCGTGAAACGCCTTCTCGATCGCCTTCACGATCCGGCCGCGGAATGCCGGATCGTGCCCGCGGGCCTCGGCATGAAGCAGCGCCGCGTCGGCCACCACGTTCGTCGCCGAGCCCGCCTTGATCACGCCCACGTTGCTCGTGCCCCGCTTCCCCGACTTCTCGACGAGGCCGTGCCAGCCGTCCTCCACGAGCGACGCGATCGCCAGCGACGCGATCGCGATCGCCGACACGCCCTTCTCCGGGGCCACACCGGCATGGCTGGGAATGCCGTCGATTGTTACGTCCATCCGATAGCCGCCGGTCGCGCCCACGGTCAGCTTCTCGACGGCACCGCCGTCGAAGTTGAAAGCCAGCTTCGGCCGGCCGAGGTCGGCCGCCTTGGCATGCCGCGCGCCGAAGAGCCCCACTTCCTCCTGGATGGAGAAGAAAAACGTCAGCGGCGGGTGCGGCAGCTTCTGCGTCAGGATCTCGACCGCCGTGGCGAGCACGACGGCGCAGCCCGCGCGGTCGTCGCCGCCGAGGCCCGTCGTGGGATCAGCGCTCTTCACGTATCGGCCCGCCACCACCGGCTTCGCGCCAAGACAGACGGGCACCGTGTCCATGTGGGCCATGAGGAGCCGCCGCGGACCGGGCACGCTGCCCGGCAGCCGCACGATGAGGTTGCCCACCTCTCCCTTGAGCGGCGTCTTGCCGTTGGCGGCGTCGAAGGCGATCGCCCCCGCCGGGCAGCCCGCCGCGCGGAGCGTGTGGATGATCCGTTCGGCGACGGCCTTCTCGTGCCCCGACACGCCGGGGATCGCGAGCAGATCGAGCAGAATCTCGCGAGCCTTCTTGACGTTGGCCTTTACACTGGCGGCGTTCGAGGCAGCAGACTTCTTCGCAGGCTTGTTCGTGGTGGAGCCGATCATGAGGATTTTTCTCGCAGGGATCATGCAGGGGTCGCACGTCGCCGCGCTCGTGCACGACCAGACGTATCGCACGGGCCTGCGTGACATCGTGCAGGCCCATTGGCCGACGGCCGAAGTCTACGACCCGTTCGCCAACCACGCCACGTCGATCGGCTACGACATGCGGCGGGCCCGCGAGGTGTTCCTGGGGCACATCGAGATGTGCCAGGTGTTCGACCTGCTCATCGCCTACGTGCCGGAGGCCTCGATGGGCACGGCCATCGAGATGTGGGAGGCCCACCGGCACGCGAAGGCCGTGGTCACGATCACGCCGCTGGTCCACAACTGGGTGGTGCAGCTCACGAGCACGGCCGTCTACCGCGACGTAGAGGCGTTTTCGCATGCGCTGCAGTCGGGCGAGATCGACCGCCTGGTGCCCGCCCCGTAGGCCCGTTGCTCCCCCGTGGTCCGCACACTCCGTGTGCGGGTGGAGGTGCGAAGGCCGGATCGCCGGCTATTCGAGTCGAGGTTGGCGGACCTGCGGCGGAGTAGCTCGGGTCTGCGGTGTTTTGACCGTGGGCCACATGCGGAGCATGTGGACTACGGCGCAAGCGGCTGCGGCGCCCCCCTCACCGCAACGCCTCGGCGAGCGCCTCGGCTCGCGTCGCGATCACCCCGTCGAGCTGCAGGGCCCGCACACGCGATAGCGCCGCCCCGATCGCCTTGCCCTCGGGCACGCCCGCCGCGAGGAGATCGCTTCCTGTCACAAGCGGCGGCGGATCGATCTCCGAGCGTGGCCTCGCTGTGTGCGCCGTGAACCACGCCGCCGCCTCGGCATCACCGCGGCCATGCGCGGCCCGCGCCCGCAGGCAGTCGGCCAGCGCCGCCGCCTCCGCGTTGGCCACGAACGGCTGGAGCGTTGACCACGTCCGGCCCATGACCGCCGTCACGGTATCGCCGCCCAGCTCGGCCACCGCCGCACAGAGCCACGCCGCCTTCTTGGATTCGTGATTCGCCAACCGCAGCCGGGAGCACAGCCGTGGCACGACGTCAGCACCGCAGCCCTCGGCCAGGATCGCCAGCGCGAGCGGCAGGTCGGGCTCGTCGAGCGCGCCGATCACATGCGCCGCCTGCCGCCACTGCTCTCGGCGGTCGTGCGGCTGCCCGGGGCCCGGCGCCACCTCCACAAGCACCTCGCGGGCCAGCCCCGTCTCGTCGAGCAGTTCGAACGCCCGCTGCCGGCCGGTCCTCGCTGCCATCGCCCGCAGTTCGGCGGCGATCCGCTCCGGGCTCACGCTCGTGACGAGGTGCGTCATCTGTTCCACGGCCTGCCGCGTCTCGTCCTCGAGGGCGAAGCCGAAGAAGGCGGCGAACCGGATGGCTCGCAGCATTCGCAGGTGGTCTTCACCGAACCGCATCGCCGGCACGCCGATCGCCCGCACGATGCCCGCGGCGAGATCGGCGCGGCCGCCGACGAAGTCGTGGATCTCGCCGGAGAGCGGGTCGAGAAACAGGCCGTTGATCGTGAAGTCCCGCCGCTGGGCGTCCTCGCGGGCCGAGCAAAACGTGACGCCGGCGGGGTGGCGGCCGTCGGTATAGGGGGCGTCGGCCCGGAACGTGGCCACCTCCACCTGCCCCGCCGGCTTGGGGCCGAGGACGGTGATCACGCCGAAGGCGGCCCCAACGGCCAGCGTCCGCCGCCGGCCGAAGAGCTCCCGCACCTGATCGGGCGTGGCGGCCGTGGCCACGTCGTAATCGGCCGGAATCCGGCCCAGCAGCTCGTCGCGGACGCAGCCCCCGGCCCAATACGCCTCATGTCCGGCCTCCCGCAGGCGGCCGACGACCTCCCGGGCAAACCGGCGGGCGGCCTCAGGATCGCTGTGAACTGCGGGCATTTGGGGGTTCTCGATCGACTTTCTACCTCACGGCTCGCCCACACGCATCATCCGCTATGGAATAAGGAAGGCCCGGGGGCGCAAGCCCGGGGATCTGCCCCGCCCAAGCCCGAGAAACCTGGCCGTCCGCACCCGCGACGAAAAAATCCCCGGCGGCGGCCATCCCTCCCTTTGACGTCCCGGGCGGATTGCCGATATTATGAAAGTGTTAGGGGCGTTCGGATACGGAGTGATCAGCGAGCGGTGTTCAAGGGACATCCATTCTTTTTGACCCCGCCCCTCGGGGAAGCTGGCTGGCGTTCTGTTCCGAGCAGATGGCTCGTTTCTGGTCTTTCATCTTTCATCAACGCCCGCGAGGGCACGAGGTGTCACATGTCTCTCTCCCGTTTCACATCCCGGCGGCGTGCCTTCACGCTCGTCGAACTGCTGGTGGTGATCGCCATCATCGGCACCCTGATCGGCCTGCTCTTGCCTGCGGTGCAGTCGGCTCGTGAGGCCGCGCGGCGCATCAGCTGCACTAATAACTTAAAGCAGGTCGGGCTTGGTCTCCATGTGTATGCCGACGCAAACGCCAAAGGCGGCGATAATCTTTTTCCACGAATTGCTACAGGAACTCTCGTCAGTTCCTACAGCTGGATGGCAAATATTTTGCCCGGAATGGAAGAAACTACGACGCTGAAGCTACTGACCAATGGCACCAACCCCCTCTACAACAACGTCAACACCGGAATCGTTGACCCTACGATTACCGGTACCGTTGTCCTCAACACAGGAACCGGCGCGACGCAGGCAAAGCTCGCTTTCGCCCTGTGCCCCAGCTTTGGCGGCGCAGTTCCTCCCTCGCCTGCGCAAAATTGGGAAGGCGTGAGTCACTATCGTGCCAACGCAGGCGTCTCCGGCACAACGACTGCCGTGGAGGTGAGTGGTACGAATGGTGGGCCGGGTGGGCTTTCGTTTCAACGCAAAGTCGGTTTCCGTGACTTTGTCGACGGAACAAGCAAAACGGCTGTCGTCTCAGAGAGCCGGAATCTTGCGACTTCAGTCGGGAGCACCCCATCCGGGCCACCCAGTCGATGGGCATATGGGGAGCTCTGGCATATGGCTTCAACAAACTCTGTACTTACTTCCGGTTCGTGGAGCGGAGGTGACAAATTGCGGCTCATCACAAGCGGCACCTTCAATGACGTGAACATTCCGGCCGCTATTGCGCATACAAGTAGCAACGGCATGTCCGTCAGCCTTTCGTGGGGCCCGTCAAGCTACCACGGAGGTAGTGTGATTGGTCATTTGTTTGGTGATGGGCATGTCGAAATGATCAGCGCTGAGATAAGCCCAAGCGTGTTTAATGCCATTAACACTCGCCAAAGCGGAGAGGCCATCCCGGAGTATTGATGTTTAGTTTGCTTTACGGTCCCTAAAGCATTTCGCATGGAGGCCGGGAGGCGATCCTCCCGGCCTTCGGCTTTTTTCGCGCAGGCTCTCGACCTGCACCTTGCCCACGCGAGGCGGCGGTGGTCGGTGCAAGCTCGAGGAGCATTTGTCCCGAGTCTTCGAGGTCCCGCGACAATCCGAAGGACCGCGCAGCGGCGACTTGTACCGCCCCCGCCGCCGGCCCACTTCGATTGCCTTTAGAGCCCGCCGGCCCGCGAAGCTCCTGCCGGATAGTCGGTCACGCGGCCTTCGGACCTCAAACCGCACACGGCGTGTGCGGACTACGGGGCCAGGTTTCACCAGCCGCGAACCAAGTGGTAGGCTTTGATCTCCTTCCTTCTGGAGCCCACCGCGATGAACCGCGCCGAGCAGCCCGCGTCCAGTTTCTCCCGCCGCGATGTCATCAGGACGGCCGGAGCCGTCGGGGCGATCGCCTCCTTCGCCCTCCCCCGGGCCGCCCACGCCGAGACGCCGTCGAACGACGTGATCCGCGTGGGCCTGATCGGGGCCGGCGGCCGCGGCACCGGGGCCCTCCAGCAGACGCTCTCTGTGCCCGGTTCGAACGTGAAGCTCACGGCGATCGCCGACGCCTTCGATGATCGCATCAAGGGGGCGCTCAAGGCCGTGGAGAAGATGGAGGGGAAGATCGAGTGTCCAGGGGAGCGGCAGTTCAAGGGGCTCGACGGCTACCAAAAGGTGCTCGACCACTGCGACCTCGTGATCCTCGCCACGCCCCCGGGCTTCCGGCCGTTTCACTTCGAGGCCGCGGTGAAGGCCGGCAAGCACGTGTTCATGGAGAAGCCCGTCTGCGTCGACAGCTTCGGGGCCCGGCTCTGCCTCGAGGCGGCAAAGATGGCCGACGAGAAAAAGCTCAAGGTCGTGGTGGGGCTTCAGCGGCGGTACGACCAGCGGTATCGCGAGACGATCGCCAAGATCCGCGAGGGCGTGGCCGGCGAGATCATCGGCGGGCAGGTGTATTGGAACGGCAGCGGCATCTGGTATCGCGACCGCAAGCCCGACATGACCGAGATGCAGTTCCAGGTGCACAACTGGTACCACTTCAACTGGCTGTGCGGCGACCACATCTGCGAGCAGCACGTGCACAACATCGACATTGCCAACTGGGTGCTCGATGCGATCCCCGAGGCGGCGTACGGCGTGGGCGGCAAGCAGCTTCGCAAGCCGAAGCAGCCGAGCGAGATCTACGACCATCACTCGGTGAACTTCACGTATCCCAATGGCGTGCGGATCGCCAGCCAGTGCAAGCAGTTCCCCGGCGGCGATAACCGCGTGAACGAAGAGTTTCAGGGCACGAAAGGCTACGTGCGGATCGGTCACATCACCGACCACGCCGGTAAGACGCTTTGGAAGTTCGAGGGGAAGAGCGACAACCCCTACCAGGTCGAGCACGACGAACTGCACGACGCGATCCGCAACGACAAGCCGCTCAACAACGCCGTCTACGGCACCACGGCGAGCTTCGGCGCGGTGCTCGGCCGGCTCGCCACCTACTCCGGCAAGGAGTGGAAGTGGAAGGACGCCCTCGACCTCGACTACCGCATGATGCCCGAGACGCTCGCCTGGGATGCTACGCCGCCGGTGCTGCCCGACAAGCACGGCGACTATCCGCCTCCGATGCCGGCCACGTTCAAGATCCAGTCGGTCACCAAGCCCCCCGTGTCATGATCGTCGGCGTTCCCCGCGAGACGAAGCGGGATGAATACCGCGTGGCGCTGCTGCCCGTGGGCGTCGAGGAACTCGTGCATGCCGGCCACACGGTCGTCGTGGAACACGGCGCGGGGGCCGGCTCCGGCCTGCCCGACGATGCCTACGCCGCCAGCGGCGCCACGCTCGTCGATACGGCCGCCGAGGTGTTTGGCCGGGCTGAGTTGATCGTGAAGGTGAAGGAGCCGCAACGGCCCGAACTCGCGCTCATCCGGCCGCGGCAGGCCGTCTTCACCTACTTCCACTTCGCGGCCGATCGCGGGCTCACCGAGGGCTTCCTCGCGACGGGAGCCACGGCCGTCGCTTACGAGACGCTCCGCGACGACCGCGGCCGGCTGCCGCTGCTCGTGCCGATGAGCGAGGTGGCCGGCCGAATGAGCATCCAGGAGGGGGCCAAGTATCTGGAGAAGCCGCAGATGGGCCGCGGCATCCTCCTCGGCGGCGTGCCGGGCGTGGCGCCGGCCAACGTGCTCGTGCTCGGGGCGGGCTCGGTGGGAGCCAACGCGGCCAAGGTGGCTGCCGGCTTCGGGGCCAACATCGCCCTGCTCGACACGAATCTGGAGCGGCTGCGATACCTCGACGATGTGACACCGCCCAACATCGACTGCCTCTACTCCGATCGCCACACGATTCGCGAACGGCTCGGCTGGGCCGACCTCGTAATCGGCAGCGTGCTCATCCCGGGAGCGCGGGCCCCGCACCTCGTGGGTCGCGACGACCTGAAGCTGATGAAGCCCGGTGCCGTGATCATCGATGTGGCGATCGACCAGGGGGGCTGCGTGGCCACGAGCCGGCCCACCACCCATGCCGAGCCGACCTTCGTGGTCGATGATGTTGTGCATTACTGTGTGACCAACATGCCGGGGGCCGTGGGCCGCACAAGCACCTATGCCCTCTGCAATGCCACGCTGCCCTATGTGCTCCAACTGGCAGGGGCGGCGAGCGTCACGGCGGCAGCCGAGCAGAGCGTGGCGATTCGTTCGGCCGTCAACGTGCTGGATGGGCGGCTCGTCTGCCAGGCCGTCGCCGATGCCTTCGGGATGCGAGTATGAGTGTTCCAGCGTCGGTGCAATGGGTCGGCGGGGTCGATGGCCACATCGAGTTGATCGATCAGACTGCCTTGCCGGGCCGCCTGGAGCGGCTGGCCTGTCGGGATGTCGAGACGGTCATCGAGGCAATTCAGAGCCTGCGGGTTCGCGGGGCACCGGCGATCGGCATTGCGGGGGGCTACGGCGTCGTGGTGGCCGCCGACGAGGCCCGGCGGCAGCATCTCACCGGCGAGGCGGCGCGGGCGCATGTGCTCGCCCGGGCAGAATCGCTCGCTTCGGCGCGGCCGACGGCGGTGAATCTTCGCTGGGCCGTGGAGCGGGCGCTGCGGGCGATCGAGACTCTCCCGGAAGACACCCCGGCCGCGGTCCTTGGCGAGGCCTTGCTGACCGAGGCCCGAGCGATTCACGACGAAGATCGGCAACTGTGCGCGGCGATCGGCCGCCACGGGGCAGCCGTGCTGCCGGCGGGGGGCGTCCTCACCCACTGCAACACAGGCGCGCTCGCCACTGGTGGTGATGGCACGGCCTTGGCGGTGATCACCACGGCTTGGGATCAGGGACGACGGTTTGAGGTGTTCGCCGATGAGACCCGTCCGCTCTTGCAGGGCGCTCGGCTGACCGCGTGGGAGCTCGTGCAACGGGGCATTCCGGTGACGGTGGTGGTCGATGCTGCGGCTGCCCACCTGATGAAGTCGGGGCGGGTGGCGGCTGTGATTGTCGGAGCCGATCGGATCACCGCCTGTGGCGACACGGCCAACAAGATCGGAACCTATGGGCTTGCCGTGTTGGCCGCCGCCCATGGCGTGCCTTTTTTCGTCGCGGCGCCGTCGAGCACCTTTGATCTGGCGATTGATTTAGGCGAAGACATACCGATTGAGGAGCGGGCGGCACGGGAAGTGACGCATCCCCTTGGGGTGCAGGCGGCTCCCGAGGGGGCGGCCGCCTTTAATCCGGCGTTTGATGTCACGCCGGCGCGACTGATCAAAGCGATCATCACGGAGCGGGGCGTGATCGAGCCAGTCACCCGCGCGACTGTGACTGGTCATATGTAATACATGGCGCCGCTCGGGATGCGGGCGCGGTCGAGGAGTTCGGCGAAGGTGAAGGACCGCAGCGCGGCGGCTTCGGCCTCGGCTGCCTCAGCCCAGGCTTCGCGGAGCGTGGCCACCCCACGAGACTGCTTCCCGCTCGTGCTTGCTGGTTCGTCAGGCTCGAAGGTGCGCACGATGTCTTCCAGGCTGATTGCCGCAGGAGGCAGGGCGAGCTGGTAGCCGCCAGCGGCGCCCAGTGTGCTGGTCACGAGCCCGGCCGCCTTGAGCTGGAGCAGGATCTGCACGAGAAACCGGGCTGGCACGCCGTGACGGGCCACAATCTCCCGAATCCGCACCGGCTCACCACTGCCCCAGCGGCGGGCCAGTTCCAGCACGGCGATCGCGGCATATTCGGTTTTGGCGGAATGCTTCATCAGTCTCGGGAGTGGAGGCCGCATTCGGTCTTGGCGGTGCCGCTCCAGCGGCCCGCCCGCTCGTCCTCATCGACGGCGATGGCCCGCGTGCAAGGCTGGCAGCCGATGCTCACATAGCCCTGATCGTGAAGCGAGTTGTAGGGAATATGTTCCTTGACGATCGTGTCCCACACCTTCGCCTTCGTCCAGTTCGCGAGGGGTGAGATCTTCACCACACCAAATTTGCGATCCCAGCCGACGATCGGCGCGGCGGCGCGGTCGGGGCTCTGGTCGCGACGGATGCCGCTCATCCAGGCATCGAACCGCTGCAAGACCCGTTCGATGACGGCGATCTTACGGTCGCCGCAGCAGCGATTGGGATCAGTGCGATAGAGCGGGCCGCCGTGGAGATGCTCGTATTCATCGACGGTGGTGGCCGGCGGTTCGTAGGATACCTCGATGCCATACCGCCGGGCGATCTGGTCGCGGAGACGGAGCGTCTCGAG
>JAPOJV010000142.1 GCA_029978085.1 bacterium
ACCGAAAACCCACCGTTCTCTCGAGCGAGCATGTCGGCGGCCGCATCGGCGTCGAGGAGCCGCTGCATGCGGAACCAATGCACGACACGACGGCGCACCTTCTCGGTGAGCGCGGCCAGATCGGCCTGGGTGATCGGCCGGTTTCGGGACTTCGAGCGTCCAGCCCGTTTCAAAGAGCGTACGCCTCCCCAGCACGACGCACGCTCCTGCGATGGCCCCAACCGCGGCCGCGGTCACGCCATCGACGAAGGCCACGATCCCGGGCCGCTTGCCGTGCTTGCGAAAGTAGGGAGCGGGAATGACGGTGAAGAGATAGCAAGGCAGGAACGTCGCCAGGGCCGCGACAGTCGCCCCGGCGAGCCCGCCCCACACCGTGCCGGTCTGCGCCCCGACCAGATACCCGATGAAGCCGACGGTGATGACCACCGGCCCCGGCGTGATCATGGCCACAGCGACGGCATCGAGGAACTGCCGATCATCGAGCCACCCGTACTCCTTGACGACGCCGCCGTAGAGAAACGGCACGATGGCGAGGCCGCTCCCGAACACGAAGGCCCCCGCCTTCGTGAAGAACAGAGCGATCTGGCCGAGGAGAGTGTTCAGCGGGACATCAACAGCCGGCAGCGTCGTGCCGAAGATCGGCGGCACGATGCTGAGCGCGACGGATGCGGGCGGCACGCCTCGCCCCACACGCACGAACCACACGAGGGCCCCTGCAGCGAGGAACAGCAGGATGTTCTCCGTCTCGGTGATGACGGTGGCGGCAGCGCTCACGACGTAGATCGCCCCGAGAAGCAAATCACGGCCGATCGTCTTTTGCGTCAGCTTGTAGGCGCTGATCGAGATGATCCCGATGACGGCGGCACCCACGCCGTAAAACACGGCCTGCATCCACGGCAGTCCGCCGTAGGCGACGTATGCCCATCCGAGTGCGAGCACCATCAGAAAAGACGGAAACACGAAGGCGCTGCCGACGAGCGTGGCCCCGAGCACGCCGTAGTGCACATAGCCGAGATAGATCGCCAGCTGGGCCGCGAGCGGCCCGGGCATGATCTGGGCGAGCGTCAGGCCCTCCTTGTACTCGGCCTCGGAGATCCACTGTCGCCGCTCCACGAGGTCACGGTGCATGAACCCCACGAGGGCGACGGGCCCACCGAACCCAAAAGTGCCGAGGTGCAGCGCGTAGCGCACGAGGTCACTCAGTGTGTAGCTGGGCGACGTTTTCATCGGGTCATCGTTCGAGTGGTCTGGGGCTGCCACGGTGTTTTCCAAGGTAGTAGGTCATCTCGTGACGAACAGCCCGAGTGCCGTCGTCGCCCCTGCCAAGACGGTGCCGGTTGCCATCGCTCCCCAGAACCCCAGGCCCAGTTGCTGGGCGAACGCCAGCGGCACGAAGAACGGCAGACCGCATATCACGAATACAAGTGTCTCCCGCGACAGCCGGGAGACCGCTGCGATGTCGTGGTCGTGGAACCACGACAGCATGGCCAGCATGCTGACAAGAGGCAGCGACAGAATGAATCCGCCGAGGCGCGGTGAATGCCGGCCGAATTCCGTAACCGCCACGATGACGGCTGCGGCGATCATCGCCCGCACGAGCAGGGAAGTCATGGAAACAGGCTCCGGGAGGCAACGACGGCAGCGTCCCTGCCCTCGCATGTGACCGACGAGGGCAGGGACATGTGCTGCCGAGGGGATTACTTGTGGTCGTGGTCGCCGTGCGGCTCCTCTGTGAACTCGCCGGCGAAGGGCGTGCCGTCCACTTCACCGCTGATCGTGCCAGCGAACTCCCGGACGATGCCGAGATTCTCGTGCGTGCCACCGTAGCACGACGACGTGCCATCACCCTCGCCGGCCAGCGGTCGGGCTGCAAGCTCAACCTGGAACGCGGGCTCACGGATCGTGAGCAGGAGTTTGCCGTCGGCCGTCTTCACCGGGGCTGCGGTCTTCTCATCGCTGCCAAGCACGTAGATAACGGCTTCCTTCTTGTCGTGATCCACCGTGAACTCGACGTGGTACTTCCCGCCACCCCAGTCGGCGAGGGTGCCGTCATGGGGACCGGCTCCGTGGCCGTGATGGTCTCCGTCGTCGTGCGAGTGTCCGTGGTCCGAACCCTTGGCAGCAGCCGCCTTCGCGGGAGCCTTCGGAGGCGCCTGGGCCTGCGAACAGCCCACAGCAGAAAAGGCAGCGGTGAGGACTGCCACGGCCGCGAAATCCATCGGTCGAGTCATGCTTTCATCTCCCTATCAAGGTTACGCTCGGCCCCGTCACGCAACGGTGCCTCAAGTCAGCGATCGTCGTCGGTGTCGAGATTCTCCTCGTCATCGCCACGGGCTTGGGCGAGCCGCACGGCATCTTGTCCGCTAAACCTCCAAAACAGGCCCGGGTGAATCAGGAACTCACAGAAGGTCGAGGTGACGAGCCCGCCGAGAATCACCGTGGCGACGGGATACAGGATTTCGCGACCTGGCTCCTGGCCCCCGATCACCAGCGGCACGAGCCCGATGCCGGCCGTCAGGGCCGTCATGAGCACCGGGGCGAGCCGCTCGAGGCTGCCCCGTAGCACCATCTGCTGCGAAAAATGCTCGCCCTCATCCTGCATGAGATGGAAGTAGTGGGTCACGAGCAGGATGCCGTTGCGGACGGCGATGCCGCCCAGCGAGATAAACCCCACGAGACTGGCGACGGAGAGTGGCTGCCGGGTGATGACGAGCGCAAGAGCACCGCCAATGAACGCGGTCGGCAATGCGTTGAGCAGCTGCAACACGATCCGCACCGAGGGATAGAGGATCATCAAGACGACGAACATCCCCGCAACCGAAAGCGCAGCGAGGACGACGATCAGCGTCGTGGCCCGCTGTTGGCTCTCGAACTGGCCGCCGTACTCGATGAAATACCCCTCAGGCAGTTCGACGCGATCCCGCACGCGGGCTTGGATCTCGGCGACAGCGCTCGACAGGTCGCGATCCTGCGTGTTGCAGCGGACGACGATCCGGCGGCGGGCATTCTCCCGGTTCACGGCATTGGGGCTCGTGCCCTCGCCGATGTCGGCCAACTCCCGCAGCTCGATCTGCCCCCGTTCGTCGGGCAGATCGATGCGAAGGCGGCCGAGGTTCGCGTAGTCCGTTCGATAGCCCTCCTCCAGCCGCACGAGCAGGTCGAAACGACGCTGCCCCTCGAGCACCTGCGACACCACCTCGCCTTGCAGGGCCGTCTGGAGCACACGGGCCACGTGGTCGCGGGTGACGCCGTGGAAGGCGAGGTCGTCGGGCCGCAGCCGAATGTCCAGCTCCTCGGCCTGCTGGATCGGCTCGATCACCGGCGGCGTCAGGCCCGGCACCGACTGGATTGCAGCCTTGATCCGATCGGCGGCCTGAATCAGGACGTCCAGATCGTCGCCGTGCACCTTGACCGCGATCTGTGCGTAGACGCCCGACACCATGTGGCTGATGAGGTGCGCGAGCGGCTGCTCCACCTCGATGGCCACGCCAGGCACCTCGCTGCCGAGTTCCGCGAGCAGGTCCTTGATGATCTCGTCGCGATGCCGGCCGCAGTGCGGGTTTGTGCTTAGGATGTATTCGCTCGCGTTGACGGGTGCCGCATGCTCGTCCATCTCCGCCCGACCCGTCCGGCGCACGAAATGCAAAATCTCGCCGTCCGGGCGATCGTCGGATTGCTGCATCGCCCGCAGCTTGGCGTCGATGAGCGCCGACACCTGATTCGATGCGTCAAGCGACGAGCCCGGCGGGAGAGTGACGTTGACCTGCACGCTCCCCTCGTCGAACGGCGGCAGGAAGTCGCGTCCCAAGCGGGAGAGTTCCCAGCCGGCGAACCCCACGCCCACCCAGGTTGCCACGAGGAGCAGACCTGGCACCGCCATGCTGAAGCGGATCAGCGGCGAGGCCAACGCCTTCAGAACCCTGAGGAGCATCCCGTCGTGTTCGTGGTGGGTCGCCGGCGACTGCGGCAGCAGGTAGTAGGACAGGACGGGGGTGACGGTCAGCGACACAAGCAGCGACGCGAGGATCGACACGATGTAGGCCACGCCGAGCGGCGCAAACAGGCGGCCTTCGACACCGGAGAGGGCGAACAAGGGCAGAAACACGAGAATCACGACCGCGGTGCCGAAGACGATGGCGCTGCGAATTTCGCGGCTGGCGTCGTAGACGACACGGAGCGCCGGCCGAGGTTTGGGAAGGGCGTTGTTCTCCTTCAGCCGCCGGAAGATGTTCTCCACGTCCACGATCGCATCATCGACGAGTTCGCCCATCGCGACGGCGATGCCGCCGAGCGTCATGACGTTGATGGAGAGATGGGTGCCGGTCAGCATTCCGGCAATCCGAAACACGAGCGTCGTGATGACGAGTGACAGCGGGATCGCCGTGAGCGTGATGAACGTCGTCCGCAGGTTCATCAGGAACAGGAAGAGCACGATCAGCACGAGCACCGCGCCAATCACGAGCGCCTCGCCGACGTTGAAGATGCCGCGGTCGATGAAGTTCTTGAGGCGGAAGAGCTCCGAGTTCACGACGACGTCGGCCGGCAGGGCGGCCTCCACCTCCCAGAACGCCTCGGCGATCCTTTCGGTGAGGGCCCGCGTGTCGACATGGGGCTGCTTCGCGACCGTGAACACGACGCCAGGCACCCCGTTGACGGCCCCGTCGCCACGCTTGAACTGCGGGCCCTCCACGACGTCGGCCACCTGACCGAGGAGGACCGTCCGCTTGGGGTGAATAGCGACAGGCACCTTGCGAAGGTCCTCGAGCACCCGGGCAGAGTCGGGCCCCAGCCGCCCCAGCACCCGAATCGGCCGCTCCTGCTCGCCCGTCACGGCGAACCCACCGCTGGAGTTGATGTTGCTGTCGCGCAAGGCCTGCTCGACCATCTGGAGTGACACGCCGTACTCGAGCATGGCCGCGGGGTCGGCGAGGATCTGGTACTGCTTGCGATCGCCCCCTTGAATGAACACCTCGGCGACACCGGGGATTTTCAGGAGACGGGGCCGCACGACCCAGTCGGCAGTCGTGCGCAGGTTCATCGACTGCTGACTTTTCGTTGGGAACACGACTTCGCGGTCGCGACCGGCGATGGTGAGCGTCGCCGCTTCGGGTGCGGGCCACTGGACGTTCTCCAACGGAACCCGCTCCCACGTGGCTGGGCGATGGCGGTCAACGACCTTCCACACGTGCACCGTCGATTCCCCGACCGCGCTGGCCCGCTCAGCGAGATACGGCGTTCCGGGGATCGTGGCGAGATCGCCGCCGCCGGGCCCCTGCTGGCGGTACATGCCGGCGATCACGATCTGCCCCATGATCGAGGCCGTGGGCGTCATCTGCGGGCGGATGCCCTCGGGAAGGATCGCGGCGACCGTCGACAACCGCTCCTGCACGGTCTGTCGGGCCGCACGAACTTCCACGTCCCAGTTGAACTCCACGTAGATCACGTTCAAGCCCGCCGTGGACTGGCTGCGCACCGCCTCCACGCCGTTCGCCCCGAGCAGGGCGATTTCGATGGGCTGCGTGACGAGCGTCTCCACCTCCTCGGCGGCCAGCCCAGGGCACTCGGTGATGATCACGACCCGAGGCCGGTCGAGATCGGGAAACACGTCGATGGGCATGAGCGTCGCCAGATAGCTGCCGTAGAACAGCAGCACGAGGCTCGCCACCACCACGAGCAGGCGGTACCGCAGGGCGAAGCGGATGACGGCGTTGAGCATGGTGTGTCCTAGTGAGCGCCGTGAACGGTGCCGTCGGCGTGGACGTGGACGCCCACGGGGGTGCCGCTCGCGGACTGCGCCTTGAGTACCCGATTCAGTGATGCGGCCGAACCCTGCGCGAGATACCACCCCGGCGCCACGCTGCCGTCGTTCGCGATGACGACGTTGAGCCGGTCCTCGTGCAGCACGCGAACCGGACGCCGGTCGAAAAGATCGCCGTTCTGCCGGAACACATACGCCTCCGGGCCTTCCCGCACGACGGCCGCGGCCGGCAGCACGATCACGTCTTTCAGCTCCTCCACCGGCACGTGCAGCCGCACCCGCTGGCCGGGCCGAAACCTCCAGACGACGAATGTCCTGCCGTCCTTCTCGTAGGAGCGGGACTGATTCATCAGCGGCACGAAAAAGTCGAACGTCCGGCTCGTGGGATCGACGGTGTTGGAGAGATGCCGGATCTCGAGCGTCTGGTCGAGGGCTGGCCACGAGGCCGCGTCGTCTTCGGCGAACTCCACCTCGATCGGCCAATGCTCCTGCGCAGCCCGTTCCAGCGAAGAGGCTTCACGCTTGAAGGCGTGCCCGGCGATGTAGAGCGTGCGATGGTTCGAGAGCACCCCGAGAAGTTGGCCCGCCTGCACCTGCGTACCGAGATCTACTTTCAACTCCTGGACCTCGTACACGATGCCGGGAGCGGCCGCCGCGGTGGGTGCCGACGCTCCCTGCGATGACGATGGAAGCGCGAGGGGCGGCGGCGCGACCACGTCCACCGTGGCGACGAAATTGCCGGCCGCCACCTGCGCGATCTGGTCGAGGCTCAAGCCCCGGGTCAGCAGGTCCTGCCGATGGCTGTCACTCGCCGCCTGGAGCCGGCGGAGCTGCTGGTCGACCTCGATGATCCGCACCTGCGGAATGGCGCCCTCGCCGATCTGTGCGAGCCGCTGTCGCTTCTCGTTCTCCAGTTCGATCTCGCGGGTGACCTTGAAGAGCTCGGACTGCGTGTTGTGGATGTACTCGCTTACCAGTCGAAGGGTGAAGAGCCTGTCCCCGGGCCGCACGGTGTCGCCCGCGAAGGCATGAATCTGCGTCACGACGCCCACGGCCGGCGACGTCACGCCCCTGTCCGATAGCCCGGGCCGGTCCATGATCTCGCCCGGCACGATGACGGCTCGCCAGTAGTTCGAAAGCTTTGCGGGGCGGGAGACGAGTTTGAGGTTCTGCCGGGCCTGCGGGCTCAGCTCCAGCACCTTGGCCTGCGACGCCGGCTCGTCATCAACAGCCGTGGCTGCCATGGGCTCGACGACCGGGGGTTGCAGCAACGGTAGCCACAGATCGCGATACCACGCGGCAGCGGCTATCAGACCGCCAAGTATGGCGAGCATGAGCATCCCGCGGACGAACCGAATGAAGGCGTTGAGCATGAAACAATCCGTGGGTTCTGGATCGGATGAAACGCGAAACGGACGAACGAATCAGAGTTGAGCAACGATCGGCCCATGCGGGGCCGTCATATCGGCCACGGGGCAGTTCGCCTCCGTGCCGGCGCACCGAAAGAAAGCCTCGCGATCAAACGCGAAGCACGTGCGGCAAGAGTGTATGAATTGCGGGAGCACCGTCGCCGGGTGGTCGAACTCGGCGAGGCTCTGGTTGCAGCACCGTTGACACGTTCTCCACGCCACAGATTGACACCGCGAACCAATCGGTGCCGGCATCCCAACGCAACGCAGTCTCGCCTGCCACGAGAATCAGGCCATCGTCGAGATACAGGGCGTCCTGATCGCAATCAGATGGGGTCTCGACTGGATCATTGCAAACGAACGGGTCGCTCGTCTCGTCGTGATGGCCGTGGCCATGGTTCCGTGGAACACCGTTGTGATGGTGATGTTCGCCATGACCATCGTGATGATGACCATGATCTGACAGATGAATGTGCAGCCGACCGGCGTCCTCGGGAGCCTCAGCATGCGAATCGTGCGCATGGGGCGTTGCCGCCCCGCGAAGCAGGAGATGTGTGCCCACGAGCAGTAAAAGGAACAGCCTCATAATATTTTCGAGTCTAGTTCGCCCGTTTTGGAGGGGCAATCTCACTTCTGGAGCGTAAGGATAGGTCGGCCAATGGCACTTCGGCAAGCGTCGGCCTGGCGGGGCGGATCATGAGGAGCAACCGCCGGAGCTGGCTGGGCCGTATGCGGCCCGACCGTGGAGGCGCCGCGGAGCTTCCTATCCACGATCAAGGCCCGATTTTTGTCGTCGGCGCAGATCGGCCTTGAAACCGCTCTTCTCGCGGCCCGTCCGCCCCGTGG
>JAPOJV010000059.1 GCA_029978085.1 bacterium
CCCAGCCCTTGCCGGCCGTCACGGCATCCCCGACGAGCCGGGCCGTTTCGCGGGCGTCGTTCCGGGCGATCGCGGCGATGACGGCCGCCTCGTCGGCCGCGAGCAGGTAGATGCCCTTGTCGAGGATCGGCAGGTCGGCCAATTCCGCGTGGGCGATGCGGGCGGCAGCCGTGGCGATCGCTGCGTCGAACACGGTTGTGTAGCCCAGCGCGGCGTAGGCGGCGCCGGTGGCGTGGATCGTGGGCACGGCAGCCGGCCGCTGCCGCGCGAGCTGCGGCGCGATCCGGCGGCCGGCGTTCACCTTGGGGCCCGCCACGTGGCTGTGGAGATCGACGCCGCCGGGCATCACGACGAGGCCGGAGGCGTCGATCCGCGTGAACCCGCGCGGGTCGGAGGGCGGGGCAATGATCCGGCCGTCTTCGATCCAGATGTCGGCGACGATGCCGTCGCGGTCGTTGGCCGGGTCGTGGATCGTGCCCCCGGCGAGATGGAGTCGAGAAGCAGCGGTCATGGCGCACCTCCCGTCGCGAGGGCTGCGAGCAATGCCCGCAGGTCGGCCACGATCGCGGCCTCGGGGCCTGCGATCCGAATCACGTCGAGCTGCTGGCCGCGGGCGACGATCGCCTTCTCGACGGATGGAGCCAGCTCGCCGACGACGAGCACCGCATCGACCTCGCCCCGCGCGACGAGCTGCTCGGCCGAGGCCTCGCCGGGCAGAAACGCGCCGCCGCTACGATCGGCGCGGGCGATCGCCCCAGCGGCGCCGTATCGCCAGGTGCAGACGGCATCGAACGCCGCAGCCCGAGGCCGCAGCGGAATCTCGAACGCCGGTGTGCGGTGTGCGAGCGTTCGCACGAGGTGCACGAGGCTCCAGGCTTCGAGGCCCACGGGGTCGGCCGAGTCGTCGCTCACGAAGCCGACACAGGACGCTCCTTCGATGGCCTCGTGCAGGACGCGACAGGCCGCTACGACCGTCGGCTCGGCGTGTGCTGGCGGATCGCCGTGGAGCAGCATGTGCTGAAGGACGCGGGCCGCCTCGACCGCAGCACCGCGGTCGCACGCCGCGTGCCCCACGTCGATCCCCGCCGCCCGCACGGCTACGGGGCCGATGGCAATCACGCGGCGGCTGCCGCCCGCCACCAACTCCGGCATGAGATCATCATGACTGAACCCCGGGCACGAGGCGTCGGGGTCGCAGAACCAGGCGATCACGAGATCGGCCCGATCGCGGAGTTCCGCCCGGTCGGCCGTCACTTCGCCCACCCTGGCAATCGTGGGCGCCGCCGGCCGCGATGTTTCGGGATCACCGGCATCGACGGCTGCGCCGAGTGCCTCGGCGACATCGCAGGCAGCGACGACCGTGTCGGTGTTCAGCCCGCGAAACCCTGTCACGAGCACGCGGCGGGCGGCCCTGAGCCGCGCGGCAGCCCGCGCGGCGTCGGTGGCCTTCGGCGATGGCTCCCGCTGACCTCGGCTCACGACTTCGGCTGCACCCAGATGTTTCGGTAGCGAACCGGGTTGCCGTGGTTCTGAAGATGAAGCGGGCCGGTGGGCTGCTCGGTCTGTTGCGGGCCACCGGGCGTGATCTTGGGGATGGCGGCGTTCTCGTGGATGAGCACGCCGTACTTCTCCGACGTGCCCCCCTTCGTCAGCGTGCCGGCATACTCGCCTTGGAAGGGGAAGTCGTCGTCGGTCTGAGCCGGGTCGGCATACGCTGGGGTCGTGGTCGGAGCCGCGGCCGCTGAGAACGCGGGGCAGGCCGCGACACAGGCAGCGATTACGAAGCCAGCGAGGCAGGTGCGAAATCCAACGGCCATCACACATCTCCGGGGGAATGACAGCCGGAGAGTATGCCCGAAATCACGCCTCCTGGCACGCCAGAGTGCCGAAGCCGTCCGTGGTGGCCATCCGGCCAGAGTCCGTTGAGCGGTCCGCTGAGTGGTTCGGCTCAGTTGACACGCGTAACGTGACGCGTTTCAATTTGAGGATGATCAAGTCGTTCGCCGATGGCCGGACCCGGGATCTCTTCGAGAAGGGCAAGGCGAAGCGACTGCCGCCCGACGTCGTCGAACGGGCGGTTCGGAAACTGGAATACATCGACCTGGCCACGACCATCGATGACTTGAAGGTGCCGCGGGGAAACCGACTTCATGCCCTGGCGGGCGATCGCAAGGGTTTCCTCGCAATCGCCGTCAATGACCAGTGGAGAATCTGCTTTCGATTCGAAGACGGCGACGCGTTCGATGTCGAAGTGTGCGACTACCACTGAATTGGAGCAAAGGATTCGATCATGAGCATTCCACGTTCAGGCCGCCTGTCCCGGAGGCCCACGCATCCGGGCGTGATGCTTCGGGAAGACTTCATGCCGGATTATGGTCTGACAGCGACAACGCTGGCTGCTGCGATTGGAGTGTCTCGCCAGTCGGTCAATGAACTTCTGCGGATGCGCCGAGCGGTGAGTCCGGAAATGGCCGTGCGGCTATCGCGGCTCTTTGGCAACTCGCCAGAATTCTGGCTCAACGCTCAGCGAGCCGTCGATCTCTACGACGCGTCGCGATCCCTCGAGAAAGCAGTGCGTAGGATCAAGCCTCTCGGGGCCGCCTAGCCCCTCCGCACCGTGCTGGCCGAAGCTGGAACGGCATGCGTCACGCGAGGCCGGTGAGGGGGCCGTGGCCGCAGTAGTCGGGATTGCCGAAGCGGGTGAGCTCGGTGTGGCCCATCGCGTGGGCGAGCGCGAGCAGAAGGCGGTTGTGGGGCACGCCGGCGTACTGGGCCGCGCGGCCCATCGAGAAGCCGAGGCCGTTGCCCACGAGCACCCACGGGATGTCGGCATGCGAGTGCGAGTTGCCCTCACCCAGCTCGTTGGTCCAGAGGATCGTCGTGTGGTCGAGCAGGGAGCCGTTGCCACCGGGCTCCGGCGTCTCCGCGAGCCGCTTGGCCAGGTGGGCGACCTCGCCCGCATACCAGGCGTTGATCTTCGTGAGCTTCTCCTGCGCCGCCTCGTTGGTGTTGGGCTCGTGCGAGAGTTCGTGCTGCCCCTCGTCGATACCCAGCCACTTGAATCGCGGCTGGCCGACCGACTGCGTGTATTGCAGCGTGGCCACACGGGTGAAGTCGGCCGCCAGCGACGAGACGACCAGCTCGATCTGCATCCGGCTGATCTTCGGCATCTGGTCGTTCTGCTCGACCACGCCCTCCTCGAGCGTGGGCACTGCGTGGGCCACCTCGACGCGATGGCTTGACAGTTCCTTTTCGAACGACCGCACGAGGGCCGCATGCTCCTCGAGGATCCGGCGGTCTTCGGCCGGCAGGACCTTGGCGACCGTCGCGAGGTCCTCGCGCACCTCGTCGAGCACGCTCTGCATGCTCTCGCGGTCCTTCATCTGGCCGTAGAGCTTGTGGAACATCTGGTAGGGATCGTCGATCGGAGCCACGGGCCGGTTGGGCCCCGTGTAGACCATCCGGCTCCAGGTGTCGGCCTTGTTGGGCACGAGCACGCCGAATTCGAGCGAACCGAACCGCGTGGCTGTTTCCGGCCGCGACTGGAGATGGTTCTTGATCTCCTGGTCGATCGAGAGGCCGCTCGCCCAGCCGGCGGGCGTATCGCCGCCCCCCTGGATATTACCCGGGAAAAGTTCGATGCCGGTGAGCAGGCAGCCCATGCCGCGCATGTGGAGATCGCCGTCCCCCTTCACCTTGTTGTGCACGCCCTTCAGCGTGAGGAGGCGGTCGCGGAACGCATCAAGCGGCTGAAGGATGGGCGGGAGTTCGGCCGGCACGCGAATCGGGCCGGGGGTGAGGAACGGCCCCGGGATGGTCGGCCAGAAATTCTTCTTCACGACGCCGTCGGGGCTGAACACGACGATCAGCCGCTTCTTGGGCGCCGCGGTCGCCGCGGCAGCCAGACTCGGCAGATTTGCCAGAAACGGCAGCACGGCGGAGCCCACGCCGAGCCGGCGCAGCAGGTCACGGCGCGAGAGGAGGAAGGCGGGCGTCATGGCGTGGTCTCCGGAACGGCGGACTGAGCCACCTCGAGCTTCGGCGGCGACGCTGCCACGGTCATGATATCGACGAGCAGCCGCGGCACGCTGAAGCCGCCGGCTTCGAACGACTGGCGCAGCCGTTCCAGCGTGTCGGGGCCCCAGGCCCGGGCCGGCTGCTTCACGAGAGCGTGAAACAGGCTCTGCACGAAGGCCTCCTGGGCGTCGCGGCTCGTGGCGACGTAGGCAGCGAGTTCCCGGGCACCGCGGAACGCGGCTTCCGGCCCCTCGCGGGGCAGGTAGGAGCCCGACGGGTCGACGGGCTTGGCGATTCCTCCGAGGACCTCGGTCGCCCGATAGCGGCCGATGGCGTCGAACTCCTCGAGGGCGAAGCCGAGCGGATTGATCATCGTGTGGCAGGTCTGGCAGGCGACGGCCTTTGTCTGTAGCGTCACCCGCTCGCGGGTCGTGAGGTCGGGATGTTGGTCGGGCGCGAGCGGTGCAATCGCTTCCTGGGGCGGCTTGAGGGTGTTGCCCAGCACGGTGCGGGCGAGAAACACGCCGCGGTGGATCGGCGACGTCGTGCCCGCGTAGGAGAGCACGCTCATCATGTAGGGATGCGAGAGCACGCCGCCCCGGCGGCCATCGTCGAGTCGCATGCGGTGGAATGGCTCGTCAGGCGGGAGCGTGGCACCATAGAGGGGCGCCAGCCGGCCGTTCACGTAGACCTCTTCGTCGGCGAACAGGCTGCGGAAGTCGCCATCGCGCCAGACCACGTCATCGAGAAAGAGTTCCAGGCTCGTGCGCAGATCGGCCGCGATCTCCGGCGAGAAGGCGGAGAAGTCCTTCGCGTCCTTCGTGATCTCCGGGCCGAGGTCCACGCGGAGCCAGCCGAAGAGAAAATCGCGGACTTTCGCCCGCGTGCGGCGGTCCTGCACCATCCGCTCGGCCTGCTTTCGCACCTGCTCGGGCGTCGTGAGCTGGTTCCTCGCGGCGGCGTCCCGGAGCGGCTGATCGGGAATCGAATCCCAGAGGCTGAACGACAGCCGGGACGCCGTGTCGAAGGCTTCGCTCGTCCCAGTCGCCGCATCGGCCTCGCGGTAGAGGAATCGCGGCGACCCGAGCGTGAGCAGAAGCGACCGCTTGAGGGCGGCATCGAGGTCGGGGGCGTCGGCGAACGGCCGGTCGATCACCAGGGCCTTCAATTCGGGCGACAGCGGCCGGCGAAACGCCCGTTCGGCGAAGCTGGCCGCGAACCGCCGCAGCTTGTCGGTCCGATCGGGCGCGTCGCGCTTCGCACCGGCGAGGTGCCCGACGTGATCCAGGCAGTAGTCGGCTGTCTCCACCGCCGCGGCGGTGGTGGCCGCATACCACTCCTGCGAGATCGTCGTGCCCCGTTCGTAGCCGATCGACTTGTCGTCGGGTGGAAACGGCGTCTGCACCACGAACGCTGGCGGCGCATCGTGCGGAATCAGGCACCGCTCGGGCACCGGCTCGAGGAGGCCGTGGGGCGGCTTCCAGAGGAGTTCGATCGACGCATTCGTGAGCGGCTCGTACTTCGTATTGTCGACGCCTTGATTAGCCTTGGAAAACTCCAGTCGCAGCGGATAGGCCCGGCCTCCGAGCAGGAACAGGCTCGCCCGGTATTCGGTTTTGTTGCCCGACTTCACGTAGGCGTCGATCAGCGGCGGCTCGTACCAGGCGGTGTTCAGGGCGAGCTTCGCGGAGTGCTCGGTGCGAACGATGAACTCGTAGATACCCGTTTCGGGTGGCACGATCGAACCGGTCCAGCGGATGGCGAAGCGATTGGGCTGGAATTGCTCTGGATCCGGTCCCTCGACGCCGAAATGAAAATCAATCTGCGGATCGATCCGTTCGAAGACGAGGGCCTTACCGCGATCGAAGTCGCGGCCGTGGAAGTATTCCCCTTTGAGTCCGCGGCGGTCATCGATGCCCGGGCCGCGACCGCGAAAGCTCGCGATCAGGTCGGCGATCGTGTTCTGATACTGTCGCACGGTGAGTCGCGAGAACTCGACTCGGGCGGGCCGGTTGCGATCCCGGGCCACGGGCGAGTAGAAGGCCCCGTGCATGTACTCGGCCACCTGCCGCGCGGCCTCGCCCGTCACCTTGGTGGGATCGTCCTCCGGCATCGTCTCGTCGATGTAGGCGGCGAGCTGGTTGACCGAGCGGTCGCCGACGAGTGGGGCGGGAAGGTCCTTCGTGCCGCCACCGGTCTCGCCGTGGCATCGGCCGCAGTGCTCCGTATAGATGGCCAGGCCGGGATGGTCGGCGGCCATGGCGGCCGTGGCCACGAGCGCGAGGCAGACCGCGCGGATATGACCCGTGAAGCTGGTCATGGCACTGCTGGCGGGGAGGGAAGCCGGCGGGGGGCTTCAGATGAAGCCGCACTCCACATTTTATTCTCTAAAAGGCATCCTTGCGAACCGACGCCGGATGGCGATCGCCGGTTTCGCATCACCCCTGATAAGGCTGGTCGTGAACTCATGCGGCAGCTCTTTCGCCAGACTGGAGGAGGCAGCCTATGAACCCGGTCATCTCTCGCCTGCTGCGGCCGCCGCGGATCGAGCCGGGGAAGACGTATCCCGTGGTTCTCTTCCTGCATGGCGCCGGGGAGCGGGGCACCGACAACGAACAGCAGCTGGCGTACCTGCCCACCGGGACGGTCGAGGAGTATGATCGCGGCAATGGAAGCCGCTGGCGGTGCGCCGCGATAGACGGAGTATGCGGGCGTGGGGCACGATTCGTGGGCGCCCGCCTATCGCGATCCGGCCGTGCTTGACTGGCTCTTTGCCCAACGGAAAGGAATGGCCCGATGACCACCTCGCGACCCGCGACACCTGTGCTCTCCCGACGCACGTTCGCTCGGCTCACGGCCGCGGCGATGCCCGGCTTCTTCGCTACGCATGGCTTCGGGGCTGCGGTTGCCGAGGGGCCGGCTGACACGCTGAACCTTGCCGTGATCGGGATCGGCGGTCGGGGGGCGGCGAATCTCGACGGTGTGAAGGATCAGAACATCGTCGCCTTGTGCGACGTCGATGAACGCCGCGTGGGCAAGGCCTACGAGCAGTTTCCAAAGGCGCAGCGGTTTGCTGATTTCCGGAAGATGTTCGACGCCTTGGAGAAGCAGATCGACGGCGTCGTGATCAGCACGCCCGACCACACGCACTTCCATCCGGCCTGGTGGGCCATGGAGCGGGGCAAGCACGTCTATCTCGAGAAGCCGCTCGCGCACGAAGTTGACGAGACGCGGCGGCTGACGGAGGCCGCACGCAAGAAGGGCCTCGCCACGCAGCTCGGCTCGCAGCGGCATGCGCTGCCCGGCTTGCGGGCCGGCGTCGAGATCGTGAAGGCGGGGCTGATCGGCGAGGTCCGCGAAGCGTATTCCTGGGTCAGTAGTGCGCGAGGCATGCCCGATCCGCAGCCCGAGGTGCTCCCCGTGCCCGCCGGACTCGACTGGGACCTCTGGCTCGGCCCGGCGCCGACGCGTCCCTACACGAAGGGCTTCGCGCCCTACGATTGGCGGTTCTGGTGGGAGTTTGGCACCGGCGAGGCGGGCAACTGGGGCTGTCATATCCTCGACATCCCGTTCTGGGCGCTCGAACTCGGCCATCCCACGCATGTGGCGGCCAGTGGACCGGCACCAGACGCAGACCGAACGCCCAAGTCGTTTGCCAGCACGTTGCAGTTTCCCGGTCGATCGTCGACGACTGGCTCGGTGCTGCCGCCGGTGACGCTGCATTGGTCCCAAGGCCGACCCGCCGTGCTGGCCGACCGCGGGATCGACGTGCAGGGCGTGAAGGAGGCGAACACGCTCTTCGTCGGATCCGAGGGCATGCTGCTGTGCGGCTTTGGCGGCTGGAAGCTCTTCCCGGAGGAGAAGTTTGCCACCGTGAAGGAAGCCCCGCAGTCGCTGCCGCCGACACCGGGCTTTTACAGAGAGTGGATCGACGCCTGTCGCGGGGGCGCGCCCGCCAGTTGCAACTTCGACTACACCGGCCCGCTCTCCGAGGTGGTGTTGCTGGCCAACATCGCCTACCGCGTGCAGGGCGGCTTCGACTGGGACGCCGCCGCTATGAAGAGCAGCCGCGACGACGTCAACGGGATGCTCCGGCGCGAGTATCGCAAGGGCTGGGAGGCGTAGTCGCCTCAGCGCGGTGGCAAGAGCGGGCGGCCGATCTCGGTGCCGTCGATAAGGAGCAGGTCGGCCGGGGCGAGGAGCGGCTCGCAGACGAGAGGCCGGCGGGCTGCGAGGTTGGCCTCGAGCGGCAGGCTGCCTTCGACCCGCAGTCGGTCGCCCGTCACCGTGGCCGTGATGGGCCGCGCGGTGAACTCGCGGCGGAAGTCGGCGAAGCCGGCACCGTCGCAGCGCTCGCGGGCTTCGATGTCGAATGCCACGAGACTGCGGCCGTGGGGCTGGCCTTCGTGCAACGTGGCGGTGAGCCGCTGGCCGCCGATGTGTGAGGCGTCGGTGCGGAGCTGAAAGTCGCGCGGTGCCGACCCGTCGCTCGCGGCGAGCAGCGAACGAAAACCGACCACCGCCTCTGCCTTGCGAATGAAGAACACCGCATCTCCCCGCAGCGTCGCGCCGTCGGCGAGTCGGTCGGTGGCCGACCAGACCTCGGCCTCGGCGGGCATGATGAGATGCGCCTTGAGGCAGGTGAGGTCGTCGGGGTCGGCCTTGAAGGCGGGTATGGCCGGATCGAACATCCAGGCCGCGACGACCCGCGGTCCGCGCTGCGACGAACACAGAAACGTCCGCAGGTGATGGGCCTTCGACTGGCCCCCCTGCGCCGTCGGCTCCTTGCGCCGGCCGTAGGGATCGTCGCGGCCGTCGATCACGAGCGTGACGTTCGCCGTGCCCGGTCCGCCCGGCAGATGGATCGCCAGGGATTTGTCCTCCGGCCCGCGGCACTCGCCAGCCACGCCGATCGCGAGCGTCGCGCCGATGTGGTTCGTGCTGCGGGCCCATGGCTCGGCGTTGAATCGCTGCACCACGAACCGTGGCGCGCGGGCGGCGAGGCCGTCGCGAAGATCCGCGGGCGGCGTCCAGCGGCAGGCCGTGCGAAACACCGTGAGGTGTTCGTGGGGCGGCTTCGTGAGCCAGCCGGCCGATTCCCTGAACGCCGGTCGTGTGAGCCAGCCGGCTTCGTGCAGATGGTCGTCGAGGGAGCCGTGACCGAAGAGGTAGTCGTAGTCGCGACTGTGCGGCCCCGCGAGCCGCTCGGCCGGCGAGAACCAGTTGGCCGCGATGGCCGTCCACAGAAACGTGAGGGCCGATGCGGCCTCGTGGCGGATCGTCGCATCACCCGCATGACGGGCGATGAGGCCGAGTGAGTCGAGATCGATGCCGCAGTAGGTGGGGCTCGAATACTCGGTGATCCCGTGGCGGGCCAGATGGTCAAGCCACTGCTGCCAGGCTGCGCGGCCCGCACGGTCGGCCGCGGTGTCGCCGAGGCGTCCGAGCGTGAGGAGGTTCCAGGTTTGCATGAGGTGGATGTTGGTGTAGCCGGGCTTCACGACGTGTCGCTGGATCGCGACGCGGGCGTCACGATGGAGTGCGTCGAGCAGGTCGCGGGCGGCGGGCGTGAGCGAATCGGCACAGGTGAGCCGCAGCAGGCTCGTGAGCTGGGTGGCGAACTCGACGGCGTTGGGATCGGTGACGGCGTCGTCGCCCAGTCGCCAACGGTAGTTGCCAAAAGTGGTGCTCGCTGAATCCTGATCCTGCATCGACCGGGCGAGGTGCAGGGCCTCCTCGATCGCGGGCGGACTCCAGCCGTTGCCGGCTGCTTCAAGGGCGAACCGCAGCAGGCCGCGGATGCCGATGGCGGGGTCGCGCCGCTGCACGACCTCATGCTGCCCGGTCAGGTCGCTGATCGCATCGGGAGCGGCTGCTTCACCGCACGGGCAAATGCAGCAAGTCGTCAGTGACAGCAGCGCGCCCAGCATCAGCGTCGCGATTCGGGCGCGTGAGTGCGTGCTCGCTCTGGTGGACGGCGATGTGGGCATGGCTGTCATGTCGCTGGTGCGACAATGTAGCGACTCTGGAGGCCCTTCCCGCCCTCCGATCTCGGCGGACGCGTGGGATCACAGAGCCTGCACCCTGCATCGCGATCCTCCGCCCCCGGGCTCAAGGCCGGGAACACGCCGCCCGGTCAGTTCGACTGAAAGGCCCGCGCGATCGACCGGCTCTGCAGTTGCGGCTGGTGGCTACCGCTTGCGGGCGGCGATGTAGACCTCGCCGAGCCAGCCGGGCACGAGGCGGCCCCAGGCGAGGTTGAACTGCTGCCACCACCGCTGGTCTTCGAGGAACATGCCGCTGGCCCGCAGAAAGAAGGCCGACCGCGTCTCCTCGATGTCGCAGCCATTGGCCCGCGCGGCGTCGTTGAAACGCTTCGCGGAGAGGGCCGAGACGTGGCCGTTGGCGTTGGTATGCGCCCGCAGGTGCGGCTCGCGCAACGGAATCGTCGCGTGCAGGTGGGCGGGGAAGCCCACGAGCAGGAGTGCGCCAGACGGCAGCCGCGACACGAGCTGCTCGATCGCCTTCTCGGGCTCGTAGAGATGCTCGAGCACGTGGAGCAGCACGTAGACGTCGGCGTCGGCCGGCAGCTTCGCCACGTCGGTCTCGAAGTTGGCCTCGATCAGTTCGTCGTAGGGCAGCTTCGAGAGATGCTCGTGCAGGAGGGCGATGTCCACGCCGGTCCAGTGGCCGATGAGGTCGTCATACGACACCCCCACCTGCTCGCAGCCCTGCATCACGTATCGCAGCATCAGGCCGTGGGCGATGCCGATCTCGCACACCTTCAGCGGCCGCTGCCGCCGGACGGCCTCGCGGCCCAGCCAGTGGAACGGGATGAAGTAGCGGAGCAGTCGGGTGGGATACCGGCGGGACCGCTGCCGCTTCGTGAGGCGGAACCCGTGATCGCCATCGACGATGGCCGAATTGATGTCGTGGTGCCACGCGTCGGGGGCGAAGGCGTCGCGCGGGCGGGCGGTGGCGTGAGGGGCGATCATGGCGGGGCTCCCGGGGATTTGCGGCGGGGGGGGAGGCCCCCCGCCGGCCCGCGTCGAGAGTGAAATTCCGCCGTCCGACCGCGGCCTGTCAGCCCCGGGAGGCGTGTTCGGGCCGGGCGAACACGAGCCGGCCGGCGGTCGTCTGCAGGGTGCTCGTGACGGCGACGTGCACCACGCGGCCGATCTGATCGCGGCCGTTCTCGACCACCACCATCGTGCCGTCGTCGAGATAACCGACGCCCTGATCGGGCTCCTCTCCGTGCTTCACGAGCCGCACGGTGAGCGCGTCGCCGGGCACGAAGGTCGGCTTGAGCGCCAGGGCCACGTCGTTGACGTTGAGCGCGGGCACCGACCGCACGCCGGCGATCTTCACGACGTTGGCGTCGGTCGTCACCACGCGGCCGCCGAGTTGTTTGGCCATGGCGACGACCCGCGATTCAAGCGTGGCCTCGTCGTCGGCCTCGTCGGCGGGGGCGAGCACGTCGATCTCGACCGTCTTGTTGGCCCGCAGCCGGGCCAGCACATCGAGGCCGCGGCGACCCCGAGTTCGCCGCTGCTTGTCGGCCGAGTCGGCGGCCGCCTGCAGCTCGTCGAGTACGAACGACGGAATCACGAACCGCGAATCGAAGATGCCAGCCGCGGCCAGGTCGGCGAGCCGGCCGTCCACGATGCTCGTCGCATCGAGCACATTCGGCCGCAGGCCGCGGACGTCGCGGGCGAACTCCACGAAGGGAATCAGGAACCGGAAGTCGTCGCGGGTCTGCAGGAGAAGACTCGTGCAGACGTAGCAGAGCACGGAGCCAAGCACGAGCGGCAGCCACGTCCAGATCGCGTCACGCGGGTTGAGCGGCAGGACGGGCGTGAGGGCGAGCATCGCCACATACGTGAGAAACACTCCCACGAGCAGGCCGAAGTAGACCGCGGTGATCGTCGTGAGGTCTTTGCGGCGGATCGCGGCATCGACGGCCATGACGGCCAGCGGCAGGATGACGGAGCCGGCGATCACCGCCAGCGGGGCCCAGGTCGGCGCCTGCCGCATCGGCTCCGAGTTGACGATGAGCACGGCAATGCCCACCGTCACCATCACGAAGAACGCACGGAGAACGATGAGGGCCATGGGCGGATCACCGATGAGTGGTGGCGGGACGGCAACTGTACCACACCGCCGTGACCGAATCCGTCAGCCCAGCCGCCGGTCGTGGTCGAGTTCCAGGAACCGGTCGGTCATTCCCGCGATGTAGTCGGCCACGCTGCGGCGAACACCGAATGACTCGGCCCGCTGCCGGAAACCAGCCGGCAGTTCGGTGGGATGCCCGCAGTACCAATCAAAGAGCCGCGTGAGCCGCTCCTGGGCGGGTACCCGCACGGCGAGCACGCGGGGGCAGCGGTAGACCCGCTCGAACAGGAATTTTTCAAGCTGCCGTTTCCCCGAGGCCACGGCCGGCGCATGGGCCACGACCCGCCGTCCGGGCCGGCCGTCCGGGCCGCGCCAGGCCTCTTTCACGGCCGCGACCGAATCGATCTGCATCGTGTCGATCAGAGCCCGGCTCATGCCGATCAATTCAGCCACCTGCATGTCCACGAGTTCGTGGAGCACCGTGTGCCGGAGCTCGGTGCCCTCGAGCCGTCCGAACCGGTCGGCCACGCGGGCCGCTGCCTCCGCCACCAGCGGCAGCTCCACGAGTTCCTCCATCGTCACGAGCTTGAGCTCGACCGCGTCGTCGGCGTCGTGGGTGTCGTAGGCGATCGAGTCGGCCGCATCGACGACCTGCGTTTCGAGGAGCGGCGCCGGAGCGGAGCCATCCTTCTTGCGTGTCGCCTGGGCGTCGAGCACCTCCCGCGAGAGGTTCAGCCCTGGAAACTCCGCGTACCGCCGCTCCAGGAACTCCATGATCCGCAGCGCCTGGGCGTTGTGGTTGAAGCCCCCTTCGCCGCGGAGCAACTCGGCGAGCGTGTCTTCGCCGGCATGGCCGAGCGGCGGGTGGCCGATGTCGTGGGCCAGGGCGAGGGTCTCGACGAGGTCTTCGTTGAGGCCGAGCGCCCGGGCGAGCGTGCGGGCGATGCTCGTGACCTCGAGGGTGTGGGTGAGCCGGCTGCGGTGGTAGTCGCCGTGGTAGCCGGTGAAGACCTGCGTCTTGTGGGCGAGCCGGCGAAAGGCGGCCGAGTGGACGATCCGATCGCGATCACGCTGGTAGGGGCTGCGGACGGGATGCGGGGGCTCGGAGTGCACGCGGCCGGCGGAGTCGACGGCGTGCATCGCCCACGGCGCCAGTGTGAGCTGCTCACGGGTCTGCCAGTCGAGCGGCGGAATAGGAGTGGTGGGAGGTGGTGTCATGCCGGCCCTCGGTCGCGGGCCCGAGTCAGCTGTTCCCACAGGGCGTCGAGCGCCTGCGGCAGCACCTTCACGCCGGCGATCGTGGGCATGAAGTTCACGTCGCCGTGCCACCGCGGCACGATGTGCCAGTGGAGGTGGCCGGGCAGCCCCGCGCCGGCGACGGCGCCGAGATTGAGGCCGATATTGAAGCCCTGGGCCTGCATCTCGCGCTCCATGAGGCCGCACCAGCGGACGAGACACTGCTGGAGGTCGAGCAGTTCGTCTGATGAGAGAGACCCGAGCGTGGCCCGGTGATCGAGCGGGGCCACGAGCAGGTGGCCATTGGCGTAGGGGAAGCGGTTGATCACGACGCAGCCGTGGGGCGTGCGGTCGAGCACGCCGAGGGCACGGTCATGACGCGGGTCGGCCGCTGCGGCACGGCACAGAAAACAGTCCTCGTCCGCGCCTGGCCGCCACTCCCGGGGCGTGACCGATTCGGCCGGCGTGCCACGGTCCTCGCCCTTCACGTAGCCGAGCCGCCACGGAGCCCACAGGGTTTCGATGCTCATGGCCGAAAGCCTACCGCAAACCGCCGCTGCGTGGGGCCCGCGCCATCCCTATGATGGCGCGGCAGCAATCGATGGCATCCGGACAGGGACCGCGGCGAGGCAGGCCACGTGGAATTCAAGGTCGAGACCGACGTCTTTTCGGGTCCGATGGACCTCCTGCTCTACCTCGTGAAGAAGCACGAGGTGGACGTGACGGAGGTGCCGATCGCGAAGATCGCCTCCGAGTTCGTGTCGTATCTCGACGTGCTCGAAGACCTCGCCATCGACCAGGTGGGCGAGTTCGTGGAGCTGGCCAGCGTGTTGCTCGAGTTCAAGGCCCGGGCTCTCGTGCCGCGGCCCGAGGAGACGGAGGAGCCGGTGGAGATGGTCCGCGAGGACCTCGTGCAGCGGCTTCTCGAATACAAACAGTTCCGCGATGCGGCCACGCTGCTCGAAGACAGAGCCCGGCAGTGGGAGCTGCGGTTCACGCGGATGGCCGCCGACGAGGCCGCGGCCCGCGGCGAGCCGGCCGAGGTGACGATCGGCGACGTCCACGTGTGGGATCTCGTGGGGGCGATGTCGCGGGTGCTCCGCAAGCGGGAGAAGCGGCGGCCGCGGCAGATCGTTCACGACGACACGCCGATCGAAACCCATATGATCCGCATCGAGGCGCTCGTGGCGGAGCAGGGCAGGGTGGCGTTCACGACGCTCTTCGATGACGATATGCCCCGGTCGCGAGTGGTCGGTATCTTTCTGGCGGTGCTGGAGCTCGTGCGGCGCGGCCGGCTCGGCACCCGCCAGGAGCAGCTCTTCGAGGAGATCTGGCTCCAGCCGCCCGCCACTGCCGCCAACCCCTCCGCACCGCCCGCTTCGTCGGATACCGCATGATCGACAACTCGCCGTTTCGCTCGCTCGTCCACAAGGGGCTCACCGTCGAGGGCTACTCGCGGGCCGCCGTGCAGAGCTGCTGGCGGATCCCCGAGCTCAAGCTCGGCTTCGATCTCGGCTCGCAGCCGTGGGGATTCATGGCGACGAGCACCTGGTTCGTGACGCACACGCACCTCGATCACATCGCGGCGCTGCCCGTCTACGTGGCCCGGCGGCGGATGATGAAGATGGAGCCCCCCACGATCTACCTGCCCGAGTCGGCGATCGAGCCGATCGAGAAGCTCCTGCGGGCCGTATCACGGCTCGACCGCGGCCGGCTGCCATGCACGCTCCTGCCCGCCCGACCCGGCGAGGAGATCGAGCTCTCGCGCGAGCACGTCGTGACCGTCTCGCCCACCTGCCACACGCTGCCGAGCGTGGGCTTCGTCGTCTGGGATCGGCGGCGGAAGCTCAAGCATGAATATCAGGGCCTGCCCGGCGACAAGATTCGCGACCTGCGGCTCTCCGGCGTGGACGTGACGCACGAGATCCGCACGCCGCTCGTGGCCTATCTGGGCGACAGTTCGCCGGAGGGCCTCGACCGCTGCCCGGCGATGTTCGAGGCGATGATCCTGATCACCGAGCTGACGTTCGTGGCCCATGCCCATCGCAAGGAAAAGATCCACAAGTTTGGCCACATGCACCTCGACGACCTCCTCGCCCGCCGCGATCGGTTCCGCAACGAGGTGGTGATCGCCACCCACTTCTCCACGCGGTACACCGACGACCGCATCCAGCGGATCATCGCCAAGAAGCTGCCCGACATGCTGGACGGCCGGCTCCGTATCTGGCTGTGACGGGTGCGCGCACGCGCGCCGGCTTCGGGCTCCCACGCCCCCGTCGCCGGACGCTCGCTTCGCCGATGATGTCGCGGCTCCGTATAGTGGAATGCGAGATGAACGCCGTTCCACGCCATGCCTACGTGCACGTGCCCTTTTGCCGCCACCGCTGCGGCTACTGCGATTTCACGCTCGTGGCCGGCCGCGATGATCTGATCGATCGTTACTTCACGGCGTTTGGGCGGGAGCTCGAACGGGTGGAGCGGATGCTCGAAGTCGATACGCTCTACCTCGGCGGCGGCACGCCGTCGCACCTCGGGCCGACAGGTCTACGGCGCATATTCGGCATTCTGCACGACCGGCTCCGGCCTGCTGCCGATGCCGAGGTGACGGTCGAGGCGAATCCGCTCGATGTCACTCCGGAGTTCGTCGCCGCGGCCCGCGACTGCGGCGTCACGCGGGTGAGCCTCGGTGGCCAGTCGCTCGATGCGGCTACGCTGCGGGCGCTCGACCGCGATCACTCGCCCGACGACGTGCGGAGGGCGACGGCGCGGCTCCTCGACGCCGGCCTGGTCGTGAGCCTCGACCTGATGACGGCCGCGCCGGGGCAGTCGCTGGCCGGCGTGGAGGCCGATCTTGCCGCAGCGGTGGGCCTCGGCGTGCAGCACGTGTCGGTCTACTGCCTCACGTGGGAGAAGGGCACGGCGTTCGAATCGGCCCGGCTGCGGGGAGCACTGCAGCCGGCGGAAGAATCGATCGAGCGGGCGATGTTCGAGACGGCGATCGACCGGCTCGAGGCGGCGGGCTTCGAGCACTACGAGGTGAGCAACTTTGCCCGAGCCGGTTGTCGTTGCCGGCACAACGAGGCCTACTGGGACTGCCGGCCATGGGAGGCCTTCGGGCCTGGCGCGGCCCGGTTCGACGGCCGCGCGCGGATCACGAATCACCGCAGCACGACCACCTGGATGACGAAGGTGCTCGCGGGGGACGACTTCGCCGGCGACGTCGATCGCATGACCGACGAGCAGGCGGCCCGCGAGCGAATCGTCGTCGGCCTGCGGCGCCGCGACGGCCTCGACCGCGCGGCATTCCGTGCAGCCAGCGGCTTCGACCTCGACTCGCTCGCCGGCCCCGCAATCGCCCGCTGGGGCGCAGCGGGACTCGCCACCGACGACGGCCGCCGCGTGCGGCTCACTCGGGCCGGCCTGCTTGTTTCCGACGCCCTGTGGGCTGACGTTTTGCGGTGATCAGCCCTGCTGCAGGGCGGCGGTGAGGTCGAGGATCGCCTTCTTGCCGTCCGCGAAATACATCAGTGTGTTGTCGGCGGCGAAGAGGGGATTGGGGATGCCCGCGAAGCCCGGGGAGAGCGACCGCTTCACCACCACCACCGTCTTCGCCTTGTCCACGTCGAGGATCGGCATGCCGGCGATCGGGCTCTTGGGATCGGTGCGGGCGGCCGGGTTCACGACGTCGTTGGCCCCGATCACGATCGCCACGTCGGTCTCCGGGAACGTGGGGTTGATGTCGTCCATCTCGCGGAGCTTTTCATACGGGATGTCGGCCTCGGCGAGCAGCACGTTCATATGGCCCGGCATCCGGCCGGCCACTGGATGAATCGCGTATTCGACCGTCGTGCCCCGCTTCTCCAGGGCGTTGGCCAGTTCGCGGACGGCATGCTGGGCCTGGGCGACGGCGAGGCCGTAGCCCGGCACGATCACCACCCGGTCGGCCCCCTCGAGCACCATCGCGATCTCCTCGGCGCTCGCGCTCTTTACCTTGCCGGCGTAGACGTCGTCGGCATTCGCCGCCGTCGTCGTGCCCAGGCCGCCGAAGAGCACGCCCACGAGCGAGCGGTTCATCGCCTGGCACATGATCGCCGTCAAAATCAGCCCGGAGGCACCGACGAGCGAGCCGGCGATCACGAGCACCGAGTTGTCGATCACGAAGCCGGCCGCGGCCGCAGCCAGGCCTGAATAACTGTTGAGCAGGCAGATCACGACGGGCATGTCGGCCCCGCCGATCGGCAGCGTGAGCGTGATGCCCAAGGCACTGCCCGCGCCCACGAGCAGCCAGAAGAGCAGGTTCGATGACGGATTCGTGCACACGCCCCAGATCAAGAGCAGCGTGGCGACGGCGAGGCCGATATTGATCCAGTGGCGGTTGGGGTCGGTCCAGGCCTTCTTGAACTGCGGCAGCTCCTCGAGCTTGCCGAAGGCCACGAGGCTGCCCCAGAACGTGACGGCACCGATCAGGCCGGTGAGGGCCGTGGCGATCGCGAACTGCGTCCAGGGGGCCAAGGGATCGGCCGGCGGCTGGGCGGCGGCGGAGGCGTTCCAGAGGTCGGCTCCAGCCACGAACGTGGAGGCGGCGCCGCCGAAGCCGTTGAGCAGGGCCACCATTTGCGGCATGCCCGTCATCGGATACTTCAGCGCCATCGTGGCGCCGATGCCGCCGCCCATCACTCCGGCAATGGCGAGCATGATCAGTGGCCACGAACCATTGGCCGTCATGCTCTCGACGACCGGCCTCTCGAAGCAGGCGGCGATGATCGCGATCGCCATCCCGACGGCGCCGAGATAGTTGCCCTTCACGGCCGTCCGCGGGCCGGTCATGAGCTTAAAGGCCACGATGAACAGCA
>JAPOJV010000112.1 GCA_029978085.1 bacterium
GGCATCAAACGAATGCGGGCGATCAGCACGAACGTGGTGCCCGAGTATCAGGCCTGGGGCGTGGGGCTCGTGCTCATGGCCGCGCTCGTGCAGCCGATCCTCGACTGGGGCATGGAAGAAACCGAGTTCTCGTGGGTGCTAGAGAGCAACCACCTCTCGAAGCGCACGCTCGAGCGCGGCGGCGCGCTCGTGACCAAGAAATACCGCATCTACGACGCCGACATCACTTCTGCCTGAGGCCGCGTCCACAGCGGCCTTCCCGCTACCGGCGGGACCGGCGGTAGACGCGGGGGCTGGAGCGATAGCCGCTGCCCTGGATGATCGCGCCGCCTCCGCCCCCCACGAAGCCGCCGGTCACCACGCCGCCGCGCGAGTAGCTCCGTGACGGCGTGTTGTAGTAGGGCCACACCCGCTTGCCCTGCCGCTGGGCCCGCTCCCACTGCATCGAGCCGTAGTTGATGCCCGAGAGGTTGAAGCTGCGGTAGGGGTTCTGCGGCGAGATCGCGAAAGCCGGTGCCGCGGGCAGAGCGACGGCCGCGGTGATCAGGCAGACGAGCAGACGAGCGAAGCGGGGCATGGAGGGGCCTCTGAGGGAAGGTGACGAAGAGTGTACGGGGCACGGTGCGCCAAGGTTCAGTCGTGGAACACCGTAGTCCGCACACTCCGTGTGCGGTTGGAGGATTGAAGGCCAGACGGTCGGGCTATTCGACAGGGCGAGGGCGGATCTGCAGGGGGAATAGCTCGAGCCCGCGGTTTTCTGACCGTGGGCCACATGCGGAGCATGTGGACTACGGCGCGATCGCATGCGGATGACGGGGCGATCGCATGCGGATGACGGGGCGAGCGCATGCGGATGACGGGGCGAGCGCATGCGGATGACGGGGCGGGGCGCGTGCCGGCCGAGGGGCCGCCTCACGTGCCGGGGCGTTCGGGGCGGTAGCCGATCGACTTGCGGGGCCGCCGCTGCTTGCGGCCGCCACGGGCCTTCCCCGGCTCGCTGCGGTCGCGGGCTTTTGCCGGGCCGCCTCGGATGTGATCGCCCGAGGTCGCTTCGGTGAAGGCCCGCGTCGCCTCGCGGCGCTTTTTGTCGAGGGCTTCCTTGGGCGGACGATCGGGGATTAGGCAGTCGCAGCCGGAGCCGATGAGGTCGTGTCGGCCCGCCTGCTCGAGCGCCCGTCGCACTTCGAAGTAATTCTCCGGCTTGAAGAACTGGAGCAGGGCCCGCTGCATCCGCCGATCCTTCAGGCCCTTTGTCACCTTCACGGGCTCGCGGGTCATCGGGTCGAGGCCCGTGTAGTACATGCAGGCGGCGATGTCGAACGGGCTCGGGATGAAATCCTGCACCTGATCGGGCTTGTAGCTGTTGCGCTTGAGGAAGAGGGCGAGGTCGATCATCTCCTCCACGCCGCTGCCTGGGTGGCTCGCGATGAAGTAGGGCACGGTGTATTGCTTCTTGCCCACGCGGCGGCTGGCCGCCGTGAACGCCTTGTCGAACTCGACGTAGTCGTCGGCCGACGGCTTCTTCATGAGGTTCAAGACCTCGGGGTCGGTGTGCTCGGGCGCCACCTTCAAATGGCCCCCCACGTGGTGCGCGGCGAGCTCCTCCAGATACTCGGGATCGCGGCGGGCCAGATCCATCCGCACGCCGCTGGCCACGAGCACCCGCTTCACGCCCTCGACGGTGCGGGCCTCCCGCATCAGGCTCTTGAGCGGGCCGTGGTCGGTGCCCAAGAGCTTGCAGACGGTGGGGTGCACGCAGGAGAGCCGGCGGCACTTCGCCTCGACCTCCGGCCGCGTGCACTTCATCTGATACATGTTGGCCGTGGGGCCGCCGATGTCCGACACCGTGCCCTTGAAGCCCGGCTGGCTGGCGAGCAGCTTGATCTCGGTGATCACCGATTCCTGGCTGCGGCTCTGGATGATCCGCCCCTCGTGGGCCGTGATCGAGCAGAAGGTGCAGCCGCCGAAGCAGCCGCGCATGATCTGCACGCTCGTCTCCACGACCTCGAAGGCGGGGATCCGGGCCGCGCCGTAGGACGGATGCGGCCGCCGCGTGAAGGGCAGGCCATACACCTGATCCATCTCGTCCTGCTCCAACGGCAGGGCGGGGGGATTCACGACGATCGATTCACGGCCATACCGCTGCACGAGCCGGCGGGCATTGTGGGGATTCGTCTCCAGGTGCGAGATGCGGGTCATCTCGCAGAAGGCGAGTGTGTCGGTGGAGACTGCTTCGTAGGTCGGCAGCTCGATCGTGTCGGCCGCACCGCCCCCCGGGCCGGTCGGCGGCGGCTCGCTGGCGCCGAGACGGTAGGCGATGCCACGGAGATCGCGGAGCTCCTTCACCGTCTTGCCGGCGGCGAGGCCGCGGGCCACGTCGAGGATCGTCCGCTCGCCCATGCCGAAGACGACGAGATCGGCCTTCGAGTCGAGGATGATCGAGCGGCGGACCTTGTCGCTCCAGTAGTCGTAATGGGCGATTCGCCTCAGGCTTGCCTCCACGCCGCCGGCCACCACCGGCACGCCCGGAAACGCCTCCCGCGACCGCTGGCAGTAGGCGAGCGTGGCCCGGTCGGGCCGCCGGCCGATCTCGCCGTTCGGCGAGTAGGCGTCGTCGTTCCGCACCTTCCGGTTGGCGGTGTAGTGGTTGATCATCGAGTCCATGTTGCCGGCCGACACGCCGAAGAAGAGCCGCGGCCGGCCGAACTGCCGCCACGGCTCGCACGACTGCCAGTCGGGCTGGGCCAGCACGGCCACGCGGAATCCGGCGGCCTCGAGCAGCCGGGCCAAGAGGCCATTGGCGAAGCTGGGGTGATCGACGTAGGCATCGCCGCTCACGAACACGATGTCGACGGCATCCCAGCCCCGGGCGAGCATCTCCGCCCGGGTGGTCGGGAGCGGTGGCGCGCCCGTGAGCGAGGGACGGGGCGCGGGTGGGGTGAGGATGGGGAGCGACATGGGAGGGCCTTGCCGCAAGTGTACCTGTCAAAATTCGGGCGGTATGCAGGCGGTGTGCAGATTGACAATCTGCACCTACAGGGTGGCTGGTTTTCAGACCTGGAGCCGCGGATTGGTAATCTGCGGTTGGCGACCGTGTGCAGATTGACAATCTGCACCTACTCGCTTCGCGGCGGTTGCCCCGCCCTTGTCCCGTGAACGGGAGTCGTCAGTGCCATGAACAGCGTCGGTTCCGTGTGGATCGCGACCGCCGCACTGGTATGGGCGGCGGTGGCACCCGGCGCTGAGCAGCCGCCCGAGGCCCAGATCGCGGGCTGGGTGGTGCAGCTGGGGGCTGCACAGTTTGCCCAGCGGGAGGCGGCGGCCACGAGCCTCGTCGATGCGGGGAAGGCGGCGATCGGACCGCTCGAGCGGGCGATCCGTGCCGGTGATCTCGAGGTCGCTGCCCGCGGGATCGAGATCCTGCGCGACATGCTCACGGCCTCCGATCCAGACGCCGCCGCTGCTGCGGAGCAGCTGCTGGAGTCGCTTGCAGAGCAGGGTGAGCCGCCGCTGTCTCGCCTGGCTGCCGGCGTACTCGAGTTCCACGTCATCGGGATGGCTGAACAGGCCCGGGAGGCGTTGGAAAAGGCGGGCGCCGTGTTTCGCGAGCGGCCCTCGATCGCCGGGCAGCGTGGGCTCGACGTGGAGCTGGGACCGGCCTGGCGGGGCGGCATCACCGATCTCCGGAAACTGCCTCGCCTGCACGGACTCGTGAGCGTGAGCGTGCATGGGGTGCCGATCGACGCCGAGGCCGCGGCCGTGCTCGGCCGGCTGCGGGGCGTGCAGCGGATCGACCTCTACGGCTCGGGGATTCCCGAGGCGGCGATGGCCAAGCTCGCCGCCGCACTGCCTGATGCTGTGATCGACGTCCGCAAGGGGGGCCGGCTGGGGGTCAGTTCCCTGGCCTTTGGCGGGCCGTGCGAGATCACGCATGTGCAGCCGGGGTCGGCGGCCGCCAAGGCCGGGGTGGAGGTGGGCGACGTGGTGATCGCCGTGGATGGCGAGCCGATCGCCAGCTTCGAGGCGCTCACGCAGCGGGTCGCCCGCCACGATGCCGGCGACGTGCTCACCCTCTCGATCGCCCGTCCGGCAGCCGGCGGCGGGCCCGAGCAGTTCGACTGCTCCGTCACACTCGACGCCTGGTGAGCCACAGGCGGCGTTGACGCGGGCGGCCGGGGGCGGTCATGGTGGAGACGGATTCAGTGGTTTTTCGCACCGCGAACGCAGGGAGCAGGAAGGCATGACGCAGCCCGCCCGGGACACGGAAGTGGTCGATGTCCGCTGGCACGAGCATGCCGTGAGCCGGGCCGACCGTGAGCGGCGGGCCGGGCACGCCGGCTGCGTGCTCTGGTTCACCGGGCTCTCCGGCTGCGGCAAAAGCACGCTGGCCAATGCGGTCGACCGCCGGCTGCATGAACGCGGCGTGCGAAGCTTCGTGCTCGATGGCGACAACGTGCGGCTGGGTCTCAATGCCGCCCCGGCGCTCTTGCGCGACCGCTACGGCGAGGAGGCGGCCGCACGGTTTGGCCTCGGCTTCGGGGCCGCCGACCGGGCGGAGAACATCCGGCGGATCGGGGCCGTGGCCGACCTCTTCGCCCAGGCCGGCATCGTGGCGCTCACCGCCTTCATCAGCCCCTATCGCCGCGACCGCGATGCCGTGCGGGGCATGCTCGCCCCCGGCGACTTCGTGGAGATCTTCGTGAAGGCGCCGCTGGAGGTCTGCGAAGGTCGTGATCCGAAGGGGCTCTACAAGAAGGCGCGGGCCGGTGAGATCAAGGGCTTCACCGGCATCGACGATCCCTACGAGGAGCCGCTCACACCGGAGCTCGTCGTCGATTCGGCGGCGTCGCCCCCGGATCAGTTGGCCGATCAGGTACTCGCCTGGCTGGAGCGGGCGGGGAAGATTTCCGGTAGGCCGGTCACGCCGTGACCGGAGAGCTTGTCACGGCGTGACAAGCCCACACCGGAGAGAAGCGAGTCACGGCGTGACTCGCCCACACGGAGTGACGGGCCTACTTCCTCGGGCCGATAAGTTCGACGAGGTTGCCGTCGGGATCGCGGACGCACGTGAGATGCGTGCCCGCCGGGGCGAGCGAGGCGGGCAGGGCGACGGGGCTCTTCGCGATCGGCTTCACGCCCAGCTTCGCGAGCCGGGCCAGGGCGGCGTCGGTGTCGGCCACGAAGATCGAGAGGTAGCGGAAGCCGGTGTGAGAGTGAATGAACTCCGTGTCACCGGTGCGGGGCGTCGTGCCCGCCACCTGCATGAGCTTGAGCTTCGTGGCCGATTCCCCTTCGCCCAGCACGAGCACGCGGATCGCGAGCGGCTTGCCGTCGGTGAGGCCAGCATCGGTCGCGAGAGCCGCCGGCACCTCGAAGCCCTTCAGTTCCTTGAAGCCGATGCCTTCCGTGTAGAACCGCACGCTCGTGTCGAGGTCGCTGACGACGCAGCCGAGGTCGATGGTCGAGCGGGTGAATGCCGGCTCCTCAGCCATGCAGGGCAGGGCCAGGGACGAGGCGACCAGGGCAGCGAAGACGCGATTCATGCGACGGCATCCGGGGTGGAGGGCGAGCTGATCATAGTCGATGAGCTACGGCGGGCTGCAGGTAGCCCGGTCACGGTAGCCCGGTCACGCCGTGACCGGAACGCTTGTCACGGCGTGACAAGCCCACACCGGAACGCTTGTCACGGCGTGACAAGCCCACACTGGATGCTTGTCACGGCGTGACAAGCTCACGACTAGTCGATGAAGCCGCTGAGCTCTTCGCTGCGGGCGGGGGCCTGCAGCTTCCGGACGGCCTTGGCCTCGATCTGCCGGATTCGCTCGCGGGTCACCTTGAAGATGTGACCCACTTCCTCGAGCGTGTAGCTGTAGCCGTCGCCGAGACCGTAGCGGAGCTTGATGATCTCCCGCTCGCGGTACGACAGGCTCTTGAGCACCTTCGCGATCCGATTGCGGAGCATCTCCTGGGCGGCGCCCACGGCCGGGTTCTCGGCCCCCTGGTCGGGCAGGAGGTCGCCGAAGTGGCTGTCCTCGCTGTTGCCGACCGGGCGATCGAGGCTGATCGGGTAGCGGCTCATGGCCGTTACGCGACGCGTCTCGTCCACCGGCGTGCCGGCCCGGGCGGCGATCTCCTCGATCGTCGGCTCGCGGCCGTACTCCTGGAGGAGCTGGCGGGCCACGTTCCGCACGCGGCTCATCGTCTCCACCATGTGCACCGGGATGCGGATCGTGCGGCTCTGGTCGGCCACCGCGCGGGTGATCGCCTGCCGGATCCACCACGTGGCGTAGGTGCAGAACTTGAAGCCGCGGCGGTACTCGAACTTGTCGACCGCCCGCATCAGGCCGGCATTGCCTTCCTGAATGAGATCGAGGAAGGAGAGGCCGCGGTTGCGGTACTTCTTCGCGATCGACACCACGAGTCGCAGGTTGCCTTCCGACAGGCCCCGCTTCGCCTGCTGATACTTGGCGAAGATCCGCTGGATTTCGTCCATCCGCCGCTTCAGGCTGCGGGGCGTCTCCTGGCAGGCCTTGAGGATCGAGCGGTATTCGTCGACGAGCTGCTGCCGGGCCGAAGGCGGCTGCTTCGTCTTCTTGTGGGCGTCGATCTTCGACTTGAGCTCCTTGATCCGGGCCACGAAGCCGTTGAGCGTCGGGATCATCGCCTCGATCCGCTGCGTGCGGAGACCGAGCTCCTCGATGAGCCGCACGCACCGCCGCCGCCGATGGCCGAGCCGCGCCCAGGCCTCGCGCCGCTCCGCCATCTTCCGCTTCTTGGAGAGGGCGATCCGGTAGTCGGCCTTGTTCTGCTTGATGAGCACCTCGAGCGTCCGCAGGTTGTGCGGCAGCCGGCCGAGGATCTGCTCCTTCTCCAGCTTGTCGGTCACCGAGACCTGCACCGTGCGGTCGAACGGCAGCTCACCGCGGTGCACCCGCGAGAGCACGCGGAATGCCTGCTCGCAGACATACTCGCACTCCAGCAGCTTCGCCCGGAACTGGGCGCGGGTCGTCTCGATCTGCCGCGCGAGGAAAATCTCTTGAGCGCGGGTGAGCAGTGGGATCTCGCCCATCTGCGTGAGGTACATCCGCACCGGATCGTCCGACCAGTTCTCGACCTGCTCGGGGAGCACGTCGTCGCCGTCGGAGGCCGTGTCCAGCTCCGCCTCGGCGTCGATGTCGCCTTCCGCGAGCACCGGCGCGTCGGTCTCGTCGACCAGCAGCTCGGCGTCGGCTTCCTCGGCGTCGACGACCTTCTCGGTCAGTTCCTCGACCTCCTGGGGATTGGAGACGACATCGTCTTCGAGTTCATCCAGCAGCGAGTCGTACAAAGCGATGCTCCTTCAAAGATCCTGAGAACTGACAATCCTAAAAAACTGAAAACGGGCGGGGCGAATCGAGGCGGGCGGTTCATGCCGTCGCCGACCACTCGGCCGCGGCGACGTTCGGCCAATCATTCGGCGAGCCGACAGTGTGATTCAAGGGGCCGGCAAGTCCAGCCTCACACGGGCGGGCCGGGAGGCGACGGAAGCGAGGCGGGAAATCGGGGTGCGTGATGGCATCACCGGGGGGCTTCCGTGAGGACGTAACATTATGTCGCTGCGACATCCCGAAGGCCAGTTTTTTTTCTGGAGAAAATGGATTTTTTCTCCGAAATCCGGTCCCGAATGGTAAAAGATTTCGCTGGGAGAGTTTGTGCTGCCGGCCGCGGAATTCCATCCGGAACGGCGGCACCAGCGGGTCGTGCACCACGGTCGCCGCGGCGAAGAACATGAAGCGATATCTGCTGCCCTGCCGCTGTTCCGAGCGGGTCGTCGTCACGGCCGGTCAGGCGGGCGACGAGGTGCGGTGTCCGGCCTGCGGCGGCCGGCTGACCGTGCCCCGACTGGGTGGCCTGACGGCCTTGGAGCAGGCTCCCGCGGAGCCGACGCCCCGCCCTCAGTGGACAGTGGGCCACGGCTGGGGGCTCGCGGGCCTGCTCGTTGCCACGGCGTCGCTCATCGCGGCGGTCGGCCTGCGGTCGTGGACGGTCGGGAGCCCGCTCGTCGGCGATGCTGAGATTCGGGCCGCCGTCGCCGCCTCCGACATCGCGACGGTGCACCGGGCCTATCGCGATATGGCCCGCTCGGGCGTGCAGCGGCCACCCCTGCCCGAGGAGGCGCGGAATCAGCGGATCTTCCGCTCAGCCGAGGCGTTTTCCTGGCTGCTGTGGGCGGCCGCTGCCGGCGGAGCCGCCGTCGCAGCAGTCGCATTCGGGCTGGCGCGTGGCCCGCGTCAGCGGGTCGTCGATGACGGCTGACCCGCGGTGGCCGGCTTCCGCTGGCTGCCGCTGATGGCTTCGATGCCCGCCGTCAGATTCGGAAACATCCCGCCGAGCGGCCGGCTCGGTGCCGCGGTGGCCTGCCGGCCCGCTCCCTGGCCGGCCTGCTGCGACTGCTGCTGCGGCCGCTTCGTTCCGGAACGCTGGCCGTTCGCCGAGCCGGGGCGATTCACCGGCTTCGTCGCGGTCTTGGCGGCTGGTGACTGCTGGGGCCGCTGGGCTGCGGCGGGTGCCTGCGCTACCGGGGGCGGCGCGAACGCCGAATCGGCCTGCATGGCGATCCGCTCGGGCACGACGAGATACCGTCCCGCCGACTGCTGCGGCTGCGGGCCGGCGGCCGGACCACCGTCCGCCGTCTGCTTGAGCACGCTGGCGGCGGCGTTGGGATCTCGCGAAACGCCTGTCGCCGGCAGCCCGCCGACGCCGGCGAGCTGGCCATCCAGATCCGTGGGCGGCGATGCCGGCACCGGCGCGTAGAGCGGCGCGGTGGATGCAAGCAGCTCGGGCTGGGCCGGTTCGGGCTGGGGATCCGCATTCGGCTCCGGCGCTACGGCGAGCGTGGGCTCGGTGGCCGCCGCGGGTGGCTCAACTCGGGCGGTGTCTGCCGGAGCGGCCGCAGTCGGCTCGCTGGCAGGCTGCGGCGCGACGAACGTATCGGCGGTGTCGGTCACCGGCGTCGGATGCGCCGCAGCGGGCGGGACGGCATCCACGTCGGTGCGGCTGGCTCGCGGCACGGATGTGGCGGCCACTTCAGGCTTCGCGGGGACGGCGGGCGCCCAGAGATCGGCCTCCGGCGCGGCAGCGGCCTGCGTGGCCGGCGCGGCGGGCAGCGGGTTCGTGAACGATTGCTCCGCGGGCACTGCAGCCGATCGGGCCGCGCCGCCAGCCGGGACGAGCTGCACCGAGAGCAGCGGCTGTCCTTCCCGGAGCGGATGCCGCAGCACCATGCCTTCGAACGTGTCCTGGGCTCGGAGCGCCGATGTCGGCAGCATTGCCCGCGGCCAGTCCTTCAGCGCCACGTCCCAGACGGTGATCGGCGCTCCCTGCGGCAGTGAGTGAAGTGCGACGAAGATCGGCTCGCACTCGACCTGGGGCCGGGTCTGCGCGAGATGCACGTCGAGCATGCGGTTCACGCCGAATGCCACCGCGGCTCCAGCGATGAACGCCGTGGTGAACACGGTGACCCTGGAGGGCCGGTGCCGGCGGGAGTGATCCGCTCGGGAAGTTGAATCGGTGTGCATGGGACGATCCCGGGTGGCTTATGCGACGCTTCGATCATCGTCTGGAATCGGCATCAGCGGAGCGACGACGCCACCGGAGGCCCGGCCGGAGGTCATCGTTTGCCCGTGTTCCGCAAAGCTCCGCACCTTCGCCAAACCCCCGGGCGATAGCCGGCAAAGTCAGCGGAGGTTGCCGCGTCGTCGCGTCGTAGGCCCCGCCACGGAGTGTGGGCAAGTCGCGCCGTGACTTGTGTTTCGGTGTGGTCTTGTCACGCCGTGACAAGCATTCCGGTGTGGTCTTGTCACGCCGTGACAAGCATTCCGGTGTGGTCTTGTCACGCCGTGACAAGCATTCCGGTCACGGCGTGACCGGGCTACCGTGACCGGGCTACCGTGACCGGGCTAC
>JAPOJV010000249.1 GCA_029978085.1 bacterium
GGGGCCCACTGCTTTTGGTTCCAGCGGGCCGTGCCGAGCCGGTCGAGCGCCTCGGCCTGCCGTGGGCCGGCGGTCACAGCCACCGGCGCGAGTAGTGTGTCGGCCGCGGCCGGCTGGTTCGCGGCGAGCGCGAGATCGGCCCGCCAGATCGCCACGTCGGCAGCGAGAGGATGCTGGGGAAACTCCTTGGCGAACCGTGCGAGGGTGGCGGCGGCCTCCGTCTTCTTGCCGGTCTGCGCCTCGCCTACGCCGAGCGCGTAGAGCGCGTCGGGCAGCCGAGGCGACTGCGGCTGTTCGCGAACGAATCGCTGCCAGGCCGCGACTGCCTCGTCGCGTTTGCCGGCCTGCCAGAGCGCCTCGCCGAGCAGATGCATGGCGTCTCCCGCCTGCGGATGTGTCGGGGTTGCGGCGACGAATTCCCCGAGTGTCGTGGCGGCGTCGGCCCACTGCTTTTGCTTGATCCGGCAGAGGCCGAGGTAGTAGCGGGCGTTGGCCGCGAGCGGATCCTGCGGATGGGCGGCGATGAACGTCTGCCACTCTTCGGCGGCCAGTTCCCAGGCCTCGCGATTCTGCAACGCCGCGGCCGCCGCGTAGGCGGTCTTGGCAGCGTCGCTCGATGGGGATGGATCGGCGGCCCGCGCGGCAGTCGCCACGAGGAGCAGGCAGCCGCAGAGTAGGGCGCGGGGCAGACCGCGGAACTGGGAGCAGGCGGGCATCGAGCAGGCCTCCACGAGCCGCAATGTACCGGCTGCCGGAGCCCGACGCGATAATGATTCCGCAGTGAATCGTGGCTCGCGCCCGATCCAGAGGCCACAACACCGATCTGCGGCTCCACGTAGCCCGGTCACGCCGTGACCGGAAAGAAGGCATGCCTGTCACGGCGTGACAGGCCTACGGCAGCAAAAGAGTTGCATTCCCGTTCATGGACACAACGCTGTTTCTCTGTGGCGACGCCGATGCGGCCGGGCGTCGATCTGCTGCCGGATCTGTCGCGGGCGACGGCCCGTGAGGTGTGCGAGCGGATCACCGCCGTAAGGCAGTCGGGAGACATCGCGGTGGTGTCGATTCACTGGGGCACGAACTGGGGGCACGAGGTGCCGGAGCCGTTCGTCGAATTCGCCCACGCCCTCGTCGATGGTGGCATCGACATCGTGCACGGCCACTCGTCGCATCACGTGCGACCGATCGAGGTCTATCGAAACCGCCTCATCCTCTACGGTTGCGGCGACTTCATCGACGACTACGAAGGCATCGAGGGATACGAGGCGTTTCGTCCCGACCTCGCCGTGATGGTGTTTCCAACGGTCGATGCGACGGGCCGGCTCGTTGACCTGCGCCTCGTGCCGCTTCAGATGCGGAGGTTCCAACTCGCACGGGTGCGAGGAGACGATGTCGTGTGGCTGGCCGACACGCTCACACGGACCAGCGGCCGATTCGGTTGCAGGGCGGTCGTGGGCTGCGACGACGCGATCACCCTGCGGTGGTGACCGGCCGGCCGTCGACGCATGGCAAGGGATTGTATGCGGGCGGTCAAGGCGGCGAGGAAGCCTCGCGCTGCATCGTTCGGTGGGATCGCCGTAGTCCGCACACTCCGTGTGCGGTTGGAGGTGTGAAGGCCGAGGGGCCTGGCTATTCGGCAGGAGGTGGGCGGACCTGCGGCGGAATAGAGCGGGCCTGCGGTGTTTTGACCGTGGGCCACATGCGGAGCATGTGGACTACGGCGCCGTAGTCCGCACACTCCGTGTGCGGTTGGAGGTGTGAAGGCCGAGGGGCCTGGCTATTCGGCAGGAGGTGGGCGGA
>JAPOJV010000046.1 GCA_029978085.1 bacterium
CCGGTCACAGCGTGACAGGACGACGGCAGCATGTCACGGCGTGACATGCCCACGAAGGTAGCCCGGTCACGCCGTGACCGGACAAAGGCAGCATGTCACGGCGTGACATGCCCACGAAGGCAGCCCGTCACGGAGTGACGGGCCCACGAAGCGGGCTCCCCTACTCGTCGAACGGTCGGCGGGGCGCGGGGGGCGGCTCGTCGCTCTCCGCGGGCTCCGACTCGTTCGTCGCCCGGCCGCCCGGCTCGTCGAGCGTCGCCTCCTGCATTTCCTGCCGCTCGCGCCACGGCTTCTCCGCCTCGTAGCTGGCAAGCTCGCCCTTCAGCTGCTCCTTGACCCGGTCGGAATCATCGCTCGCATCGACCGCCTTCTGGCTGAACTCACGAGCCTTGGCGAAATCACCCGCCTCCGCATGGCCCGCCGCAAGCGTGCTGATGATGTGGGGCTCCTTCCACTCCGTCAGTTCGCAGGCCTTCTGGGCCAGCTCGATCGCCCGCGTGCCATTGCGGATCGCATCGTCGGGCGATGTCGCGAGCAGCCAGGCGAGATTGTTGAGCACGCCCGTATCGTCGGGCTTCAGCGCATGCGCCTTGTCGAGATCCGCGATCGCCGCCGGATGGTCGCCGATCGAGATTTTTGCATCACTGCGGCCGCGGAGACTCGCGAAATGCTCCGCGTCGATCTCCAGGGCCCGCGTGAACCGGCGGATCGCCTCGCGCGGCTGCTTGGCCGCCAGATAGAGCATGCCGAGCTGGCTCACGAGCACGGCGTCGTCGCCATTCCGGGCCACCAGCCGCCGGAAATCCCGAATCGCGGCTGGATAATCGTCGCGCTCCGCCGCGATGAGGCCCCGCAGCTCCAAGGCAATGGTGTTGTCGGGATCGTCGGTGAGCACCGACTCGATGTCGTCGAGCGCCTTGTCGGAATCACCCGCCTGCTGGTGCACGCGGGCCCGGAGCACCACGGCCGCCGGATTGCCCGGGTCCAGTTCGAGGGCCCGGTCGATGTCGGCGATCGCCTCCGGATACTTCTCCTCCACCGCCAAGAGCCGGGCCCTTTGCATGAGCGGGCTGCTCGAATCGGGCTCCAGCTCGATCGCCTTGTCGAAGGCCTTCTTCGCCTCGTCGCGCTTGTCGCCCATCATGCAGGCCATGCCGAGCGCCTCGTGGAGCGAGCCGTCGCTTGGCTTTTCCTCGATCGCCACGAGCAGGTCTTCGCGGGCCCGGTCGAACTTGTCTTCGAGCAGGAAGTGCAGGCCGCGGGCCCGCCGGATCTCGACGTCGCGCGGGGCGAACTCGATCGCCTTCGCGTAATGCTCCTCCTGCTTCGCGGTGTCGTCTTCCTCGAGGCCCGCGAGCACGATGTGGGCCTTCGCCATCTGAAGGCGATCGTCGCCGAGCAGTTCGAGCGCCTTCTCGGCCGACGCCCGGGACCGTTCGCGGTTGCCCCGCGGCAGCGATTCGAGGCGGGCGATCATCAGATGGGCCTGACCCAGCTTCGGGTCGCGATCGATCACTTCGCCGAGATCCCGCAGGGCGAACGCCCGCATCCGTGGCCACTGCGGGTTGGGGGGCACGGAATCGTAGATCGCGTCGACGATCATTCCTGCCCGATCCACCAGCGTGCCGGTGTAGAGCTCGTCGGCGAACTTCTTGGACTCGGCGTCGAGGCCGAGCTCGACCGCCTTCTTGCAGTGCTCGAGCACCCGCTCGTAATCATCGAGGTCGTCGGCCCCGAGCTTGGCGTCGATCGCCTTGTCGAGCTCGGCCTGCCCCGGAGCCTCGGCGGCCGCCGTCGGTGCAGCCTCGTCGGCCCGTGCCGCGCCGGCAGCGAGCATGAGACACGCGATCAGTGTTAGGAAGCTCAGTCCGAGGAAGCCCCTGGCAGAAGCCCGGGGATCTGCATCACGTCGTCGCACCATCGCAACCCGCCTTTGTTCGATCGGAACCCGTGGACACCAGCTCCAAAGTATGCGGCACACCGCCCCAAAAAAGCCACTGCATTCACAGCGGCGCGGGGAGGTCGCGGCGGGCGAAGATCACGGCCCCAATCACGTAGGCGACGAGCCCGATCCCGAGCAGCACGCCGTCGTAGCGGGCCACGAGCAGCCAGGAATCGAGGCCGCCGAACACGAGCCGTTGCGGCTCGTACGCGTTGAAGACCGACAGATAGCCGACCCAGGACAGCGACTCGCTCATCCGCCCGACGAGCTTCGCCAAGATTGAAAATACGTAGAAGCCGCAAAGTATGCCGATTGTCCGCCAGCGGTGGCTGTCGGCGGCTGACACGCAGGCCGTGATGCCCGCCATGCAGACCATCAGGCCAAAGACGTTGGCCGCCGCGGGCACGAACCGGGCGGGATCGACCTGGCCGGCCCAGGGGCCGAACGTGATGGCGGTAGAGACGCCGCCCAGCAGCACGGCCGTGAGCACGGCCGCCGCCAGCGTCGTGGCCAGGGCCTGGGTGACGAACACCGCCACGCGGCCCACCGGCGCCGCCAGCACCATCTCCATCGTGCCCCGCTCGAGCTGCCCCGACACCGCATCGCTGCCGCGGGTGATGCCCCAGACCGTGGCCGCAAGCACAACCACGGGATCGACGAACGCCAGCGCCACGCGGCCGGCGTGCGTGGCCACCTCGGCGAAGGGCACGCCAGAGAGCTTCTGCCACTCCTGCGGGATCGCCCGCAGGAGGACGTCTTGAAAGGCCGACATCTGAATCTGCGCCGACAGCGTGATGTAGATCCAGGGAAACACGGCCCACAGCGCGGCCAGCGAGAGCACGAGCACTCGCTGGTCGCCCCACGTGCGCTTCCAGATGGCGGTGTTGAAGATCATGAGGCGTTGATATTCCGATGGAACCGGTCGTAGACCGCGCCCAGGCCGACCGGCTCGACCTGCATCTCCTCCAGCGGCAGCGTGGCCAGCCAGCCGAGCAACGGCGCGAGTGAATCGGCCGTCTCCAGGACGACCCGCGTTCCTTCGTGCCCGGCCACCGCGACGTGCGTCGCCAGTGCCGCCGGCACACCTGCGAACGGTCCGGCGAGCCGCGCGGTGATCCGATGGCTCCGCCGCAGATCGTGGATCGACTGCTCGTGCACCAGCCGGCCCGCCCGCAGGATCGCCACGCGGTCGCAGGTGGCCTCCACCTCGGAGAGCACGTGTGACGAGAAGATCACGGTGCGGCCCGCCGCGCGGGCCTCGAGCACGAGATCGAGCACCTCCGCCCGGGCCGTCGGGTCGAGGTTGGCCGTCGGCTCGTCGAGAATCACGAGCCGGGCATCGGTGGCGAGCACGACGGCGAGCGCCAGCTTCTGCCGCATGCCGGTGCTCATGCGAGCCACCTGCCGCGAGCAGTCGAGGCCGAGCCGGTCGGCAATCGCCGTGGCCCGCCCACGGTCGCACGACCGCCGCAGGTCGGCGAAGAAGTCGAGCACGCCGTGGCCATTCATCCGGCGAAAGAGCCGGGCCTCGCCCGGAAGGTAGGCGGTGTGTTCCCGCACCCGCAGCGACTGCGTGACACAGTCGAAGCCCGCGACCGTGGCCGTGCCGCTCGTGGGCGTGATGAAGCCGAGCAGCGTGCGCAGAAACGTCGTCTTGCCGGCGCCATTCGGCCCGAGCAGCCCGAAGATATCCCCTTCCGCCACGTGCAGCGAGCAGCCGTCGAGCGCCGTGAAGCTGCCGTAGCGTTTTGTGAGATGGTCGGCGCGGACGAGCATGAGATTCTTTATTTCCTGTCACGGCGTGACAGGGCCACGGTTCCAGCGTGACAGGGTCACGGTTACGAGAAATGCCGCCACAGATAGTAGGCCGCCAGGGCGAATCCGAGGATGGCCACGAACCGCCGCACCCGGGCCGGCGGGAGCCGCCGTGCGATGAGTGACGCCGACAGGCTGCCCGCCATCGCCGAAACGGCCATCACCGCCGCGAGTGGCCACGATACATCATGGGCCCCGCTGAACGAGCCGGCGGCAAACGTGGCCGCCGCGACACCGTTGATCGCGGTGCCGAGCACGTTCTTCACGCCGTTGAGCTTGTGGATGTCGCCGAGGCCGAGCAGACCCAGCACGGCGAGCATGAGGATGCCGATGCCGGCCCCGAAATAGCCGCCGTAGATCGCCACTACGAACTGCAGCAGGCAGGCGGGCAGGAGCCCGGTCTTACGTAGCCCGGTCACGCCGTGACCGGAGAAAGGCATCCAGTCACGGCGTGACTGGCCTACGGGGGGCTGCCCGTCACGGAGTGATTGGGCTACGCGGGGCTGCACGCTGAACAAGATCGCGGCCGTGAGGATCAGCCATGGCACGGCCGCGTCGAACCAGGCGGGAGGCAGCCGCAGCACGAGCAGCGTGCCCACGATCGCGCCCGCCACGCTCGGCAGGATCATCCACCGGATCCAGGACGGCTGATGCGTTCGCTCGCCACGATAGGCCCACGCCGCCACCGCCGAGGCGGGCCAGAGGCCGATCGTGCTCGTCGCATTGGCCACGACCATGCGGCCAGGATCGGGGGGCAGAATCGCCGCGAGCACGGGAAACGTGAGGATCGTGCCGCCACCGGCCACGGAATTCACCGCGCCGGCCACCGCCGACGCAACGGCCAGCAGGGCCACTCCAGGCAGACTCGTGGGCACTAGGGCATCATCCATGCTGCATCGTTCTACTCCATCTTTCCATCCCACGGCGCCGACTACCGCGCTGCCGCGCCGTCGATCAGCAGGTAGCCCGCCCAGAAAAAGGGATGCCGCGCGTCGGTGAGCACCGCCTCGCCCTGCTTGAGCCGCGGCTCGCGGGCGGCATCGGGTGCCTCGGCAGTCACCACGTCGACCGCCCGCCGCCAGCTCGCCGACGCCGGGGGCGGCGGCGCATCGGGAGCCGTGGCCGTCGCATCCCGCAGAAACTCGAGCATCAGGTCGGTCGTGGTGCGGCCCCCGACCCGCCACCGGGCGAGCACGGCCGTGTGTGCCCCCGCCGCGAGCAGGTCGATGGCGGGCATGAAGAGATCGTCGCCGGGACGCGGCGGCAGACTGCCCTTCTCCAGGCCCCGCGCGAATGCCGACTGCATGCCCGGCAGAAGCACGAACCCCGGCCGCTTCTGCGGCGGCGCGAGCCAGTCGGCCAGCGGAATGCCGCCACGGCCTGCTGCACCGGGCACGAGTGACGCCACGGGCGACGTGCCCAGCATGCCGAGGTCATCGAGCACGGCGAGGCCGTCGAACACGGAGGCCACGAGCGCCGCCGGAGGTTTCTCGGGCAGCGGCAGCGGCACCGCCCGATCGATTCCCTGTGTGAGCCGGTCGAGCGTTTCCGCGCTGGCCGACTTCGGGCCGCGGGCGAGGCGGCCGACATGAATGCCGACCGGGCCCGTGCCCGCCGCCGCCGGCAGTCGTGCCACGGCGAGGCTGCGCGTGGGGGCATACCGCACGCGGCAGACATCGCGAAGCAGCGTGGGGCCCGCGTCGCCTTTGCCCGACGCGATCGGCAAGAGCTCGAACGGCACGTACCACAGCCAGCCGTCGGGCACGATCACGAGCTCGTCGATGCCTTCGGCGAGTGTGACACGGGAGTTCTCGAACAGCATCCGCTCGAGCTGCGCGGCCGAGTCGCGCCAGCCGCCCGCCACGAGCTTGTCGGTGGAGACCGCCGCATCGGGATCGAAGAGGCACAGCGACTTCGCCAGCTGCGCGACCTCCCCCGGAATGCCGGCCGCCTGTCGCACCTCCCAGGTCGCCTGGCGATCGCGGGACTCGAGCGCGGCGGTGAGGCCCGCGCGGGTCCAGCGAAACGACAGGATCAGCTGCTTCGGAGCGAGCCGATCGCGAATCTCGGCGGAGGGCGTGAGCGGTGGGAAATCGATCGCCGTGGCCTCGCGGCCCGCGGAGAGCGCGGCGACGAACGCCGTGCGGGTGGTGGCCAGTGACTGATACTTCGCCCAGTCGGCATCGCTGCCGGCGAGCTGCTTCTCGGCCGGCGCCTGCTTGGCCGCGAGCAGGTCGGCGGCGAGCCGGCCGCGGAGCAGGGCGAACGCATCGAGCGTGGCGTTCAGGTCACGGCGATTACCGAGGAGCGCAGCGCGGCGGGCGGCGGCGGCCGGCTCGAGCACCGCCGGATCGGCCGCGAACAGGCGATCGATCGCGAGCCGTCGGCCACCGAGCGGCCGCGCCGACAGCCAGCGGTCGCGGACCAGCGCCTCGGCTGCCTCGAAGGCCTGGTCGGCGCCGCGGCGGGTGGCGACGGCGAGCCAGGTTTCGAAGGCATCGTGCCGATCGCTCGAGATCACGGCGAGCGTGTCGAGCGGCTTGGTCGTGAAGTCGCGGTCGGCCGGCGGCGCGAGGAGGCCGGCGAACAGTGCATCGGCCTGCCGATCGGACAGGGTGCCGGAGCCCTGGACCACGAGCTCGACGAGCCTCGCTGCCTGGAAGAGCCGTGGGCTGCGCGGCCGGGCGATCTCGATCGCGGCATCGAGGGCCGTGTCGCCTGCCCGCACGTCGGCCGTGGCATAGCCGAGGATGGCTTGGGCGTAGGCCACTTCGGCGCCGAGCTGACCGCGGCCCGGATCGGCCCGCAGCAGGCGGCCGTCGATCTGCTTCAGGGCTGCGGCCGCCGCCCGGGCGTCGCCACCCGTGGCGAGACACTCTGCCTGCATCGCCACCAGCCGCGCGTGGAGTACGGGCCAGTCGCGATCGGCCCAGGTGATCGCGCCGGCGATCGCGGGGGGCACGCCACGGGTCCCGGCGGCGGCACGCGCGGCGTGCACGAACGCGAACGCCTCCTCGAGCGCCCGGCCGTCCGCCTCGTTGGCCGCGGCGTAGGTGGCCTCCTCGAAATACGTCGCGGCCTGTGCGGCCTGGCCGGCATCGAGGGCGATGCGACCGAGCACGATCAGACCCCAGGCCGTGAGCTGATGGTCGAGGCCGTCGCCGATCACGAGGCCGCGGGTGAGCAGCGGCGTGGCCTGATCGGGCTTGCCCTGCGCCCACAGCGCCGTGCCGAGTGCGATGTCGATCCACGACTGGGCGTAGTGCGCCGGCTGTGCGGGCCGCTGCGCGAGCGCCGTGGCCACGCGATCGAGCGTTGGCGCGTCGCGGCCGAGTGGGCCGAGGATCTCGGCCTGCCGATAGATCGCGATCACGGTCGCCCGCATGAGTTCCGCGGGACGGATGAGCTGGTCGAAGGGCGCGATGAGCACGCCCCCTTGCTCGAGCACCTGCTTGGGATCCGCGCCCGCCTGACGGATCGCGACCGTGTCGGGCAGCTGCGCGGGCCGAGTGTTTCGCGTGCTCCGGCCCCAGGTGGCCTGCGGTGGCTGCTGTCGGACCCGCAGCTGCTGCGGGGGAAACTGCACGGCGAGCAGCCACTGCGGATAGGCGGCGGCGAGCACGAGCGTCTCCTCGTAGGCGGCGAGCGCCTCGCGCAGGTCTCCGAGCTCGGAGTGGCATTCGCCGATCACAGCGCTGGCGGCGATCGAATCGATCCAGCGTTGGCCGCCGATCCTGAGGCACGACTTGTATTCGGTGCGGGCGAGATCGAGGGCCCGCGACGTGGCGCCGGAAGACAACGCGGCGAGGGCGGCGTCGTAGGCGGGAGACGGTCGTGTGCCGAGCGCGGCGGGCGGGCCGAAGCCGGGCGGCAGCACGACCTGCTGGGCGGCGAGTGGCTGCCCGAGGTAGGTGATGCTGACGACGAGGCTGGCGACGAGGAAGCGCCGACTCGAAAGCGGGGGACGCATGCCGTGGTTGTACACCGCCGAGCGGTCGGGGCACGCGGCTGCGCGAACCCGGGCAAGCGGCCTGGCAAGCTGGGCGGTTCACGGGGCCGGTCGTGTCGATTGCCCAAAGTTTGCCGGTCGTGCCGGTCGATACACCGGATGTCTGCCCTGCGAGGACCAACGCCATGCATCGTGCACACCGGACCCATACGCCTCGGATCACCGCGTCCCGACTCCACGCCGTGCGGCTACGGCACCGGACGCTGGCGTTGCTGGCGATCGCCGCCGGGGCCACCGGAGTGACCGGCTGCCAGGTGGATGTGGGAGGCCAGACCCTCCCGAGCGCCTACTACCTGCAGGACGACATCCAGTACTTCCCGGCCGGCCCTGAGTTCAAGCTCTCGAAGGAGGCCGCGGCGCAGAAGGCCTACAAGAAGGAAATCGGCGCCGACGGCTGCGGCAGCAACTGCGGCGGCTGTAGCCACTGCGGGCACTGAGCGCCGCGAGGTAGCCCGGTCACGCCGTGACCGGAAGAACCTGTCACGGCGTGACAGGGCCACAGCCGCACAATCCGGGGGCTTTTATTGGGCGGTGCCCCCCGCTAGACTCATCGCCTGTGGGTTCTAGGCCCAAATCAGTTGTCTCAAGCAGCTGGCTTGTGGGTTTATGGCCCAAATAAGGATGAGTCGCTCGCCCCGCCGTGGGGCCGGTGACGGACCCCGCGGAGGCGGGCTTGGTGAGTGGCACGAACAGCACCCCGTATGACCGCTGCAGCCGACCTGCTCATCGGCGAATTCCTGCGGACGCTCGACGAGCGGTACCGGCTGGCAATCCCGCCGGAACTCCTCGATCCACTGCTCGCCGCGGGGCCGAAGCTCGTGCTGGCGAAGGAGCGGGCTGGCTGCCTGTCGCTCTGGTCGGCTGCGATCTGGAAGCCCCGGATCGACGCGGCCGTCGACGTGGTGCGCAGCAAGATGCAGGCCGGGTTGCTCGCCCAGCGTGTGGGCCAACTGCAGGATCTCGGCCGGCTGCTCTCGACGCGGCATGCGACGGTGACGCTCGCGGGGCGGGCCCGACTCGTCGTGCCCGAAGGCTTCCGCGACTTCCTGGGCGTGGAGCCTGGCGGCGAGGTGGTCGTCGTGGGCGCCGCGGTCTGCGTGGAACTCTGGCAGCCGGCGGCCTGGACGGCCTTCGTCACGAGCGAGATGCCCGGCTTCCGTCAGCGGATCGACGAGCTGACGGCCTGAACCGCATTCGGTTTCGATCTTCGGCCTTGCCCGGATGGAGAGGGCATGTTCTCAACCTGTCGGTCTCATCCGGTCAGGAAACACGATAGCCACGGAGCGGGCCCCATCAGCACGGATGCTGCCGAGGGACCCTCTTCACCGGGCAAGGCCTTTTTGAACGAGTGCGGTAGCCCGGTCACGCCGTGACCGGACTGCAAGTCACGGCGTGACTTGCCCACGGTGGCGTTACGGTGCCAGCGGGTTGGTGCGCTGGCCCAGCGGCAGCGTGACCTTTGCACCGGTCACCGCCGACGCGAAGACCGCCGCCGTCATCTCCACCGTCGTGCGGCCGGCATACATGCCCGTCTCCGGTTCACGGTCCTCGAGGATCGCATCGATCAGATCGACCGCGGCCCGTCGCCCCCAGCCGGCACGCTCAGCGGAGCGATCGACGTCTGTCTCCGGCAGGGGTGAATCGAGCCCCTCCGGGCCGATCGGTTTCCAGGGATAGTCCTTGTCGACTCTCCAGAGGGGCGCTTCGCGGAGATACGCATGCGGCACGAAGTCGGGCCGGATGTGAATCGCTCCCTTCGTGCCCACGACCGTGAGCCCAAAATTCGGCTGCTTCGCTCCCGCCTCGCGCATGCTCGCGAAATACCCCGTCGGTCCATCGGCCAGGCCGAACATCGCGCTCACCGCATCGCCGGCGATCAGCCCGAGTTCCTCGGGGCCGGCGACGGCATCGGCCTTCGTGATCGGCCGGCCCCCCTGCGTCACGCTCGCCATGCACCAGGCGGGACTGCCGCCGAGATCCACCATCATGTCGAGCACGTGGCAGCCGAGCACCCAGAGGTCCTCGCCACCGCCGCGGCGGTCTTCCTTGCCCCGGCCGCGCAGCTCCACGACGGTGCCGATCCGCCCCTGCTCGATCAGGTCGCGGGCCGCGAGATAACTCGGCGAATGGCGGTTGACGAACGCCAGTGACAGCTTCGTTCCGGCCTTCCGGCAGGCGTCGATCACGGCATCGGCCTCGGCCAGCGTGCGGACGAAGGGCTTTTCCATGAAGACGCCCTTCGCGCCGGCCTCCGCCGCGGCGATCGCCATCTCGGCATGGCAGTCGAGCTGCCGCATGCAGATTGCGACGACATCGGGCTTCGCTTCGGCGAGCATCTTCCGCCAGTCGGTGAAGGCCACGCCGGGCTTCGCGGCATCGAGCCCATTGCGGGCGACTGCCTTCGCGAGCCCCTCGGGCGATTCGTCGGCGATCGCCACGAGTTCGACGCCCGGCAGGCCGCGCCACAGCTCGTCGATCGCGTGGCCGTAGTCGCCGCGGCCCGTGCGGCCGATCGCCGCCACCCGGAGTGCATCCATGTGTGTCGCCTTTCGTGTCGTGAATGACCGCGGATGTGAGCGGCGTGGCTATGATCTTACTCCAAGACACCATGGCACATGCTCCATCCAACCACCGGGACCATGCATCGTGCGGGCACGGGCATGGACACGCGCATGGGCTCACGCCTGAACGCTTCGATCGGGCGATGGCCCTGGGCGTGGGGCTGAATCTCGCGTTCGTGATCGTGGAGACGGGCTGCGGGTTGTGGGCCGACTCGCTCGCGCTGCTGGCTGATGCCGGGCACAACGCCGGCGACGTGGTGGGCCTGCTGCTCGCCTGGGGTGCCAGTTGGCTCGCCCGACTCGCCCCCTCGGCCCGCTACACCTGGGGCCTGCGGCGGGCCACGATCTACGCCGCGCTCGCCAATGCCACGCTGCTCCTGGCCGCCTGCGGCGCGATCGCCTGGGAGGCCATCACGCGGCTGCGGTCGCCGGAGCCGGTGGCCGGCACGGTCGTGATCGCGGTGGCGGCGATCGGCGTGGTGATCAATACGCTCACGGCGCTCCTCTTTCTGCGGGGACATCGTGACGCCAACGTGCGGGGCGCCTTTCTCCACATGGCGGCCGATGCGGCCGTGTCGGCCGGCGTGGTGGCGGCCGGCATCGCCATCGCGGTGACAGGCCGCACGTGGATCGACCCCGTGGTGAGCCTCGCCGTGGCCGCGGCGATCGTGGCGGGCACGTGGGGCCTGTTTCGCGAAAGCATCGACCTGGCCCTCGACGCCGTGCCACGGGGCATCGAAACGGGCCGGATCACGCAGGCGCTCGCGGCGCTGCCGGGGGTGATCGACGTGCACGATCTGCACGTCTGGGGCGCGAGCACGTCGGAGGCCTCGCTCACCGTGCACCTGACCGTGGAGTCGGACGCCGATCGTGATGCCGTGCTCCGGGCGGCCGACGAGCTGCTTCGGCGCGACCACCACGTGACCCACACGGCGATCCAGGTGGAAGGCTCCGCCGTCGGCTGTCAGCGCCGCTGAGCCAGCGTCATGAGCGAGGCCAGGGCCATGACCGCACCGGCGGCGAGCAGGATCGGCATCGCTTTGCCGACGAGTCGCATCCAGCCGCTTGCCGGCGGTGTCTCCCGCACCGGGGGCGGGCCTTGCAGCGGCGGTGTGAGCGGTTCGAGCTTCAGCTGCCACATCCACGTCTCGGCCACCGGGCCGGTCGGCTGGTCCAGAGCGGCATACGGCTTCAGGGGCGTGGCAGGCACGCGGGCCGGGAGTGGTGGCAGTGCGGCCGTGGCGGGATCAAGTAGCTTGAGCGAGTCAAATAAATGGCCGTGCTCCTCTCCCCCCAGCGGGGGCGTGCTCAGCGGAGCGGCAGATGTGTGGCGGGCGACCGCCGTCAGAAGGAGGAGGATCGCGAGTCCGGCGGGCGACGGTGACCATCGCCTGCGGAGGACCCCGGCGCGGTCGGGGACCGAAGAGTTGCTGGGCATGGTGCAGATCGAGGTGGGATGGCTTGCGGAACCGCAAGCATACGCCCGCCCGCAGCGCTCACACCATGCCGGATTTCAGCGGGAATAAGGCTCCTCCTATGGTCTGGGCCGGTCGGCAAGGTGTCATCGCCGCAGAGCGAGGGCGAAGAGCACCGTAAAGGACGCGATGGCACTGCAGGCCAGCAGAACGACCGCCATGCGGGCAAAGCCGCGTCGCCACCAGTCCAGTTCCGCGAAGTGCCGCTCGGCTTCTGTCTCGATGCGCACGTTCTCGAATCCATTCTGCCGGTCCGAGTGCCACATCCAGGAATCGCCGATCCACGGCTGTTTCTGGCCCGCTCCCGTCGTTTCGGGGACGGCATTGGGGGCTGTGTCAGCCGGTTCCAGGGGCTGAAGGAATCGAGGCAGCGCGATGTCCGTGCCGGCATAACCCGGCTCACCAGGCAGAGGCAGGGTCGAAGGCTGCAGCAACGAGTCGCCAGCCCGTACGATCGCAGTCAACTGAGGATCAAGTCCGAGGCTGCAGGCAAGAGCGATGAGCAGCGCGCACGCAGAGAAGGCCGCACGGGGCGGAGGCACGAACATGGGCGTTTTCCAAAGGCGGGACCTGAGCATTCCCCGAGAGGGGGTATGCTCAGTCTAATGGGGGCTGTCAGTATGGCGAACTCGCCGCCCACAGACAAGAGGCGAAAACCGAGGCTCAAACCGGACGCGGAAGGACATGCCGACGGTTGAGCCCGGTCACGGCGTGACGGGATTACCGGCCCGTGACGGCCGATCGGGCGATGCCGGCGAGCATGCGACGAAACACGACTTCGTGCAGCGGCCAGATCGCATACCAATAGGCCAGGCCACCGAGGCCCTTCTGGTCGAAGAGCGCGGTCTGATGGATTGTGACGTCACCATCTCGCGGCACGACCTCGAACTCCAGCCAGCCGCGGCCCGGCATCTTCATTTCCGCAGCCAATCGCAGCCGCCGGGGCCGCTCGCAGACCTCGACCCGCCAGCAGTCGAGGAAGTCGCCGGTGACGAGCGCGGCCGGATCACGACGGCCCCGCGACATGCCCGGCCCGCCCAACAAGCGGTCGATCCAGCCGCGGAGCGTCCACAGCCAGTTGCAGGCATACCAGCCGTTGGGGCCCCCGATCCGCTCGATCGCGGCGAAGGCCCGGTCGGCGGAGACGGCTACGACCGTATGGCGATGATCGACGAGCCGCGTGCCCTCCGACTTGCCGCCGTAGCGAATGGGAAGATCTTCGACGTCGGCGAAGTCGGCCCACCGCTTGCCGGCGAACTCCCGGTCTTCGTGGTCGACCGCCTCGCGCACAGCTGTGGCGAGGTCGCGCGGTCGCACGGCGAATTCGCGGAGGGCCGCGTCGCTGGTGACCACCGTCGGGTTTTTCAGGCCGTCGATCAGCTTCCTGCCCACTTTCGAATACCGCGGCGTGACCAGCTTGAGCCACAGGCTCGACAGCCGCGGCGTGAGCACCGGCACCGGGATCATCAGGCGGTGCAGGCCCCGCTGCCGGGCGTACTCCTGCATGATAGCGCCGTAGGAGACCTTGTCCGGCCCGCCGATCTCGAAGATCCGGGGCGTCCCCGCCGGCAGGTCGATGGCGGCCGCGAGATAGGCGACCACGTCGGCGATCGCGATCGGCTGGGTGGGCGTGGCGAGCCAGGCCGGGCAGATCATCACCGGGAGCCGCTCGACGAGCGTGCGGACCAGGTCGAACGAAAAGCTGCCCGCCCCCACGATGATCGACGCCCGAAACTCGATCACGTCGAGGCCACTGGCCCGAAGGATCGCGCCGACCTCGTGACGGCTGCGGAGGTGGGCCGAGAGACGGTCGTTGTCGGCGCCGAGGCCGCCGAGATAGACGATTCGCTTCACGCCGGCGGTGCGGGCCGCCGTGGCGAATCGCTCCGCGGCGAGCCGGTCGGCCCGCTCGAAATCGACGCCCCCCTCCATCGAGTGAACGAGCCAGTAGGCGACGTCGATGCCGGCGCAGGCCCGCGCGAGGTCGGCGGGATCACTGGCATCGCCGACGAGCACCTCGGTGCGCGGACCCGTCTTGCCGGCGAGCTTCTCCGGCCGCCGCACGAGGCACCGCACGTCGAGGCCGCGAGCCTGCAGCGCATCGAGCAGCACACCGCCGACATAGCCCGTCGCGCCGGTGAGGAGGATCCGCATGGGGGTATCGTAGCGGCGTAAGGAGGCCCGTTGTGCCGCCTGGTAGCCCGGTCACGCCGTGACCGGAAAAACCAGCATGTCACGGCGTGACATGCCCACGGGCCTACGGGTTGTCGACCTCGAAGGCCCGATCCATGAGGTTCGGATCCCCCGTCTTCAGCCCGTACAGAAACCACCGCACCCGCTGCTCGCTCGAGCCGTGCGTGAACGCGTCGGGCACGATGTAGCCCTGCGACTGCTTCTGAATCTTGTCGTCGCCGATCTGGGCGGCGGCGTTGACCGCCTCGCGGATGTCTTCCTCGTCGAGGATGCCGGCATAACGGGCGACGTGATGGGCCCACACGCCCGCGAGGAAGTCGGCCTGCAGTTCCATGCGGACGGAGAGCTTGTTGTATTCGCGTTCCGACATCCGCGGCCGCATCGACTGCACCTTGTTGGAAATCCCGAGCTGGTTCTGCACATGGTGGCCGATCTCATGGGCGATCACGTAGGCCTGGGCGAAGTCGCCCGGTGCGTTGAACCGCCGCTTGAGTTCGTCGTAGAAGGCGAGGTCGATGTAGACCTTCTTGTCGAGCGGGCAATAGAAGGGGCCCGCCGCAGCGCTGGCGAAGCCGCAGGCACTCTTCACCTGACCGGTGAAGAGCACGAGGATCGGCGGCTGATACCGCTTGCCGAACACCTGCGGGAAGAGCGAGGTCCAGACGTCCTCGTTGTCGGCGAGCACCGTCTTGATGAACTGCGTCATCTTGTCGTTGGCGGGCTTCGCCGGCGCCTGCTGCTGGGCCTGCGGGCCGGCCAGTTCCGGCGCCACCTTCGCCAGCTGCATCGGGTCGACCCCGAGGAACATCATCACGACCATGAGCACGAGCGTGAGCAGCCCGCCGCCCACGACCACCTGCTGGCCGACGCTCCGTCGGTCCTCGACGTTCTGACTCTGCCGCCTGCCTTCCCAACGCATGTCTCACGAGCTCCCTGGGGTGGTTCGCCGCTCCGATCGGCGAACCGGGATTGTACGGGAAGGATAAGGGCCCGGTCACGGCGTGACCGGACTACTGTGGGCGTGTCACGCCGTGACACGCTGTGCTGGCCCGCTATTCCGGTAACGGGCGGCCCTTCGTCTCCGGGGCGAACGGCAGCACTGCCAGGCCCAGGAGGAAGATGAGGCACATCAGCAGTCCCGCCGGCCGCATCGGCTCCGGTGACCCGGCGAAGACCGTGCTCGACAACTGCCCGAGCAGGAATGGCCCACTGGCCGCCACGAACCGGCCGACGTTGTAGCAGAAGCTCGTGCCCGTGCTCCGGAGCCGTGTGGGGAACAGCTCCGGGAAATAAATCGCATAGCCCGCGAAGAGCGAGAGCTGGAAGAAGCCCATGATCGGGAGCATCCACCAGAAGTCGCTGATGTCGTCGAGATACCGGAACACCACCATCGTCGACACCATCGCGGCGGTGAAGAAGATCGCGAAGAATGCCCGGCGGCCGAGCCGCTGGCAGATCCGGGCGGCGAGCATCATGCCCGCGAAGGCACCCACCTGGATCATCATCGCCGCGATGCCTGACCAGATCGTGAGCCGGCTGGCGAGGTCACTGCCGGTGAGTCCCTGGGCTTCGAACGTCTTCTTGAGCACGCTCCGCTGCAGGTCGATCGCGAAGAAGCCGATGCCCCACAGGCCGATCACGCCGGCACAGGCCAGCAGCATGCCGATGATCGCGTTCTTCCGCCACCGCGGGTCGGCGAAGAGCGCCCCATAGCCGCCGAGCGACGTGCCCTCCGCGGCCGCCTGCTTCTTCATCTCCTGCCACCGCTCCGGCTCCTTGAGCCCCGCCCGGATCACGAGCGCGAGCACCGCCGGCAGGGCCCCGATCACGAACTTCCACCGCCACGGCTCCCAGCCGCCGATGAGGCCGTTCTCGAACGACTTCTGCGCGAGACCCAGGCCGATGCCGATCAGGGCCGCGCCGAAGTTGCCCACCGCGGAGAGCGCCTGCAACAGGCCGAGCGCATAGGGCCGCGCCCGTTCAGGCATCACCTCCGCCACGAGCGCCACGCCCACGGCGAACTCACCTCCCACGCCGAGGCCGGTGATGAACCGATAGAACGCGAAATCCCAGAAGCCCCGCGAGATCGCCGACAGGCCCGTGCACAGGGAGTAGATGAGGATCGTGATCATCATCGTCTTCGCCCGGCCGATCCTGTCGCCCACGACGCCGAAGATCAGGCCGCCCGTGGCCCAGCCCGCCAGGAAGATGCAGGTGGAGAGACCGCCGAAGAAGTCGACCGCCTTGGGGTCGGCGGCGGCGCCGGCCGTGGCGAGGAGTGTTTCCATCGCCGGCTTCCGGGCGAGATTGAAGAGCTGCTGGTCGAGGCAGTCGAAGAGCCAGCCGAGCGCCGCCACGACGAGCACGAACCAGTGGTAGCGGGTCATGCCGCGATACCAGGGGCCGTCGGCCGGGGACGACGGGGCGGAAGATGTTCCGAAATGGGGCAGGTCGGCCATGGCGGGCGCTTTCGTGACGGGGTCTATTCGAGCTCGGTTTCGATGCGGCGCATGTAATCGATGCTGTCGCGGGCCAGCCGCTCCGGGCCGGGAGCATAGTCGAACACCTCCACGCTCACCCAGCCGGCGTAGCGGATGTCGTCGAGGGCGCGGAAGATCGGCAGGAAGTCGACCGCCCCGAAGCCCGGGCCCTGGAGGTTCTCGTCGTTGGCGTGGAAGTGCTCGAGGTGGCGGGCGCTGGCATGGATGATGTCGGGGATCGGCACCGCCTCGCTCGCCATCGCCTTCACATCGAGGTGAAGGCGGACGTGGGGCGAGCCGATCCGGTCGATCATCCGGCAGGTGTCGGCGGCGGTGGTGAGCACGTCGGTCTCGACGGGCGAGAGCGGCTCGAGGGCCACCACCGTGTCGGTCGTCTCGAGCACCGGCACGAGCTTCGAGAACACCTCGCAGATATGGTCTTCGGCCGTCGCCTGTGACATGCCCGGCAGCAGGCTACGTTGCTTCGGCGACCCGAACACGAGCACGCGGCCGCCGAGTTCGTGGCACAGCCGGGCCAGTTCGGCGAGATAGTCGGTCGTCCGCCGCCGCACGTCGGCATCGGGATGGGCCACGTGGAAGCCCTCGGTCTTGGCCAGCAGCCAGTGGAGGCCTACGCACTCCAGGCCCGCGCGGGCGATCGTGCGGCGGATCTCGCTGCGCTGGAGGCCGGTGAGTTCCGTGACGAGCGGTGCGAGCGTGAACGGGGCGACCTCCAGGCCCGTGTAGCCGCAGTTCGCGGCGGTATCACAGGCCTTGGCCAGCGGCCAGTCGCCAAACGTCTCGTTGCAGATCGCGTAGCGGAACGGGGCGTTCATGCGGGATCCTTCACGCGGGCGGGCTTCCCGGTGCGGGCCGATTGATAGCAGGCCTCGATGATCGCGACGGCCTTGCGGCCTTCGAGGCCGTCGAGCGCGGGGCGACGGCCCTCACGAACCGCGGCGAGGAAGTCCTCGAAGTTGCGGGTGTGGCAGGCGTAGTTGATCGCCATCGGGTCGGCCGCGCCGCCGGAGGTGCCGCTCGAGCCGCCCAGCCTCGCGCGGGTGGCTTCGTCGTCAGTCTCGGGGGCGCGGAACTGCCAGGTGACGAGCTGCTCCTCCATGATCTCCGCCGTGCCGTCGCGGCCGCCGAAGAGGAACCGCCGCAGCTGGCCCGGATAGAGGCTCGTGGCGGCGAGCAGCTGGCCGACCGCGCCGTTCTTGAACTTCAGCACGGCCACGCAGGTGTCCTCGACCTCGAGCCGCTCGGCATCGTGGGACCGCACGGCCGTGAGCGCGAACGCCGACTCCACGGGATTCTCATGGGCCGCGAGGCCGGGCATCGTGGCGCCGACGATCCATTGCAGCGCATCGACGCCATGTATCGACTGGTTCATGAGGGCGCCGCCGCCGTCGAGCGCCTTGGTGCCCTGCCAGCGACCCGGGCCGTAATAGGCGTCGTCCCGCCACCAGGGCACGTAACTGGCTGCGATCGCGAGCGACCCGAAGCGGCCGGCCGCGGCGGCCTCGTACACCGTCTGGACAACCGGGTTGAACCGCTGCGGGAAGATCGCGCCGAGTGTGACTCCCGCCTTCGCGCAGGCGGCGATCATCCGATCGATCCGCTTGAGTGAGATCTCGAGCGGCTTCTCGCAGATCACGTGCACGCCACGCCGGGCCGCCGCGAGCACGGCGTCGAGGTGGGCGCCCGAGGGCGTGGCCACGGTGACGAAGTCGGGCTTGGCGCGACGGATCATCCGCGCCGTATCGGCGAACCACTCGCAGCCGAACTCCGCGGCGAAGGCCCGCCCCTTCTCCTCGGTGCGGCAACTGGCCGCCACCAGCTCGACGCCGGGAATATCGCGGAGGGCCCGGGCATGCATGCCCGCGATCGCACCGATGCCGATGATGGCTGCCCGCATGAAATCCGCTCCGTGGCCGCCGCCGTCCTGACGGCAAAGAATCACAGTGTGACCGTAGGGCCGATGTGCCGCAACGGGTGGTGCGCCGGCTCGGGGGCGGTACAAGTCGCTGCTGCGCGGTCTTTCAGATCGTCGCGGGGACCTCGAGGACTCGGTCCACATGCTCCTCGAGCTTGCACCGATCCCCTCGCCTCCCGTGTTGGTCGTAGGCCGGAACTACGCGGGCCCCGCCGGTATCATTGTCATCCGACACGAAACCATCGGCACTTCTCCATGCACACTGCCCCTTCGCCCCTGATCGAACGGCTCACCGAGCAGGGGCGGCGGCTGGTGCTCGTTTCGAGCGGCGGTGGCTCGGCCGCGATCGCCGCGCTCGTGGGCACGCCGGGCGCGAGCGCCGTGGTGCTCGAAGGACTCGTGCCCTATGCCCGCGAGGCGGTCGATGCCCTCCTCGGCGGACCGCAGGAATCGTATTGCTCCGCCCGCACCGCCCGCCGGCTCGCCGTCGCGGCCTGGCAGCGGTCGGCCCAGCTCTCAGGGATGGCTTCGACGCCGACCTCCGCCTGTCTTGGCGCCGCGGTGACCGCGAGCCTCCGCACCGTCATGCCCAAGCGCGGTCAGCATCGGCTGTTCGCGGCCACGCATTCCCTCGATGCGACGCGGGTGGCCGAACTCGTGCTCGAAAAGGGCGCTCGCTCGCGGGCTGAAGAAGAGGCCGTTGCGGCGGCGACGCTGCTCGCGGCCGTTGCGGATGCGTCGGAGAGCGACGGCAATCTGCCGGCCGGCCTGCTCAGGCCCGGCGAGCGAGTGATCCATACTCGGGTCGAGCCTCCGGCCACGTGGCGCGAGCTTGCCGCGGGCCAGCGGCTGGTGGTGGCGGCAGTGCCAGCGAGCGACGCCGTGCCCCGACCGGGGAGCCTCGTGTTTCCCGGGTCGTTCGATCCGCTCCACGACGGTCACCGCCAGATGGCGGCGCTGGCGGCGGAGATCGCCGAGCGGCCCGTGGCCTACGAGCTCTCGATCACCAACGTCGACAAGCCGACACTCGACTGGATCGAGCTGCGCGACCGCACGGCACAGTTCGCCGTGGGCACGGACGGCCAGCCGCAGCTCTGGCTGACGCGGGCCGCGACGTTTCTGGAAAAGCTCGCGGTGTTTCCCCAGAGCACGTTCGTGATGGGGGCCGACACGTACGTGCGGCTCGCCGACCCACGGTATTACGGCGGCTCGGCCGACGCCGCACGGGCGGCAGTGCGGCGGATCGCGACCGAGGCCCGCGGGCTGATCGTGTTTGGCCGCGTGAAGGCGGGCGTGTTTCAGGATCCCGCGCAGCTCGACGTGCCGGAGGAACTGCGGGCCGTGACCTATTTCGTGTCGCAGCGGGAGTTTCGGCGCGACGTTTCCAGCACGGAGATCCGTCGCCGGACGCTCGCTGCGGAGGAGGCGGAGTGACATGACGTGGCGTGCAGTCAGGGTGTGGATGGCTGGCGTCGTGATCGCGGTGGCAGTGGCAGTGGCGGCTGCGGCCGAGGTGGCCGATCCCGCTCCGGCGATCGGCGCCCACGAGGGAAAGGTGCTCGATCTCGTGGAGCTCGGCACCGGCAAGCGGCTGGTGCGGCCGACGCTCGAGAAGCTCGTCGTCCGCGACGGCAAGGTGGTGTCGCTGCGGCTCAAGGCGGAGGGGGAGGACCGGGCCATCACCGTGCTCATGCCCGCCATCATCCGGATCGTGGCGGATCGCGAGACGATCTACGAGGCCGAGGCCAAGGGCACGAATGCCGCGCAGCTTCGCTCGAAGCGGGCGCGGGCGGCCTACGAGAAGAGCGTCGCCGAGTCGGTCGAGCGGATGCAAGGCCGCGGCGTCGAACCCTGGCCGCAGCTGTCTGCAGACGAGCATGCCGCCGAGGTCACGTCGCTCGAGGCCTTCGTGAAGCAGGTGCAGGAGGCGTTTCCACGGCTCACACTCGATGCCACTCACGAGTTCCTCGTGGCCACCGATATCCCGCCGGCCCAGATGAAGCCGTTCGTGGCGGGGCTCGACCGGATGCACGACTTCCTCTGCGACCTCTACGCCATCCCGCGGGGTGAGCCGGTGTGGAAGGGGAAGTGCCTCGTGGTCGCGTTCCACGACGAGGACGACTTCATCGCCTTCGAGGGCCGCTTCATGCAGAACGACGGGCGGGGCGCCCACGGGCTGTGTCACCAGCGGAGCGATGGCCGCGTGATCATGGCGTGCCATCAAGGAAGCGATGCCGCGGCCTTCGCCCACATGCTTGTGCACGAGACGAGCCACGGCTTCAACCACCGCTGGATGTCGCCCGTGCGGCTCCCCAACTGGCTCAACGAGGGCATTGCCGAGTGGGTGGGCACGAAGGTGGTGCCGCAGAGCAATCAGGTGCCGCTCAAGGAGGCGCAGGCCTTGGAGACGATGCGGGCCCGCGGCGACCTCGGCGCGGAGTTCTTCACGGCCGACAACATCCAGGCGGTGCAATACGGCATGGCGTCGGGGCTCGTGAAGTTTCTGACGGCGCGGGATCCGCGGAAGTTCGCGGCGTTCGTTCGCGGGATCAAAGAGGGCGTGCCGGTGGAGGAGAGCCTCCGCGACGCGTATGGTGCGACGCTCGACGACCTGGTGGCGGCGTACGGCCAGGCCGTGGGCGTGCCGGGACTGAAGCGGTGACTAGCCCGGTCACGGTAGCCCGGTCACGGTAGCCCGGTCACGGTAGCCCGGTCACGGTAGCCCGGTCACGGTAGCCCGGTC
>JAPOJV010000069.1 GCA_029978085.1 bacterium
CGGTGCTTCTACTTCGACGAAGTGCCCGTACTGCAGCTTTGCCGCTGCATTCAGTAAACCGAGGAATCAGTCGTCGCTCGCTACTCCCGGTTGCGTGGGGGAACACTTCTGATGGGCGCTACATCATGGCCGTAGATGAGCCCGTCGACGATATCACCGTGTGTCCCGTGACTGCCTACGAAGTGCCTGAACCGCGATAGGTGATCCGATGACAATGCCAAACGGAGAGAGACGTAGCCCGGAGCCGACGCCCGCGTAAATCGACCAAGGCCGGGCTGTCGCCCGTCGAACTCGACGAATTTTTCACAGGCGAGCGCACCCTGCGATCAGACACGCTCGACCGCCCGGCGGCGGTGGTCGGCTATCAGGTTCCACCCGCGCGGATTGCATAAAAAGGGCCGCAGATCTCCGCGTCATCGCCGATTTCATTCGCGCGATCGGCTGAACGACGGAATACGGCGCCTCACGGAGCGGCCTCGTCCGCGGGCATGATGCGAGCCCGCGCACCCGAGGCCCATGCGGGCAATCACACCAGGCGTCCGTCGCTCACACGTCGGGCCGCCGTAGCAACTGAACCACCGGCCGGCGGTGCACGCCCCCGCGTGGGCAACCTTGGGCCGCGAGGCTTCCCCTCGCCGCCATTGCAAACCAAGCCGACTTGACAAGCGAGTGTACGTGCGTACATTCATTGCCGAGGAGCCGATGATGTTCAGAATCGCTTATGCAGCAGGAGTGGCGGATGATCTCAGGCGAATGCGGGGCCGCGACCGGGCCTTAGTGCTCGACCGTATCGAAGCCGCTTTGGTCGACCAGCCGACCACCATGACGCGCAATCGCAAGCTCCTTGTAGGCATACAGCCACCATGGGATCAGGAACTGCCAGTTTGGGAACTGCGTGTCGGCGAGTACCGCGTGTTCTATGATGTCGAGACGGAGTTCCGGGTGGTTACCATACAGGCAATTCGCCACAAACCACCGCACCTGACGACGGAGGAGATCCTGTGAAGACCGTGGGAATCGAGCAAGCCACACTCGACTCGTGTGTCCGCGAAGCGCAGGACGACCGCGTGCTCGTCACCCGAGCCGGTCGTCCTGTCGCGATCGTCGTCGGACTCGCGGACTTCGACGAGGAAGAGATCCGGCTTGGCCTCAGTGACGAGTTTTGGAAGATGATTTCCGCTCGGCGCCGGGAGCCTGCGATCACACGAGCGGAGCTCGAACGCCGGCTCGACGCCGATGAACCCAAGTAGGCCGACGGAGCTCACCCTCACTTGATCGATGAACTCGACAAAGTCGTGCTGACGTGCGATCTCCCCGACCACGGCCTCGCAACCGGCGACATCGGGACGGTCGTACTGGTGCACGACGACGGAAAGGGATACGAAGTCGAGTTTATGACGCTCGACGGCGAAACGATTGCAGTGGCAACGCTGCGGGCCGAGCAGGTGCGGGCCGTGCAGCACGACGAGATTGCCCACGCGAGATCAATCGATTCATAACGCGGCATGTTGCCCGCTGTGCTTCTACTTCGACGAAGTGCCCGCACTGCAGCTTTGCCGCTGCATTCAGTAAACCGAGGAATCGGTCGTCGCTCGTTACTCCCGGTTGCCTGGGGGTACACTTCTGATGAGCGCTACATCATGGCCGTAGATGAGCCCGTCGACGATATCACCGTGTGTCCCGTGACTGCCTACGAAGTGCCTGAACCGCGATAGGTGATCCGATGACAATGCCAAACGGAGAGAGACGTAGCCCGGAACCGACGCCCGCGGAAATCGACCGCCTGCACATGCTCCGGGAGAACATTGCGAAAGAACTGCCCGACCTCATCGCCCGCGACCAACTGCGCAAAGCGGCCCGCGAGGAACGGTCCATCAGCGGGGCCGTCCGAGACGCGATTCACCGTAGCGAAATGCCGCTTCAGGCCATCGCCACCAAGGCCGGGCTGTCGGCCGTCGAGCTTGACGAATTTCTCACGGGCGAACGCGCGCTGCGATCGGATACGCTCGACCGCCTGGCGGCGGTGATCGGCTATCAGGTTCCGCCCGCCCGCGCAGGCGCATAAAGCCGCGTCAGGGCGAACCGCTCCACCGGGCGGTACACTCCCCGGCATGAAGAAACCAACTTCAGCACGCCGTACCACCGGCAAGAAAATTGATTCCTGGCAGACGCTGATGGCCCAGGCTCGCCGGTTTCGCGACGCCCGCGACTGGTCGCAGTTTCACACGCCGAAAAATCTCGCCGCTGCCATCGCCATCGAGGCGGCGGAACTGCAGGAACGGTTTCTCTGGAAGACCGACAAGGAGATCGAACGCGACCTGAAGGACAACTCCAAACGCGACGCCATCGTGGAAGAAGTCGCCGACGTCTTTCTCTTTGCACTCCTGCTCGCCGATCGGCTCGAGATCGACGTCGGCAAAGCAATCACCGACAAGCTCGCCACCAACGAGCAGAAATACCCCGTTGCCCTGGCCCGCGGCAACGCCCGGAAATATACGGAGCTGCGCGAGCCGTGATCATCTACGCCGAGACGAAGCGGCAGTTTCTTGAAGATGTCGACCTGAACCGGCTCCAGCGGCGACTACTCGACGGCTTCGAGCGGCAGACGGGGGGCGTGCCCGCCGATCGGCATGTGTGGGCGGACGAATACGCCCGCTTCTCGAGCGCGCTGCGGCGGGCCGATGTCGCCGACGATATGCAGGTGGCCATCGAATACCATATCTCCGCTGCCGGCCGTTGCCGTGTGGACGTCTTGCTCACCGGCAATGACGGCACGAACGACAACGGCCTCGTCCTTGAACTGAAGTCGTGGAGCGACGCCGACAAGTCGGACGTTCCAGACCTCGTCTTGTCGCCGTACGGCGGCGGCTCGCTCTCACAGCATCCCTGCGTGCAGGCCCGCAAATACAAGGGCCTGATCCTGCGGTTCAATGCCGACATCGCGGAAAAGAGCGTGGGCATCCACTCGGCCGCCTACCTCTTCAACCTCGTTCGTCGAAAGCCGGAGCCGCTCGAGGATCCCCGCTACCGCCACATCATCGACGACACGCATCTCTTCCTCGCCGACGATGCCGACGCCCTCTCGCGGTATATCGAGAAATACGTGCGGCACCGGTCGCGGCACGACGTGCTCTACTTGCTGGAGAAGGGGCGACTTATACCGGCGCCTGCGCTCATCGAACGCGTGGGTAGCATGCTCGATGGCAACGAGGAGTTCGAACTCCTCGACACCCAGAACGAAGCCTTTCAGATCATTCGGCATGCGATTACGAGCGTGGCGACAGCCGCCAAGCGGCAGGTGTTCATCGTTCACGGCGGGCCCGGCACTGGCAAATCCGTAATCGCCGTGCGGCTGCTGGCCGAGGTGCTCAAGTCAAAGCGGCTGGGGTTTCTGGTTGCGCCCAACAAGGCGTTTCGCGACACGCTCGCCGAGCAGCTCACGAAGCGGCACCGCGACTACCGGGAGGATGGGGAGGCGCTGTTTCAGTCGTCGTGGAGTTTTCACACCGCCGATTTCATGAAAGACAAGACGCACGAGGTCTTGATCGTGGACGAGGCCCACCGCCTGAAAGACGAGGCCTATCAATACAAAGGCGAGAGCATGGTGGAAGACATGGTGCGGGCGGCCCGCATCAGCGTGTTCCTTCTCGACGAGACGCAGCGAGTTCAATGGATCGACTCGGGCAGCGAGGAGCGGATCCGCGAAGCGGCAAAGAAGTTCAAGGCCAACGTTCACGCGCCCTTCACGCTCACCGCCCAGTTCCGCTGCGGAGGCTCCGACGGCTATCTCAATTGGCTCGACGACGTCTTGCAGCTGCGGCCCACGGGCAACTTCGACAACTGGGCAGACGAGCAGTATGAGTTTCGGGTGTTTGATGACGCCCAGAAGATGTACGCCGCGCTCAAGTCCAAGAACGCCGCCAACAAGGCTCGGCTGATCGCGGGCTATTCGTGGGAGTGGCCGACGAAAGGCCGGCAGCGGCACGGGCATGTGAAGCATGTGCAGGCCGACGGGCTCTCGCTACCGTGGAACTTCATGGGCGAGAACTGGGCCACGTCGAAGGACGGCATCGAGCAGGTCGGCTGCGTGCACACCTGCCAGGGCGTGGAGTTCGACTGGCTGGGTGTACTCATCGGGCCCGACCTGCGGTACGAAAACGGCACGGTGGTCGGTGATCCCGCGAAGCGAGCGAAGACCGATTCCTCACTCAAGGGCTGGAAGAAGGCCCTGACCGAGGCCAAGGGGGACGCGGCCGCGACCGCACGGGTGCACGAGAAGGTGCAGGCGATCATCAAGAACACCTACAAAGTGTTGCTGTCGCGCGGCCGAAAGGGTTGCTTCGTGTGGTGTGCGGATCCAGCCTTACGGGACTATGTGCGGGAGCGGCTGCGGCTGGCGTCACGGACGTTCGCGCAGCAAGCAGCGCGGGAGACGAAAGGCGACTCAGGATTGGGCACGCTTCGCATTGAGCCGGAGCCGCCCGGCAAGCGATATGCAGAGTGGTTGCCCGTCTACGACCTCCAAGCTGCGGCGAGCGAGTTCGGTCCGAGCGTGGCGGCCGACTGCCTCGGTTGGGTGCCAACGCCCGCGGGCCTCAAGGCGGACGAGGGGCATTTCGTGGCACAGGTGTTCGGCCGGTCGATGGAGCCGTTGATCCCCGACGGCTCCTACTGCGTATTTCGCCGCGACGTGGCGGGCAGCCGCGGCGGAAAGGTGCTGCTGGTTCAGCACTGGGCGATCGCCGATCCGGAGACGGGGGGCTCGTACACCGTGAAGGAGTATCGCTCCCTCAAGGTGGAAGATACCGACTCCGGCGAAGAGGGATCGTGGACACACACGGCGATTCACCTGTTGCCGCGGAACAAGGAGTTCCACGCGATCTGGGTCAACCCCGACCAAGTGGATGACCTCCGGGTCGTCGCTGAATTCGTCGGGCTTCTGTCGCCCTAAGCGAGAAACACCGCTTCAGCTTGCGGTCGCCCACCGTGGTGCCGGAATCTGCGCCGCGCGCGATCCCCTCATCGTGTTTCCATCGGAGGAGCCAGAGATGCGCCGACCCTTATCCGGGATCCGTCGATTCCGCGTTCATCGGGTTGAACCGGGGCACCGCCTTGCCGTCCACCATCACGGTCTCGGCGAACATTGCCGCCGGCCGCACCCAGAGGCCGCGATCGCCGTATTCCTGCCTGTAGACGACGAGCTCCTCGAGCGTCTCGCTGTGCCGGGCGACGCCGAGCACCGTGTACTCGTTTCCCTTGTAGTGGCGATAGCGGCCCGGGGGAATGTTGGGCATGCGTTGCCTCCCTGGTATCGGTCAGCCCCGATTCATCCACGTGATCGAGAGCTGCAGCACCGTGGCGATCGAGACCCAGACGAAGTAGGGCACCTGGGCCGCGGCCACCCAGCGATAGTGCGGCCAGACGGCCAGCATCATCCAGACGATCGTGCCCCAGACGACGAGGATGTCAACCGCCGCCAGCGGCAGATTCCGCATGCCGAACTGGATCGGCGTGAAGATCAGGTTTGCCACGAGGTTGATGGCGAAGGGCAGGGCGACGAGCAGCGGCAGTCGGCCACGACCGGCCTGCACGAACACGAAGCCGAAGGTCGCGATGATTATTGTGTAGAGGATCTGCCAGATGAGGCCGATCGTCCGCGGTGCCGGCGTCCACGACGGCTTGGCCAGACTCTGATACCACTCCATCCACGGAACGTCCGTCATCCGAGCCCCGCACAGCCGCCCATGCCGCACTGCGGGCGGCCGCACCCCTCGGCCGCGGCGGCGTTTCCACCACCGCCCGCCACGTGGCCGCTGACGACGCTCAAGAGCTTGGTGAGCTTGGTGCTCTGGCAGTGCGGGCACGCAGGCTTCTCGTCCCCGCGAATGAGCAGCTCGACTTTCCGGCTGCACTTCTCACAGGAATATTCGTACAACGGCATCGGCTTCAGCTCCCTGTCGTGAAGGAACGCATTTTACATGGACACGTTCGACGCGATCAATCAACGGCGGTCGGTGAAGGCTTTCGACACGCCCCGCCGGCCCACCGGCATCGTCCATCGATGAGAACCCGACGCATGCTCTGGAGTCTGCTCACGATCGCGCTTTGCGTCTACGCCGGGCTCTGTCTCGTGTTTCTGATCTTCCAGCGGTCGTTCATCTACATGCCGACTCCGGTGACGCCGGCCCACGCGGCGGCGCTTTCGCTCGAGGTGCCTGGCGCTACGCTGCGGATCTCGGCACGCGAGCACGACGGCCCCAAGGCCCTCGTCTATTTCGGCGGCAACGCGGAGGACGTGGCCTATACGGTGCCGGAGCTGGCTGCGGCGTTTCCTGACCGGGCGATCTATGCGCTGCATTACCGCGGCTACAGCGGCAGCACCAGCCATCCGGCCGAGCACGCGCTTCGCGGCGATGCCCGGGCACTCTTTCGGATGGCGCACGACCGGCATGCGGACGTGATGGTGGTGGGCCGCAGTCTCGGCAGCAGTCTCGCGATCCAAGTTGCCGCCGAGGAGCCCGTGTCGCGGCTTGTGCTCATCACGCCCTTCGAGAGCCTCCTCGCTATCGCAAAGCGAGTGGCCCCTTTCCTGCCGATGGGCCTGCTGCTGCGGGATCCGTACGAGTCGTGGCGGTATGCTCCCCGTGTCACCTGCCCGACGCTCGTGATCGCCGCCTCGCACGACGACCTTGTGCCTCTGGCCGACACGCGGCGGCTCGCCGCTGCCTTCCGGCCAGAGGTGGCGAGGCTGCGAGTCGTCGAGGGCACCGACCACAACTCAGTGTCGGGTGAGGCTGAGTTTTGGGAGGCACTCGCCAATGGCAAGTGAGCGACCCGGACGATCACCGCCTTGGCCGCCCCGGCTGAATCCTGCGGCCTGGCTCCACGCGTCACTGCGTAGGATTGTCCGAGTCAAATCCCTTCCGTAAGCCGCAGATCAGGGGAGGTAGCCATGGCCACACCCAGCACGCTTTCTCAGGCCGAACTTCTCTCAACGCTTTTGGCTGTCGCGACGGCCAACACTGGCACTGCTTTATCAGCCACAGACGGCACCATCACGGGCACGCTCACGGCGATCAAGGCGAAATGGATCCTTGGCGGCCGGAAAGTCACGAGCAATTTCAGATGCACGCTCGACCCAGCCACTCATGAGGCGCACTTCCGGGAGTCGGCCATGGAGAGCTCATGGGGCCTGCCGCCGCCCACGTTCACCGTCGAGACGACATCGCAATTCGGCTCCCGCGTGAACACGACCCGGACGGATGCGGGCGTTGGGGGTGGCGGCAGACTTGAGTTTGGCAAGTTCCGGCAAGACTTCGAGCGGGCGGTGCAGGACGCCGGTTGGAAGTTCGTCTACGAGATCGCCTGACTGCCGTGCCCGCGATGACGACGCTGGCCAATGGGTAGGCTGCGCGCACAAAGCGGAAAACGCGACGCCGCGTGTTCAGAACTCTTGTGCGGCCTCTTGTAAGGCCTTTCGCACGTCTTCCCACGCGGCCTGTGCACCCTTCTCCACGTGCTCCCATGCCTCGGCAGTGGATGTGCGGACCTCATCCAACTTGTCGCGGGCTACCTTTTGTTTGGCCTCGAGGTCAGCCATCTTCTCTTTCCAGCGTGTCTTGGCTTCGTCCTTCAGGGCGTCTCCTTTTTCACGCAGCCTTTCAATCTCCTCCTCCATTTCTGCGAGGCTGGCCTTGAGGCGCGTCTCGAAATCCTCCTTGGCTTGCGCGGCAGCGCGAGTGGCGGTATCGACAGCCTTTTCCGCGTCGCGACGGACATCCTCGGTCGTGACTTTGCGTACCGTGTGCTCGACAGGGGCCTCCATGCAGCCATTGCAGGACACAAGCACCGCTGCACTAAGCAGCCACCAAGAGCGAGGCATGGGTGTCACCTCATGTCGGACGATGAAGATGGTGTCCGTGCGGGGCACATGTGCGTGGACCCGCTGAAAGCAGCCGGCATTATGCGAGGCAAGCATAGCGCGGGCCTCGCTTGGATCACATCACGCACTCCTCGCTGCGGTTTTCACGCGAGCGGCATGCAGGACACTTCCTGCACAGTGCCATGCCGAAAAGGAAGGCCGATGCCGGCCTACGGCACGGCACACAGCGACAAAGCCGGGTACGCAGAGCCACGGGCAGTGTCTACCTGCGTTATCACGAAGTGCCCGCCGCTTTCTCGGGAGCACCGTCGACGCGTGAGCCTTCCGCGTAGCGTAGAAGCGTGAGGTCCGGCGACGCGGATGCCGCGTCATACCCACTCATCAGGATGACGTGTTTTCTGGCAACAGGACGCCTTCGCTGTGCGGAAGGAGGTGTTGTGATGCTGCGGTGGGCCATCCTGTTTCTGATCGTTGCCATCATTGCCGCCGTTTTCGGCTTTGGTGGTATCGCAGCGGCGGCGACAGATATCGCTCGCCTGCTCTTCGTCGTGTTTCTGGTTTTGTTTGTAATCTCGCTGTTCCTTGGGTGGCGGAGTACGTCCCCGCGACTCTGACACACCTGGCGTCTGTCATCACACAGAGGGTGCAATAATGAACGAACTGAAATTCAAGGGTGAGTGGAACGAACTGAAGGGCAAGCTCAAGCAGAAATACGCTCAACTGACCGATGACGACCTCATGTACGCCAAGGGAAAGGAAGACGAACTCCTTGGACGTCTGCAGAAGAAGCTAGGCCAGAAGCAGGACGAGATCCGCAAGCTCATTGCCGACCTGTAGCACTGAAGTCTCGCAGCAATCGGGCCACGTATGGCAAAGCGACGCTGTATGCGATCGCTGCGACGGCTGACAGCAGTCCTGCCTCCCGGTCAATCAGGTCAGTCGCCTCGTACCAGGGCTTGGGGCAGGCGTGTGCTCGAGCACGGCACGAGGCATGTGTTTCCTCAGCGCGTCGCACGCACGCGAGTCGTTTTCTTCCAGAGAGCGCGTGCTGTGTCTGCCCCGTGTCCAGTCACTCTCGCTCACGGCGGGCACCGCCACAGTGAACAGCAGCCGGAACGAAATGTCCGCTTTGTCGGATTCAGCAAAACACGTTCGACCGTAGTCTGCCCGGAATCATTGGGCCGGTGGTTGTAGGGTGCTTTTCGTCCGAAACGGTTCGTGCGGTGAACCGACGGCGCGTTGTTCCTTCGAGAGGTAACTGACCCATGAAGAGTTTTATGTTGACGTGTGCCCTTGCGACGGTGGCACTGCTTGGGGTCAGCATGGCTGCGACCAATACGTATGCGGCGCCCGGTATCGAGCGGGCGGCTGGAGCCCAGGGAGCGACCAAAGATGTCGTTGCGACTGCAGTGGAGGCCGGCCATTTCAAGACGCTCGTGAAGGCTCTTGAAGCGGCTGGGCTCGTCGAAACGCTGAAGGGGAAGGGACCGTTTACGGTATTCGCCCCTTCCGACGAGGCGTTTGCGAGACTTCCGTCGGGGACGTTGGAGAACCTGCTCAAGCCCGAAAACAAGGAAAAGTTGAAGGCGGTTCTGTTGATGCACGTGCTACCCGATGATCTTCTGATCGCTGATGTGAAGAAGATCAAGGATGCCACGACCGTCGGAGGAGCAAAGGTGGAAGTGACCCACAACATGCTGACAGGCGTGCACATTGGCACCGCCAAAGAGATGGCCCATGTCCAGAACTCGGACATCCACGCCACCAATGGTGTCATTCACGTCATCGACAAGGTGATCTTGCCGTAGAGGCCCGCCATCGCGGAGTCGGAGACGTCAGAAGCGCGAAACACGTGTCCTGTGCGAACGGAGCCTGTCGCACAGGGCATGTGTGAGCGCAGGTGAGAGACAGCTGCTCGTCAGGGACGGAAGGCATTTCGAACGTGTGAGGAAGGACTCCACAAGAGCGGTTTTACTCTTCTTGTATAAGGAGCGAACTGTGAGTCCGATCGTACTGATCCTTGTTGTGATTCTGATCCTGTCACTGCTGGGCGGTGGCTACGGATTCCGGAGCGGAAATACCGTTCTCGGCGCGGGAGGCGGGCTGATCGGCCTCATCCTGATCATCCTGCTGATCCTTGCCTTGCTGGGGCGTTTACCGCTGTGAGCGGCCACGGCCACGGGTCGCCCGCCAAGGTCGTGGCCGTCGACGGCATGGATGGCGAGGCGATCCGGCAGGCGTGTCCCCGCGAAAAGCCCGGGAAAACGAGTGGTATGAGGAACCGGGAATAAGCGAGTTACCCGTTTGGGAAACGCACCTATTCCCGGTTGCTTACACCTGCTGAAAACTCCGGCGTTTTTGTCAGCCGCAGCGGCCGGCTGTTGAACGTGGTGATTTTCACCATGGGACCTTCCGTGAAAAAAGAAGGCAGGGGCGGCACCCAAAGGCACCGCCCCTGCCGTGAGAAAAACAAAGAGCTGATCGGGCTGCGACGCCCGTCGGCGCGACCCCGCTCGTGATGCGTTTCGTTCTCGCCGCCGCCGTGACGCTGCCGGCTGCCGCCTACGCCGCGGAGGCCCCGCAACCTGACGCCGCCGCCAAGGATGCGTGCGAGCAGTGTGCCGCCGAATGCACGAAGTGCGGTGACGGGCGTCGAGTGGGTGGCCCCTCACGACTCCCGAAACACGAAGTAGACGGCCGCGCAGATGCATAGGGCCGCCCAAAGGTAGTTGAGCTTCAGCGGCTGCTTCATGTAGAGCACCGCGAACGGCACGAACACGGAGAGCGCGATCACCTCCTGCAGGATCTTGAGCTGCCCGAGATTCATCGTCGTGTAGCCGATCCGGTTCGCAGGCACCTGCAGAAGGTACTCGGCGAGCGCGACGCCCCAGCTCACCAAGGCCGCGATGAACCACGGCCGGCCGCTCATGTCCTTGAGGTGGGCGTACCAGGCGAACGTCATGAACACGTTCGAGCAGATCAGCAGGAGCGTCGTCTGGAGCAGGACAGGCATGGTGCGGTAGTCCTTTGGTGGGCGCGCTAAAGAACCCGCAAATCTAATAGATGAAACGGTTCACCGGGGAGATCGCAGCCCGCCACGACATCGCCGTATAACACGAAACTTCAGGGCCCGAGCAGATCGAGGAACTGTCGCGGCGAGATGATCGCGATTTCACCGTGCGAGCCGATGGGCAGCAGATGCGCGCGGTCGCCGGTCACGATGAATTGCGCCCGTGCGGCGACGGCCGCGGCGATGACGTGGTCATCGTCCACATCGTCGGTGACGACGCGAGGCACATCGTGAGGTGTCACAAGACCCGTTGCGTCGCGGTAGGCAGCCACCAACTGCTCAATCGACATTGCGGCATCAGCTATCCGCCTCCGAAACCGCGGCAGGGCAAGGGTATCGCCGAGTTCGGCTATGAGCGTGGGTGTGGTCACGAGAACCAAATCGCGCCGCTCCGTGGCTCGTATCAGGAGCGAATTGGGTGGCCCTTCCCACAAGAGCCCGGCGATCACCACATTCGTATCAAGCACTGCGATGATCGGCCGAGATGCCATCGCAGACATCATCCCAACCGACGCGCACGTCGCTCGGCCCGATACGCTTGCACGGCCTCGACGACCTCCTGCTCGATCTCCGGCGTCAGCTCCTCGCTGGGCATCCGGCTACGAATCTCCCGAAGTGATTCACCGGCCCGCCGCAGAAGCTTTTCCCGGAGCATTTCCTGAACTGCTTCGGCAGACAAAAGCCCGGCCTCCGTCGCCTTCTGTGCAAGGTCGTCGGGGAGAGTCAGTTGAATCGTTGTCATGGTTGTGATCCGCCGCGATGGTATTCGGCCATGGCTTCAACATGTTCGCAGCACACATGCACAGCTAAAGGCTCCCAGCAGAGTATACGCCCGTCCATTTTTCGCGGCAATGCGTTGATGTGGCCGGGCTATGACGCCCGGCGGCGTTTGCCGCCGCCCTTGCGGTCGCCCGCCTTCAGCCAGTGCTTGCTGCATCACTGCGGCACATGGTCGTGCTTCTCCGTGAGCCGGCGGTACGGCTCCGCAAGCCCTGCGGCTTCCATGAGCTTCACGATCGTCGCGCAGTTCTCCATGTGATACTCCGTCAGGTCCAAATCCTTGGCGATCTCCTTGTAGGTCTTGCCCGCCAGCCGCTGCTGGACGATCACTCGGGCATGCTTCACGAGCTGCGGCTCGTCGAACGCATTGACCACGAGCGTCCGCTGAAGCACCGCGTCGCGGACACCGTTGATCGACACGGTCCACTTTGCCCGACGTGACCACTTGGCCTTGGCGAACGTGATCGGATCGAGCCAGTCGCCCACCTCGGCCGCCGTCTCGCCATTCGCGATCCGCTCGAAGACCTCACGGATGACCGGAGCAGTCTCCTCGTCGATCTCGTCGTAGAACGGTCCCTTTGCGGGCTCGGTCTTCGTCGCGGGTACCGTGCACCGGCGCTTGTAGCCGATCACGGTGTTGCCCACCGCCGACTTGAAGAGTTCGCCGGCCTTGGTGTGGTGGCAATAGAGCCGGCTCGACTCCTCGGCGATGATCAGGTCCCACCGCTTCGACTCGATCCCGGCCCTGCCGAGGATACTCTGCGATCAGAAGCTCACGAGTGCCCGCACGCCGGCGATCAGCGCCGGCTCCGCGGAGCGGAGCGTGGGCACGATGTATTGCAGGTCTGGCGTGATGCGGACGGCGGGCGTGAGGGCGTAGTTGTAGAAGCACTCGATGCCCTGACCGTCGCCGACGGGGCCGAACTGTGACGTGATCAGCGTGCCGATCTCGGGGCTCGCCGACGCCCAATACCAGCCGACGCCAAACGTGTCGTTGCGTCGCATTCGGCCCAGCACGTTGCCGCCGACGCCGAAGCTCAGGAACGCGTCGATCGGGCTCGTGTTTGGATCCGCGATGCCGGCGCGGCCGAACGGCCCCCAGCCCCGCGTGTCGTCGGCCGGATCGACGACCAGAAACTGATCGAAGTTCCAATACAGGCACCACGAGCCGCGAGTCGTCGGAATCGCGACGTCTGGATAGGGAATGTAGGCCTCGGCGATCGACGTGTAGGTGCGGCTGTTCCAGGTGCCGCCAAGCAACTGGTGCCCCGGGCGGTCGAAGAGAGTCGTGGGCACCCGCACGGCCGCCGACAAGAGCAGGCCGTCGTTGAACAGCGTGTCGAAGCCGCTGGTGGCCGTCGTGTCGGTCGAGTTGAGTACGGTCACCATCGCCATCGGCCCGTCGTCGGGATGGATGACGAACCCGGCTCCCAGCGTGGAATAGGGCACCGTCGCGCCGACGATCGGGTTGAACACGAACCCCATGTTCGAGAATTGCGTCTTGCCCCGGCCGTGGGCGAAGGCGTTCATGTCGCCATCGAGCGTGTCCATCTTGCCGGCGAACACGGAGAAGGCGTCGGAGAGTTCCTGCGTGAGCAAGACGTTCGTCAGATACACCTCCTCGCTGTCGTAGACGGGGAGGTCGGCGATCAGCGTCGGCGAGATGAAGCAGCCCACGTTGCCGACGATCGTTTCGCCGTAGCGATGCTCGGCGCGGAGCTTGAGATAGAGCCCGTCGCGCAGGCCGAGTTTCCCGCCGTCGGCGATCACGCAGTAGTCGCCGTGGCCGGCGTAGTCGAAGGCCTGGGCGAAGCCGCCGTTGGTGTTGCCGATGTAAAAGCCGGTGTTGTCGGCGAGGATCGTCACCCCGGCGTCGGCCAGCCGCTCGCGAAAGCCGTCCTGTGAGCCGAGGAGGTGCGGAGCCATTTCATACTGCGGCTCCTCGAGATAGGGCTGCGGCGGGTCCTCTGCCGCCAGCGGATCGACCAGCCAGCAACACAGCCCGGCCGCCAGCCAGCGCATCAACCGCCCGGTGGCATGATGCCGTCTTTGCACGTCGCTAGTTCCACGGTTCGGTTGTGCCGATACCATCGGCAGGGCCGTGCGGCTGGATGCGGGGAATCTGCGGCGTGTGGCCGGCCTGCGTTCAAGTGGCGAGGCCTGGCAAACCCTGCGGGCTGAGGCCGGGGCTTCAGGCCGTGTCGCTGCCCGGGCATCACTGGCCGGGGAGCTGCCGCCCCCAATAGAGCAGCGACACCGCGACCACGATCGCGATGTCGAGAATCATCGCCTGTCGGGCGAAGGTGCGGATCGGCTTCGTGCACACGTAGACATCTCCCGACTCGACCCGCACGCGGCTGGTCACGATGTGGTAGAGACCCATCAACGGCAGCGACGCCAGCGCTGCGAAAAGCAGGTCCACCCGCACGTCGAACGTCGGCGAGCTTCTGACATACGCGAGAAGCCCGACCGTCAGCGTCACGAACACCGCCTGCAGCGACACGACCTCGCGAAATGAATTCGCCTGGGCGACGCACGGTGGCACGTCATCCGGCGGCGTTCCGAAAACAGCGGCAAGAAAATTGCTCAGACCGGTCATGCGCAGGAGTCTACCCTTGTCAGAGCGCAGCGCGTGGGTGAAACAAAAAAGCTGCCGCCCCACGAGGGGGCGGCAGCCGTAGGAACCATTTGGTGGGCTGCATCAGACGGCAGGCCCGTCGACTCGCCGCTATCGGCGCAGCCCTCCGGTACAGTCTTGCGTCACTAGACCACCTCCTCTCGCGAAAGGAATCCCAGCCGTCGCGATCACTGCGAGATCGCCGCCAGGCGGTTATCTCCCCGACCGTCGCCGGGGAACGACAACCTGATTATAGGCTGACCACCAGATCCGGCCGGAGCCGGGACAACTTTTCGGTGACGGCCCCGTTGAATGCATGGGCCCCCCGGAGTGCAGCATGCAATTCCTCGCGATTCTCGTGATGCTTTTCGTGGGTGAGCCTGTGGCCTTGCTGCCCGGCGACCACTCGCGGTCGGTGGAGGTGGATGGTGTCGAGCGCGGGTACCTCGTGCACGTGCCCCCGCAGTACGACCGTGCATCATCGATGCCGGTGGTGCTTGCCTTTCACGGCGGCGGTGCAAATGCGGAGAACATGGTCACGTTCAGCGGGCTCAACGAGAAGGCCGATCAGGCTGGATTCATCGTCGTGTATCCGGAGGGGAGCGGCCGGCTTCAGCGGATGCTGACGTTCAACGCCGGCAACTGCTGCGGGCATGCCGCCGCTCGCAGCATCGACGACGTCGCCTTCACCCGGCTGGTGCTCGACGATCTCGAGCGCATTGCAAACGTCGATCAACGGCGGGTGTTCGCCACGGGCATGTCGAACGGGGCGATGATGTGCTATCGGCTCGCATCGGAGCTTTCGGATCGCATCGCCGCGATCGCCCCAGTTGCCGGGCCGATGGGCACGAAAGACTGTCGGCCGGGGCGAGCCGTATCGGTCATGCACTTTCACGGGGATGCAGATGAGTTCGCGCCGTTCAAGGGCGGTCGCGGCCGCGGCCCCTCAGGCACTGACTTCTATTCGGTGCAGCACTCGATCGATGCGTGGGTCGCTGCGAATGGGTGTAAGCCCACGCCTCGGATGACGCCACTTCCAGATCGAGCAGACGACGGCACGGCCGTGAAGGAGGTCCGCTACGATTCGGGCCGAGACGGCACAGAGGTCGTGCTCGTGGTGATCGAGGGTGGAGGCCACACGTGGCCCGGGAGAGAGCCACGCCTGCGGGCCCTCGGCACGAGCACGCAGGACATCTCCGCCAACGACATGATGTGGGAGTTCTTTCAGCGGCACCCGCTGAAATGATGCTTAGCGGGAGTTCATCACGAGGCGTGCGAGGGCCACGGCCGGCATGACCGCAG
>JAPOJV010000096.1 GCA_029978085.1 bacterium
GCCGCCCACTCGCAGCAGACCGAAGCCGATCTGGATGAGTCCCGCCACGCAGCCCACCGCGATCGCCATGCGGTAGGCCTGGAAGTCGGCGGCCGGGTCGGCGCCGGCGGTGTAGCCGAACGACTGCATCGCTCCGAGCACGATCACGATCATGCCGGCGGCCGGCCCCTTGATCGTGAGCTCGGAGTTGCTGATGAACGACGTCAGGATCGCGCCGACGACCGCGGTGAACACGCCGGCGACCGGTGGGAACCCGCTGGCCAGCGAGATGCCCAGGCACAACGGCAGCGCGATCAGGAAGACAAGGAATCCGCTCGTGATGTCGAAACGGAGGTATCGCGTGAAGCCGGCGGCGTCGCCCCGCGGAATCTCACCCGTGTTGCCTGCGCCGGTCACCTGCGGCACGTCTAGATTTGTTCCGTTCATGGAGGGACTCCTTCGGGTGACGGGCTCGGCAGATGATGCTCTCGCACCGCCAGGAGCGAGGCTGCGACCCGCTCCAGCGAGGCGACGAACGGGCCGGGATACAGGCCGAGCCCAATTAGGATAGCGAGCAGGATGGAGAGCGCGACCCGCTCGCGGGGCAGGATCACATGCTGCGGGGCGTCGGGCGTGCCGGGGCCGCCGAACACGTGGAACCAGCCCCGGATCACGGCGATGCCCGCAAACATGGTGGCCACGATCACGAGGATGCCGGCGTGGAGCTGCTCGTCGAGGCTCCCCGAGATGATCAGGTCGTCGGCCACGAACGAGAGCGTGCCGGGAAACCCGAGGCTGGCCAGGCCAAAGAGCAGGAAGAAGGCGGCGAGGGCGGGGGCGTCGGCGAACCGCCCCTGCAGGAAGTCGATCGGGATCCGGCCCGCACGGCTCTCGAGCGCCCAGACCACCAGGCCGATGCCGGTGAGGGCCAGGCCACTCGACACCCACACGGCCAGCGCGCCGCACAGCTCCATCGGCAACGTGCCCGAGAGCCCAGCGAGCACCATCGCCGACTGGCTCATCGCGAGCGTACCGACGAGGCCGCGGGCCGATCGCTGCACGACGGCGAGCGCCGCCCCGTAGGCGGCGGTGACGAGGGCCGCCTGGGAAACGACGATGAGCTCCGTGGCGACGCCATCGGCGTGGCCGACGAGCAGCCGCACGGCGGTGTAGGTAGCCACCTGTGGCATCGTGACCACGAGGGCCGTGGCGAGCGAGGCGCCGGAAAAGAGCGCCGGATACCAGGAGTGGAAGGGCACGATCCCCTTGCGGATCATCACCGCAATGGCCACGAGCCATCCGCCTGTCGCGCCCACGGAGCCGCAGCCGCCGATCCAGGGCGGATCGGCGAGCATGAGCGCGGTGCCCAGGGCCATGCAGGCCAGCGCCGCGGTCATGGCGAGGCCGTAGAGCCGGGCTGCGGGACGGCCGCCGAGCGTGCTCCGCACGGCCAGCCACGTGGAGAGGATCGATACGCCCCAGAGCACGACGAGCGCCGCCGGATGGGCCGTCGTCATCGTCGCCATCGTGATGGCGGCTCCGATCAAGAGGCGGCTCACGCCTGCGGTCGCCAGCGCCCGCCGCGGCGCCACCAGCACGATGGCCAGGTCCACAATCGCGACATACGGCAGCAGGAGCGCGGTGAGGCCGTCGACATGCACGAGTCCGCCGCCGGCCAGCCGCGGACCGAAGAGGAATGGTCGGCCGGCGGTCGAGTGCCAGACCGCGGCCAGGCCGCATGCGGCCGCCAGCGACACCCCGATCGCAGTCGCAGCCGGAAGCCGCGGGCTGATCCGCTCGCCGAGCAGTCGCACGGCGGCCGCAGCGACCAGCGGAGCGGCGATGCAGAGTGAAACACAGCCGAGCATGATCGCTTCGGGCGGCGTCATGTGGCACCTCCGTCGCGATCGGTGCGGCGGGGTTCGGCGTCGGCCCCGCCTGCGAGTTCGACGAGCCGTGTCTCAGCGGCCTGGGCTCCCTCGAGCAGGGCCAGCACCGGCCGGATGACGAACCGCTGCACGGCCGCGTCTTCGAAGCCGCGTTCCAGTGCGATGCGGTAGAGGCACCGACCGAAGCGGTCCGGGAGCAGCCGGAGGATCGAGAATGTGGCCGCGCCGGGCGGGCCGCCGAGCGCGGCGGCGAGTTCGTGCCGGTCGTGCAGGGCGGAGGGCGAGCGGAGGATCTGGAGGCTGCGGAGGATCGCGTGGCTGACCACGTGGACGAGCGGCACGATCCGCAGTCCCAGGCCGATCTCCGCCAGGATGATCCCGGCCTGCGTCATCGAGGCGTAGGCGAGCATGCTCTTGAGGTCGGTCTGTACGCTGCCGACCACGGCCGCGTGGAGGGCGGTGCCGATGCCGATCGCGACCAGCAGCCAGCCCGCGACAGGGGCCGCATCGAGCACCGCCTCGCACCGCAGCAGCACGTAGGCGCCGGCGTGGATCGAGAGTGCGCCGTAGAAGATGGCGCTCGACGGCGTGGGTCCCTCCATCGCCTGCGGCAGCCAGCCGGAGAAGGGCACCTGCGCACTCTTGCCGAGGGCGGCGAAGACGAGCAGGAGGGCCACGATCAGGGCGGTCGTGGGGTCGACGAGACAGACGGCATCGGGCCATGTGCCACGAAACAGCCGCTCGAAGTCGCCGGAGCCAACCGCGTGGTGGACGACGACGCCGGCGATGAGCAGGCCCATGTCGCAGAGCCGGTAGGTGATGAAGGCCCGCAGTGCCGCGCCGACGGCGTTGCGGCGCTCGTGGAAGAACCCGATGAGCAGCGTCGACGAGATGCCGAGAAACTCCCAGCCGGCGAAGAGCACGTCGATGCTCCCGGCGAGCACCATCAGGTTCATGCCCGTGCCGAACAGCGTGAGCAGAATGAAGAACCGCGTGAAGCCGGGCTCGCGATGGAGATACTTGCCGGCAAAGGCATTCACAAGCCAGCAGAGGCCGGTGGAGAAGCAGACGTAGGGCACCGAGAGGCCGTCGGCCACGAGTTCGATCGTGGCGGCATGGTGCCCGACGGAGAAGAGCGTGCCGAGATGCACCACCTCGGCCGAGAAGCCGCGGGCGGCGAGGGCGGCGAGCGTGAGCAGGGCCGCGAGAAAACCAGCCGTGAAGCCGGCGCCGACGAGGCGGGTGGTCGTGCGCTCGGCCAGTGGCCTGCCGAGCAAGGCGGGCAGGCCGATGGCGGCGAGCGTCGCAGCCGGGGCAGCCAGCTGCCATGTGACGAGCGTGGCGACGACGTCATGCAGGACCGCGATGGTGGCCTCGGTCATCGATGCCCCTCGCTGGCAACGGGTCGCTCGATCTGTAGGCCCCGCTCGATCCGGGCGAGAGGCAGGTGGCCGCGGTGGCCGCGGAACCAGTCGGCTGAACTGGCGGCGACCGGCAGCACGGCCTGCTCTGGCGCGTAGGGCACGAACCGATCGCCGGCTGGAGCAGGCTCATACGTGGCGAGGCTGCCCGTGGCAGGATCCCAGGCGGCGAGCCTCACCCAGCGATTGGTGACGAGGGTGCGCACGGTCGGCAGACGCTCGAGCACCGCGCGGATCGCCTCGGTGGTCGCGTCGATCACCATCAGCAGCCGCACCGGCTCGTGAATCTCGACGCCCTGGAGTGGCAGGCCCGTGCGCAGGTCGCTGGCGTGGCCATCCATCACGCCGATCAGGCCGGTGATGTTGTGCGGCAGCTTCGTGCCCGCGCCATAGACGAGTGGATCGAGCCGGGAGAAGAGATAGCAGAGGCTGATGCCACTGCTCACGGGGCCGACCGCCGCGAGTGTTCGCTCGAGGATGGCGAGGTCGCCATCGGTGGTCGGATCGTACGAGACGAGGAACGCCCGACGGTCGAGGAACAGGCCGCGGGTCCGTTCCCGTCTTCCCACGATGCACACCGCCGTGCTCGCGTGGCCATATTCGGGCCGCACCTGGGCCAGATCGCCCGCCCGTTCCTGCACCCGCCGCAGTGCCTCGGCCGGTGAGACGTCGAGCGGCACGGAATAAAACCGGCGGCATCGCTCCTGGGCATCGAGGCCGCCCGCGGTTTCGCAGTCGACGCGGAAGGTGTCGAAGTCGCCGCGGTGACTCCCCGGCAGGCGATCGACGTCGTACCAGGTGACGCGGCTCGTGCATGTGTCCTGCATCCCGCCGAGAAAGACCGTGTCGGCGGGGATGACGAGGCCTTCTGCCGCCAGGCGGGCACGCACGTCGGGGTCGTTGGCCATGAGGGCGAAGGCGCGGGCATTCGGGCCGCCGCGGCCGCCACCACAGGCACCGCAGTCATAGGCGCTCTCGTGCGGATTGTTGAGGCTCGTCGAGCCGTGTCCGATCACGGCGACGAGCCGCGCGAAGCTGGTCATCAGGCCTATGTCTTCGAGGAGCCGGCGGACGATGGCCGCCATCTCGGCGGCGTCGAAGCCCCGCTGGGTGCCGTTTGGCAGCAGTGCGTCGCCCTGACGGCGGAGGTCGAGGCTGGTGCGGACGCGGCTGCGGGCGTACTCGGCAGCTCCGCCGGTCACGAGGGACGTGATCCGCGGAAAGGCCACGCGGGCCACGAGCGGCACGGCCGCGACCGCACCACCGATCGACGTGAGCAGGCCGCCGCGGAAGAGCGTGCGGCTGCCGGTGGCCATGCTGCCGCGGAACCACCCCAGCGACCGTCGCACCGCCTGTCGCAGCCGATGGCTGGCGAGCGATTCGGATGCGGGCGCCTCGGTGACCGTGTGCTGCGGCCGCACGACGAGCGGGCAGAGCGGGATGGCATGCCAGTCGTCGATGCCGCGGTAATACATCGGCACCGCGAAGAAGCCGGCCGTCCCGAACGTGTCGATGTCGGGGGCGAACTCCTCGAGGTGCCGGCGGAACGACTCGCAGCGATCGTCGATGCAGAAGACTGCCTGCACCCGGGGGCGGCCACCGGGGCTCCGGGCGGGAAGTGATGCCTGGGCGGCAAGCCCGTCGAGCACACCGATGCCGTGCCGACGCTCATACGCAAGGTGGAAGATCCGCCGGCGGGCGATCGAGTCGAAGGCGGCGATCGAGAGTTCGAGTTCCAGCAATTCGTTGTCGTCGAGTGCGCGGATGTCGGCGGCGGAAAGGCCCGTGAGCCTGGCCACCTGGAGAAGGAGAAAGGCGCGGGCGAGGCTCCCGGCTCCGCGACGCGGCGGATGGCGGTCACGCAGTTCCGTGCAGAAGGCGGCCAGCGGCGCTGCGGCAGCGTCGCTCGTCGGCGGGCCGCGGAAGTTCAGGCAGCGGGCTGCGTACTCGACGGCCAGACGGTCGAGCACGAGCCGCAGGGCGAGGAAGTCGGCCAGCCGGGCTGGCACCGCTTCGACCGGAGCCCGGTCAGGACGTTCCGCGAATTGCCGAATCATTCCCGCCCAGCCGCGGAGGGCGACCAGCGTGAGGGGAATGAACTCGGGCCAAGAGGTCGCGGGCACCCCGAGCGCCGCGAGTTCCGCGCGGATCACCTCGTAGGCTTCGCGGTCGGGCTCGCCGTGGCTGTGAATGCCGTGCAGCCGGTCGGGCAGCCCTGCGCACCATGGCGGCAGCGGCCCGATCCGCCCGGAGTAGAGCCCGGCCACCGCGGCGAGCAGTCCCTGCTGGCGGTCGGGCATGGGCCAGGAGGCGACGCCCTGGTCGAGATACGCGGCGGTCATCCGGATGAGGAGCGGATGCACCAGTGCGTCGGTATCGAGCGTCGGGTCAAGGGCGAGGATCAGATCACGGTGCCGCAGTGGTGGTCGCACGTGTACGACCGAGGGCCTCGAGCGAGACGACGCCTCGACGCAGGCATGCCAGAGGTCGCTTCCGGCGTCGTCGCCGTCGAGCACCGCGTTCTCGGTGAGTGTCCAGCGGACGGCGGCGTCGCTCTCGTGCCGCACGCCGTGGATCAAGAGCGTCCGCTGCAGGTCGCGAAGGCGAATGCGGCCACCGGCCAGCGCCAGCCCGGGGCGGTCGCCGAGATCTGCCGTCAGCACGGCGTCGAGATCGGACGCCTGGATACGGCCACGCTCCAGCTCGCCGCGATAGAAGGATTCCGGGAGGAACGGCTGTGCCCCGTGCAGGCGGGCCGCACGCACGAGGGCCTCGTCAAAAGGCAGGTCCTCGAATCCCTGCAGCGTGTTTTGGGCCACGAAGGCATCGATCGGCCCCTGCGGCGGCAGGAGTCTGGCCGCCGAAGCGATCATCTGCGCGAGCTGGTCGTCATCGGGGTGCATGGGGGGCCACGGACGGAGATGGCAGGGAGGGGGCCGAAAGCAATCGCGCGGCACGCCACGGATGGCAGTCATGGCGCCGGGGCGTCCGGCGGGATCGCCTTCGTGTCGATGCCGGCGTCAGGCGGGAGGCCCACGGACCGAATCCGGCCCATGCGGCCGCCCGGCGGCCGGCCAGGCAGCGTCTGCCGACGGCCGTCCCCGGCGGCATGCCAATGGGGATGGCGCTGAGGTGATCGCCGTCGGATTGGCCACGACGAGATCGTCGAACTCATTCTCGCCGCCGCCGTCCTCCTCCGCGTCGCGGCCCGTGTGCTCTGCGGCGGCGGTCTCGGTGCCGGCGGAACTCGCCTTCGAAATCGAAACCCCGGGTGCCTTGACCGGCGGAAAGACGAAGGCGGAGAACAGGATGGTCAGGGCGGTGATCAGGGCCACGCTCGGCACCCAGGGCCACGTGACGGACATCGCACTGCCGCCGATCGGCTGCTGGTTCGTCATGAGAGTGCCTGAGAACGAGTGGGGGTCACACCGCCTGCGCCTCCAACACTACTCTCCGTACACCCTGGGTCACAATGCCGCGGAGGGGCGGCGTGGCGATGGCTTGCGAGAAACCAAGTAAAACCGCCGGCGGGCGGGGGCGGCTCAGGCCCCCGCTCCGCCGGCGATCCGATGGGCCGAACGCCTTCGGCCACCGACTGGGAGACGGTCACTTCCGCCGCTTGTCGCGGCAGGGGGGGGCGGCGGCGAGGGTGAGCACGAGCACCTCCTCGCCGGTCGCCGGACTGATGTCGTGATGCACGCTGATCGGAGCCGATCCGGCCGCGTCGCGGACGAGCGACTCGAGCATCGGCCGCCCGGCCAGGAGGAGCTGGTTGCGGAGCTGCTTGAGCAACTCCGCGCCCCGGCCGTTGGCGACGCCATCGCCGTCGAGCAAGCGTTGCTCCGCCGCGGTCAGCACGCCTTGGAGGTGCACGAACAAGCGGTTCTCGATGAGATGGGCATGCACGTTCCGCGGGCCGCGGCCCATGTATTCCTGCTGGAACCGTGACACGGCATCGCACACAGCGGCCTCGATCTCACCCTGGGATTTCATGCCAGCCTCACCCCCTGACGGCACCCCCTCGTGGTGGGGGTGACTCGTGCACGACCAGTTTCGGCGCAAGTGACCGACGGGCATCACACGTCCTCCAGCGTGGTCCACCTGGGCGGTCTACAAGGGATGCGCGACCGCGAGACCGCGCCAGCCGGAAAATTTTCCTTGCGTTCCCCAGACCCCCCAATATAATCCCGTCATTCCGCGACAGCGACGACGCCCAAGCATGCGTCGAGGTCGTGGAAAAGGGCGGTCTTCGCGATCGCCCACCACAATGAGACGGAAGACGAGTCGAGGGGCAGCCCGGCCACATGCCGGGAGGTCCGTCGCAGCGTAAGCCGGCGTGAGAGAGTGCCTTCGGGCCTTCTTTCCCGCCGGCTTTTTTCGTTTGTGCCGGACAACACAACCCACTCCCTCACCTGATGGCGTTCCGCTTTCATGACGCGACTCTTCGTCGATCGACTCGCCCGCCAGGTGGCGCACGCCGCCGGCACGTTCGAGCATCTGCTGCTGGGCCGATCACCGACGAGCGTGTCGGTGGTGGCGACCGGCGACTGGATGGTGGTGAATCTGCACGAGCCGTTTTCCTGCGTCGAGCGGAGGCTCGCGCGCAGTCCGGCCGGTGCCGACCGCGTGCGGAACGTGCACCATGAGCTCTTCCAGCACGCCATCGAGTCGTTCATCGAGCACATTCGCGAGGCAACGGGCGTGCAGCTTCACGGCGCGATCGCCCATGTCGATGTCGACACGGGCAGCGTGCTCAAGACGTTCACGACCCATCCCGACGTCGACCTGTTCCTGTTCGGCCAGGGACTGCCGACGCTCGGCGTCCCCATCGACGCGCATCTCCACGCGTCGCACAGCCAGGCCGCCCGCGATCAGTTCGCCGGTGCCGTGGCCTCTTCGCACAACGGACAGTACGTGACGGGCGGCATTGGAGCCGTCCGCGCGTGACCCCCCCGGAGGGATCCGCAACCATGAAGAAGGTGACCCATGTTGGTGCTGACACGAAAGAATCGGGAAAGCGTGGTGATCGGCCGGCCTGAAGACATGACGGTGGCCCTGGAGATCACGGTGCTGGAGATCGAAGGGGGCCGCGTGCGGCTGGGCTTCGAGGCCGATACCAGGATGCCGATCCACCGCCGCGAGGTCTGGGATCGGATCTGCAACGGCAACGGCGACGGGCAGGCAGCCACGGCGGCCGCCGGAATGGCCGCACGGACGGGGGATGGTCAGCGCCGCGAGGGCTGACCATGAAATCCCAGGGTGAGATCGAGGCCGCCGTCTGTGACGGCGTGTCGCGGTTCCAGCAGGAGTACATCGGCCGGGGGCCGCGTGACATCCACGCGCACCTGATCGGTTCGCTCCTCGTCGTGCGGCTGCAAGGCGTGCTCACGCCGGCGGAGCGGCAGCTCATCGCGCCGCACGCCGGCGGCGAGCCCGACGGCCATACGAGCGGGCAGGCTGTTCATGGAGTGGGCAACGGGCACGGCAACGGCCATGACCCGGGCAACGGCAACGGCCGGGCGCTGCTCAAGCAGGTGCGGGCCCATATGGTGGCCACCGGCCGGCCGCGGCTGGAGGAGGTCGTGGAGGCGGCCACGGGCGTGAAACTCGTGAGCGTGCACCACGACATCTCGACGGTGACCGGCGAGGAAATCCTCGCCTTCTCACTCGAGTCCTCGCCAGCCTGCCGCCCCAAGCGGACACTCGCGCGATCGGTGCCAGACAAAACGCCGTGAGGGGTTGCCTCTGCCGGATCGACGGCGTTGGTGGCAAGCGAAGGCAGGATGCCGAGAGCGCAGCCACCATCGAGTGAGCGCAGTGCATGGATGCCCAAAGCGAACGTCCGGCGAGACGGCAGAGGCAACCCCGAACCCACGCCGTAGGGGGTCGCACCACTGCAAAATAGCTCGGGAGTGCGGTGGCGGATGGCGATGGGGCGGGCGTGGTAGCATCCAGGAGTTCAGCCCTCGAGACTGCGTTCATGGCCATTCCTGCTACGCCTGCCCCCCGTGTCACCACCGTGCTGCTCGTCGACGACCAGCCGATCATCGGCGAGGCCGTGCGGCGGATGCTCGTCGACGAGCCAGGCATCGCGTTTCACTACTGCAAAGACGCTCCGGCGGCCCTGCAGAAGGCCGCGGAAGTGCAGCCGACGGTGATTCTCCAGGATCTCGTGATGCCGGAGATCGACGGGCTCTCGCTCGTGCGGCAGTTCCGGGCTGATGAGCGGTTCCGCGACGTGCCGATCATCGTCCTCTCCACGAAGGAGGAGCCGGCGGTGAAGGCCGAGGCCTTCGCGCTGGGGGCCAATGACTACATCGTGAAGCTGCCCGATCGGCTCGAACTGATCGCCCGGGTGCGGTACCACTCGCGGGGATATGTGGCCCTGCTCGAGCGGAACGAGGCCTTCACGGCGCTCCAGGCCAGCCAGCAGACGCTGGCCAACGACCTGGCCACGGCGGCCCAGTATGTGCGGTCGCTCCTGCCGCCGCCGCAAGAGAGCGGCTCCGTGTCGGCCGACTGGCGGTTCATCCCGTCGGAAGCCCTCGGCGGCGACGCCTTCGGCTACCACCAGCTCGACGCCGAGCATTTCGCGATCTACCTGCTCGACGTCTGCGGCCACGGGGTCGGCGCCGCGCTGCTCTCCGTGTCGGCGCTCAACGCGATCCGCAGCGAGGCCCTGCCGCAGACCGATTTCCACGATCCCGGTGCCGTTCTGGCGGCCCTCAACAAGGCCTTCCCGATGGAGCGGCAGAACGACATGTTCTTCACCATCTGGTACGGCGTGCACCATGCCCCGTCCGGACGGCTCCGGTGGGCTGGCGGCGGGCATCCTCCGGCCCTGCTTCTGAGGCCCGCCGGTGCCGAGCCGCAGCTTCTCGACTCCGACGGTCCCCTGATCGGCGCCGTGGACGGCCTTGAATTCGAGTCCAGCGAAACCCAGGTGGCCCCTGGCTCCCGCCTCTTCGTCTACAGCGACGGCGCCTTCGAGATCGGCCTGACCGACGGCTCGATGTGGCCGTTCAAGGACTTCCTCGCCACGCTGTCGTCCCGCCCGGCCACGGCCAACCCAATGGACGCCCTCGTCTCCCACGTCCGGTCGATCTCCGGCCGCGACGACTTCCAAGACGACTTCTCGATGCTGGAGCTGACGTTCCGGTAATGCCCGATCGTGCTTGAAGGCGGTGCCTCAGCCGGCCAGCGGGAACCCACGCCAACACGCGAAAACCGCCGGTCGGGGCACGTGCTCGCCGCCGGCGGATCGTGTGAGTTCGCTTCTCGCTCGGGACAGCGGCTTTCTGGTCTGATCGATCACGGCCTGTAGCACCATCCTGTGGTCACTCTCGCTGCTTCGCCGCAGCGGCCTTGCGCTCCGCGATCTCGGCGTCCATCTTCTCGCGAAACTCACCGGTTGTTCGGCACCACGAATCCCAACGCCCGATATCCGCCTTCGCCTCTGCGTACGACTCGCCGCGGTCTTCGAGCCACTTCACCAGTTCGTGAAACTTCGCTCGTTGCTCAGGGGTGTACTGGCCAAGGCGACGCTCCTGTTTGGCAACGATGTGAATGAGTCGCTGGCTCTCGCTTTCGCCATACGTCCGGAAGTTCGCACCCGCATCGAGCATCATGATCGCAAGTTCATACTGCCCGAACCAGCTCACCGCCTGCATGACGGGGGTCCCGCCGTTTGAAAGCACGTTCATGTCGGCCCCCAACTCAATAAGCCGGCGTATTTTTGCCGCCTTGTCACCGGCGCCACGGGTGATCACTGCAAACAACGGCGTCTGAGAAAACCCCAACGGCCCGGTATGCCGAATGTTGGGGTCGCCGCCGTTGTCGAACACCGCGTCAAAGTAGCCGTGATACGACGTCTTGCAGGCCAGGAGCGTCACCGATTCTCCGCGGCTGATCGTTTGCCGAGTGTTGAACCCACTCTCGACCACCACGTTTGGGTTTGCGCCATGTTTGAGCAGCCACTTGAATCGCGGCAGATGGTTGTCCGGAAACGCCCACAGCAGTGGCGTCATCTTGTCCTTGCCCTGCGCGTTGACGTCGGCCCCCGCCTTCACCAGCCGCTCCATCTCGGCAAGATCGTTCGCTTCGATGGCGCGGCAGAGCATGATCACCTTTGGATCGGTGAAGTAGTCCTCCGCCCTCCAGCCACATCGCTGGTGGATCGAGCGGCCAGGCAGCAGGTTCATTACGCCGCAGCCCGCTGCGACCAAGCCAAGTGCGACTGCGATGAGCAGGGCCCGTGCAAGCCGCATGGCATCAC
>JAPOJV010000182.1 GCA_029978085.1 bacterium
AGCCACGATGGCGAGCGAATCCTACTTGCGCTCGAGGGGAGCGTCAAAGACGCCTATGGCGACGAGCAGATTCAGCTGGCTCCGGGTGATAGCCTCTACATCCATGCGGCGATTCCGCACGCGATCGCCCCGGCCGGACGCGGGACCGCGAAGGTGCTGAGCGTGGCCTACTATCCGACGGCTGATGAGCAGTCGGACCCGCGACGCGGCCGGCGAAACGGCTCGAGCAACGGCGTCACGACCGGCAAAAAAGGCTCCCGACAACCGGGCTGACGGTGATGCCGGCCGCAGGATGGCCCCCGGGCAGGCAATGCCTCGCGCTCGGCCACGGTGTAGGCTACGACTGACGTAGTCGCCGCCGGCAGGAGCTGGCTCGACTATGTCCCCCGCGCGGCTCTCGGAGGTCGCCCTCAGATGCATCCGTCCCGTCGTGAATTTCTCGAACACGCGCTGGCGGCGACGACCGTCGCCCTTGCCGGCCTTCCGGCCGCCCGCGGCATCGCAGCGGATGCGCGGTCGGAAGCGGCTCGCCCCGGAGACGACAGGGTCCGGATGGCGGTCATCGGCGTCAATGGACAGGGGCGCTGGCACGTCGCCGAACTCAAGCAGGTCGCCGACGTCGATCTCGTCGCCATCTGTGACTGCGATCCGGCCGCCTACGTGCGGCTCTGCGAGCAGCACTTCAAGAACGAGCTGCGGCCGCCGGAGTACGTGCAGGACGTCCGCCGTCTCCTCGATCGCCGCGACATCGACGCGGTGACGATCGCCACGCCGAATCACTGGCATGCCCTGATGGCCGTGTGGGCAATGCAGTCCGGCAAGGATGTCTATGTTGAGAAGCCCTGCAGCCACAACGTCGAGGAAGGCCGCGTCATCACGCAGTGGGCGAGGAAGCTCGGCCGCATGTGCCAGATGGGCGTGCAGAGCCGCAGCATGAGCGGCATGCGGCAGACGCTCGACTTCGTGAAGAGCGGCACGCTCGGAGCGGTCAAGGCTGCCCGGGCCATCTGCTACCGGCAGCGCAACAGCATCGGCCTGGTCGACACGCCCGCCCCGGTCCCGCCGGGGCTCGACTTCGATCTCTGGGCGGGACCAGCTCCTTCCGACGTGCCGAAGCGCAAAAAGCTCCACTACGACTGGCACTGGACGCAGCTGACGGGCAACGGCGACCTCGGCAACCAAAACCCCCATGAACTCGACAAGGCCCGCTGGGGACTCGGCAAGCAGGAGCTGCCGCGGCGGGTGGTGAGCGTCGGCGGCCGCCTGGGCTACGTCGACAATGGCGACGTTGCGAACTGCCAGGTGACGATCTTCCAGTGGGACGACGCCCTGCTCATCTCCGACGTCCGCGGCCTGCCGATCAAGGCGTCGGTGACGTACGGGCTGAAAGGACCGCAGCCGTTCACGGGAGCCTGCAACGTCTGGTACGGAACCGAGGGCTTCGCCGTCGCTCCGAACTACGCCTCAGGGGCGGCCTTCACCTACGACGGTACGCCGCTGGGAGCCTGGTCAGGGGGCAGCTACCGTGACCACTTCGCCAACTTCGTGGCTGCCGTGAAGAGTCGCAACCACGCCGACCTCCACCTCGACATCGAGGATGGCCACCTGTCGAGTGCGCTGTCTCACCTGGGCAACGTTTCGTGGTCGCTCGGCGAGGCCGTCACGCCCGGCACGCGGCCGTCGCTCGCCGCAGCCGATCCGCACGTGGTCGCGACCTGGGACAGCTTCGAAAGGTACCTCGCCGACAATCCGATCGACTACGCCACGACGGCCTTGAAGCTTGGCCGCGAGCTTGTGATCGACCCGCGCACCGAGCGGTCGACGGACGATGAGGCCAACCGCCGCTTCGGCCGCGAGTACCGCAAGGGCTTCGAACTGCCGCGGGTGTGAAACTCAGCCGTCCACGGGTCGGGCTGGTGTCTCGAGCACCAACTGCCAGAACTCGAGGTCCAGCCAGCGGCCGAACTTGAAGCCGGCCTCATAGACCGTGCCGCAGCACGTGAAGCCCACCGCCCGGTGCAGGGCGATGCTCGCCGTGTTGGAGGCATCGATCCCGGCGACGAGCGTGTGCAGGTCGCGGGCCCTGGCCTCGGCGACAATGGCCTCCAGCAGCAGCCGGCCGACGCCGCGGCCCCGAAACCGCTCGTCGACATAGACCGAGTGCTCGACTGTGTACTTGTAGGCGGGCCGCAGCCGAAACGGCCCCCACGTGGCGAAGCCGGCGAGGACGCCCGGCTCCAACTCGATGCCGAGGATCGGCGTTCTGTCGCTCATCCGCACCGCGAACCACTCCTGCATCACGGCATCGGTTCGCTCGTGGTATTCGTAGAGCGCCGTCGAGTGCAGGATCGCATGGTTGTAGATCGCCTGGATCGCCGGCAGGTGGGCGGCGGTGCAGGCGATCACGGGCCGATCGGCGGCGGGACGATGCATGGGGCGGACGTCAGCGGCTGGCGGAGGCGGGAGACGGGGTGAGCAGCGAGACACCGACGAGTACCGCGAAGCCCAGCGGAATCGTCACGAGCCCTGGTTGACTGAAGGGCATCGGCGATAGGTCGCGGGACAGGCCGTAGACCTTCTCGAACGTGTCGGCCGAAAGCAGGATCCAGGTCAGCGAGGAAAGCATACCCGCCGTGACGGCCGCGACGATCCCCTGCTTCGTCGTCCGCGGCCAGAAGAGCAGCATCACGAGGGCCGGCAGGTTGGCGCTCGCCGCGATGTTGAACGCCCAGCCGACCAAGAAGCTCACGTTGAAACTCTTGAAGAGGATGCCGAGGGCCATCGCGATCACCCCCAGGGCCACCGCCGCGATCTTGCCGCACCGCACCTTCTCGTGGTCGGTCATCCGCACGCCGCAGACGTTCTCGACGAGGTCGTGGGCGACCGCGCCGCTGCCGGCCATGATCAGCCCGCTCACGGTGCCGAGCACCGTCGTGAACGCGATCGCGGAGATGATCGCGAACAGCGTGGTGCTGAACGATTTCGCCAGGAGCGGCGCCGCCATGTTGGTGTCGGTTGGGTCGAGGGCGCCGCTCGTCATCGCACCCAGTCCGAGGTACAGCGTGAGCACGTAGAACACGCCGATCGCCGCGATCCCCACGACAGTGCTCTTGCGGGCGGCGGCGGCGTCTTTCACGGTGTAGTAGCGGATCAGGATATGGGGCAGCGATGCGGTGCCACAGAACAGGGCGAGCATCAGGCTCGCGAAGTCGAGCCGGTCGGCCAGCCTGCCGGTCGAGAGCCCCTTGAAGAATCCCCCCGGCGTGAGCACCTCCGCCCCCGTCCGCTCCACGGGCGAATAGGTGACATGCGTGCCCTGCTCGTCGATGTGCCGCTTCGCCGACCAGGTGACGATCGTCGAATCCTCGAGGGCGGCCAGGTATTCCAGCGGATGGAGCGGACCGGTCGAGGTTTTGCCGGCGTAGCGCTCAGGCAGCCGCAGGAGCGTGCCCACGGGACGCAGGTCATGATCCTGCGTCTGCGGGACGCCGTCGATGAGCACGGTGCCGTCGGGGCGGATCGTCTTCACCTGGGCCGCGAGGTTTTCGATGCCGGGGCGACCGGCATTCACCTGCAGGCCCCGGCCCAGGATCAGTATCGTGAGCACGCCGCAGAAGAAGACCAGAAGCGAGCCCTTGATGAACTGCACCCACGTGGTCGAGACCATGCCGGCCGTGACCACGATCAGCGTGACCGCCACGCCCACCAGGACCACGCCCACGGCATGAGGGAGGCCGAGCAGCGGCGTGATCAGCGAGCCGGCTCCGACCATCTGCGGGATCAGGTAGAAGACGCTGACCACGAGCGTCGAGACGGCGACGGCCAGCTTGATGCCGCGGCTGTTGAACTTCGCGTCGAGTGCGTCGGCGAACGTAAATCGGCCGAGCGCCTTGATGGGCTCGGCGATCACGAACAGCGCCACCACCCACCCGGCGAGGAAGCCGATCGAATAGAGAAAGCCATCGTAGCCCGAGAAGGCGATCATCCCGCAGATGCCGAGGAACGAGGCCGCCGAGAGGTAATCGCCGGCGAAGGCGATGCCGTTGACGAACCAGTGCACCTGGCCGTGGGCGGCGTAATACTCCTGGGCCGACTGCTTCTTGCGGCCCAGCCAGAACGAGAGCCCGATCACGCCGAGCACGAACGTGGCGAAGATCAGCACGGCCAGCGGGGAGGTTTCGTGGAGCATCCTGCGTCGTTCCCCTCAGCGGCCCGCCCGGGCGACCATGTAGGCGACGGCGAGCAGGAAGGCGGCCGCGATCAGCCCCATCCCTGCGGCGATCGCCAGATTCACGCCGCCGAACGGTCGCCACGAAAGCAGATCGGGGCGGGCCAGCACCAGCGCCATGAAGCCGCCATAGAGCGCCACGTAGAGCCAGAAGAGCGCCAGACCGAGGCGGCTGCCGGTGGGCTGTTCGTCCGTGGCCATGAGGTGCTCCCGAGGGTGCGGCAGTCTACACCCTGCCGACTTCGCGAGCCACGGCGTGTCGGCCTTGCGCTGGCCATCGATCCAGTCGCGGGCCGCATCGAAGAATACATCGGTGCAATAGCCCTTGGTCTTCACGAACGTCCCGTTACTGCGGATCACCGGATCGAAGGCGGTGTTGCCGGGTGCGTCGCCGCCGCTGCCGGGATACGACTGGCCGCGGCCGCACCACCCACCGCCGACTCCGTGCCGGCGAGCCGGCGGCAGTCGGCGGCGATCCGCTCCCACGCCTGCTCGAGTTGCGTGACCCGCGCGGACTCGCGGTCAGCCAGGTTCGTCGTCTCGCAGCGATCTGCGGCGAGGTCGTAGAGCTCCCACGGATCACCTTTCGCGGCGACGAGTTTCCAGTCGCCGACACGCACGGCCCGGTTGCCCTCGTGACACCACCACAGCGTCTCATGTGCCGGCGGAGAAGCCGGATCGGCGAGGCACGCGGCGAAACTCCGGCCCTGCAGCGGGGGCACCGGCCTGCCGGCGTGCTCCCGCGGCGGCGCGACACCCGCCAGTTCGAGCACGGTCGGCACAACGTCGATCACGTGCACGGGCTGGGTGCGGAGGCCGGGCTTGAGGGCGATGCCCTTGGGCCAGTGGACGATCCAGGGCGTGGCGATGCCCCCCTCGTGCACCCAGGTCTTGTGGCGACGAAACGGCGTGTTGGCGCAGCTCGACCAGCCCGGGCCGAGGCAGGGAAACGTGCCCGCCGAGCCC
>JAPOJV010000006.1 GCA_029978085.1 bacterium
TCGACGCCGTCGATATCGTCGGCACCGCCGCCACCGCCGACGACGCCGAACGGTTTCTGGCCGGCCGTTCGGTGGACGTGGTGTTTCTCGACATCAACATGCCGGGACGCCTCGGGATCGATCTCGCCGGCCGTCTGCCCCCCGCACGAAGGTCGTGTTCGTGACGGCACACGAGGATTACGCGATTCAAGCCTTCCGGGAGGGGGCCGTTGACTACATCCTCAAGCCGGTAGACCGGGATCGACTTGCGATCACGCTCGACCGACTGGATGCCGCACTGGAGCCGGCGGGCTCCGCGACCGAGAAAGAAGGAGACGACGCCGGCGAGTGGGGCGACGAAGCGGGTGACGCCTCGGCCGACACGGCCGACACGGTCACGCTCTCCGGCAAGCGAGGTCACTCGATCGACGTCGTGTCATACGCCGACATCGTCTGGGTCGAGGCTGTCAAAAACTACTCGCGGGTGCAGGCCCGTGGCCGGCGGTCGCGGCTCGTGCGGCGAACGATGGCCGAGTGGGAGAAGCTGCTGCCTGCCACGGCGTTTCAGCGGGTCAGTCGGTCCCTCGTCGTGCAGCTGTCGGCGATCAAGTCGACGCAGTGGCAGTCGCGCGACCAAACGCTCCTGTTCTTCTCAGGAGTGCCACACCCGCTGCCCATCGGCCGGACGGCGGCCGCGCGACTCAAGGAGCTTCTCCAACTCGGGTGATCCACGGTCGGGTGATTCCCGTCAGACCGTTTCTGCAGCCGCACGAGCCAGATACTCGCCGACGACGTCCGTGCTGCCGGGCAAGCGATCGGGGGCGAAGGGCGAGGGGTCGAGTGCGGTCGGTTGCCCGGTGATCAGATCGGCCACGAGCACGGCCGTACCGGTGGACTGATGCAGTCCTGCGCGGAAATGCCCCGCGGCGACGCAGGCGTCGTCGCAGGCCGGCACGCGGCCGATCGTGGGCAGGCCGTCGATCGATGCGGGCCGCAGGCCGGCCCACGACTGCTCCAGCGTGGCGCCGTCAGTGGTGCCGAGCAGATCCCGCACCATCACGAGCAGGCTGTCGATTGCCTCCGGCGTGGTCGTGGCTGCGAAGCCGGCGTCCTCCAGCGTGGAGCCGACCAAAAGCCGGCCGTCTTCACGTGGCACCAGATAGCCGAGCCCGCGGTTCACGACCCGGCGGAGTCTCTGGACGGGAAGCCGCAGCAGGGCGATCTGGCCGCGGATCGGTCGCGTCATGAGTGCGAGCCCGAGCCGCTCGGCAAGCGCCCCCGACCAGGCGCCGGCGGCCAGCACGTAATGCTCCGCGTGCACTGCTGTCGCGTGCCCCTCCTGCTCTGCCGCCACCGACCGCACCCGCCCGCCGCGGATCTCGAGATCGCGAACCGTGACGCCCGTTTCGATCGTGACGCCCCGCGTGAGGCACGACCGTTCCAGTGCCTGCAGGTGGCGTGGCGGTCGGATCTGCATCTCCGCAGGAAGGTGGAAGCCGCCGATGAGTCGCCCGCGGCTGACGGCATCGGCCAGCGCGGGTTCCAGGGCAGCGATGCCCGCCGCGTCGAGCACATCGCACCGCGTGCCCTGTGCCTCCCAGAGCGCGACCGCCGCGCGGAGCCGCGCGAACTGGTCGTCATCGGCCGCGACGTGCAGGCCGCCGCATTCCCGAAGGCCGTTGTCGATGCCGGTCTCGTCGAGCAGATCGCGGGCCCATTGCCGATGCAGTTCGTCGCTCCAGGCCGTGAGCAGGTCGCCGGGCGGTGCGCCGGCATACCGCGGCGCCGGCGGAAAGATGCCGGCGGCGGCCCACGACGCGGTCTGGCGGGCAGGCTCACGGGCGAGCACCCGCACCGACAGCCCGCGGCCGGCGAGTTCGCGGGCGATCGAGAGGCCGATGATGCCGCCGCCGATGATGCAGACGTCTGTCATGTATCAGGCGCAGCGGGCTCTAGGCGTTGGTGGAGATCTCGGGCGTGTCGGCGATGTTCACCCACACATGCACGTGCGGGGCGCCACGGAAGTGCCAGACGAACGCCGGCCCTTCGAGCCGCCAGTTGTCCCACACACCGTCGCTGCCGATGTCGCCCTGCTTGTAAAACGCAAGCCGGCAACGGTCGAGCCCCCCCTGCTTCGCCAGACAGCCGCGAACTTCGTCGCGATCGGCGGTGCGATAGGGCTCCAGGAGAATCCCGAGCACCCGTTCCAGTTCGGCCCGCTGGTCGGGCGACAATTCGGAGACTGGGATCCCGGCCCCGGCATTCGCGCCCCGAAACCCGATCGCCGTTTCCTTCGGCAGTCCGTCAACGAGGGCCAGGGCCCGCTGCCGGCCGTCGAGCATGGCATAGACGCCGTTGGCCGCGACCGCCTGGGGCCAGAACACGTTGCCTGGGTGATCCTTCTCCTCGTTGAAGCCGCCGGCATCATGGCCGTAGAAGATCGGCCCGCCGAAGGCGACATGCTCGGCCGAGTCGCCATCGCAGCGGAGCGTCATGTGGCGGCCGGTGAGCAGGAACTGAAACGTGCCGCTGCCGGGCTCGCCGATGAGCGCGATCGACTGCTCGTGGCCGAAGCCGCCGGTGTCATCCTCCAGTTGCTTGTCGAACCGGGCATGCCAATCGGGCTCGATGAGGCTCTCGAAGATCTCGCGGACGAGCTGCTGCTGGTCCTTCGTGAAGAAGTCGCTCTTCACGGCGGGCTCGGTGGCGTTCCAGTTGTTGCCCACGCGGGTGCGCAGCAGGCCGAATTTCGGATGGCGGTAGTCCCACGGGAAGCAGACCTTCGCCCGTTGGGCGGGCGTGAGCGACGCATGCAGCCGCCCCGCGAGCGTCTCGGCCGTGCCCGTGGCGGCCGCCGTGTCCACCCCCGCCGCGTTCAGGCCGTTTGCCGCGAGCACACCTGCACAAGCCGCGGCCCCATGCAGCAGACGACGACGGGAGAGTGAAACGGACGAGGTGGCCATGCGACGATCTCCTGCGGCTCGAAGGCTCCGATCATGAGACATCGTACCTGCTCCGTCCTCCAGACGCACACTCAGTGCCGCGGGTCGGCCTCCTGTTGTGCGGGTTCGGAGCTGCCCATGCCCCGTCGCCGGATGCTCGCTACGAACATCCTGTTCTTCGCTCGCTCGGATGCCGACTTCGCTCCGCCATCCTGGCTGCGCTCGTCGGCATACGCCGGCTCCTGGGGCACTGGCAGCCCCTCACGGCCGAATAAGTAGCCCGGTCACGCCGTGACCGGATCACATCCAGCAAGTCACGGCGTGACTTGCCCACGCGGAGTGACGGGGCTACGGCCGCCGTCGCGAGCCCGGACGCGTCTGGCATCGTGGGCAGAAGAACGTCGCCCGCTGGGCCTGCACGATTCGCACGATGGACTGGCCACATGTGTGGCACGGCATGTCGGCGCGACCGTAGACGCGATGCCGATGCTGGAACCTGCCGACACGGTTGTCGGCCGTGCGGTAGGTCTCATCGCCGATCGACGAGCCCTCGAACCGCACCGCCTCGGCGAGCACGCTCCGCGCGGCCGACGCGATCCGCTCCCAGGCCTCGGCCGACAGCCGGCGGCAGAGCGACCGCGGGTCGATGCCCACGCGAAACAAGATCTCGGCTGCATAGATGTTGCCGATGCCGGCGACTGCTCGTTGATCGAGAAGGGCCGGCTTCACCGCCCGCCGCGACTGGCCGAGCCGCGCAGCGAGCTCGATGCCCGTCACCTCGAGGCCATCGGGACCGAGCTTCCCGGCACCGCAGGCAGCCTCGAGCCCGGCCCGGTCGTAGAGCGTGATCGTGCCGAGGCCCCGCCGATCCCAAAACAACACCCGCCGCGGGCGGTCGCGTCGGCCGTGATCGAGTTCGAGCACGAGTCGCACGTGCTCCGACGACGGCGGCTCGGTGACGAGCATCAGGCCGGTCATCCGCGGCTCGATCGCCAGCCAGAGCGGGTCGGCCGACCGATCGTCAGTTGCCAGTTCGAGCACCACCCGCTTGCCCCGCCGGCGCACGGCCGCGAGCGTGCGGCCTGCGATCCGCCGGCCGAGGGTTGCGGGTGCCGGCCTGATCGCGAGCGGCCGCACGCGGCTCCGCGGAAACTCCACCGCGACGATCCGTCCGCCGACGACGCAGTCCAGCCCGCGGCACATCGTCTCGACTTCGGGCAGTTCGGGCATCGCACGTGGTCCGGATGGTGGCTCGAACGGCTCAGGCTACAATCGGAGCGTCCCGTTGAGTACGTCTTCCCCGCCCCTCAGGATTTCGTCCCATGCCAGCCGCAGTGGCGGTTTCGAGCGTTCCCGATGCCCTCGGGCGGTTCGGCAGGTTTGGCGGCCGCTACGTGCCGGAAACACTTTCCGCCGCGCTCGACCAGCTGGAGCGGGAGTATGCGAAGGCCCAGGCCGACCCAGCGTTTCATGCCGAGCTCGACGCCCTGCTCTCCGCCTTCGTCGGCCGCCCCACTCCCCTGCTCTTCGCCAAGCGGCTCACGGAATATGCCGGCGGCGCCCAGATCTATTTCAAGCGCGAGGATCTGAGCCACACCGGTGCCCACAAGATCAACAACACGCTCGGCCAGGGCCTGCTCGCGATCCGGATGGGCAAGCGGCGGATCATCGCCGAGACCGGCGCCGGCCAGCACGGCGTGGCCACGGCCACGGCCTGTGCCCGGTTCGGTCTCGAATGCGTGGTCTACATGGGGGCCGAAGACGTTCGCCGGCAGGCGCCCAACGTCCGCAACATGCGGTTCATGGGGGCTGAGGTGCGGCCGGTCGAGAGCGGCTCCCGCACGCTTCGCGACGCGATCAACGAGGCGATGCGCGACTGGATGGGATCGGTGGAGACCACGCACTACATCATCGGGTCGGTCGTGGGCCCGCATCCGTTCCCGCGAATCGTCCGCGACTTTCAGAGCGTCATCGGCCGCGAGACGGTGGAGCAGTGCCGCCGGCAACTCGGCCGGCTGCCCGACACGGTCGTGGCCTGCGTCGGCGGCGGCAGCAATGCGGCCGGCATGTTCTATCCGTTCGTCGATCATCCCGAGGTGCGGCTCGTGGGCGTCGAGGCGGGGGGCCGCTCCGGCAAGCCGGGCGACCACGCAGCGAGCTTGAGCTATGGCAGCCCAGGCATCCTGCATGGTTCATTGAGCTACGTGCTCCAGGATCACGACGGCCAGACGGCCGACGTGCACTCCGTGTCGGCGGGCCTTGACTACCCCGGCGTCGGCCCCGAGCATGCCTACTGGCACGACACGGGCCGCGTCGAATACACGAGCGTGACCGACGGCGAGGCGCTCGATGCCTTCGACCTGGTCGCACAGCGCGAGGGCGTGCTGCCGGCGCTCGAAACCTCGCATGCCCTTGCCTGGGCGGCGAACGAGGCAGCGAAGCGGCCGCCGAGCGAGATCCTCGTCGTCTGCCTCTCCGGCCGGGGCGACAAGGATGCCGCCGAGATCGCCCGGCTGCGTGGACTCGCCGCCGACGGCAGCGGGGTGGCACGATGACAGCACTGACTCAGAACGCGACGCCGATCGCGAAGCTCGAGGCAGCGTTCGCGGCCGCCCGGACTGCCGGCCGCAAGGCACTCGCGCCGTTCGTGACCGCCGGCGATCCCGACCTGGCGACGACCGTGGCCGTGCTCGAGGCGGTGGACCGGGCCGGGGCCACACTCTGCGAGCTCGGCGTGCCCTACAGCGACCCGATCGCCGACGGGCCCGTGATCCAGGCGTCATACACCCGCGCGCTCGGGGCGGGCATCACGCTCGATGGCGTGCTCTCGATCGCGAAGCAGGCGTCGGCGAAGGTGACGATGCCGATCCTGGCGATGGTGAGCTATTCGATCATCTTCCGCCGCGGCATCGACCGGTTCGTGGCCGATGCGAAAGCCGCCGGTCTCGCCGGCTTCGTGGTGCCCGACCTGCCGCTTGAGGAGAGCGACGAGCTCGACGCCGCCTGCCGCGCGGCGGGCCTCGCCCTCGTGCGGCTCGTGACGCCGACGACGCCACCGGAGCGGGCCGAGGCGATCGCGCGGAAGTCCACCGGGTTTCTCTACTGCGTGTCGGTGGCGGGCGTGACGGGGGCCCGCACCGATCTTCCCCCCGGGCTGCTCGACCGGATCGCGTGGCTCCGCACGAAGACCGACGTGCCGATCGTCGTGGGCTTCGGCATTTCGTCGCCCGAGCAGGTGCGGGCGGTGGCCGCCGTCGCCGACGGCGTGATCGTGGGCTCGGCGCTCGTGCGGCTCGTCGCCGAGTCGGCGCCGGAGGGACAGCCGGCGATGCTCGCGAAGGTCGAGCGGTTCGTCACGGATCTCGCCGCCGCCACATAGGCCGTAGCCCGGTCACGCCGTGACCGGAAAGCAGCATGTCACGGCGTGACATGACCACACCCGAAAGCCTGCCCGTCACGGAGTGACGGGCCTACGGGAAGCGGTCAGCGGGTCACGGCGTGCGCCATGCGTCCGGGGCGCCTGGCTTCGTGGCCGCCAAGATTCCACGAATCGCGGACCGGTCGTCCGCCGAAAGGTGGGCGAACGCATCGCTCGTCTCGCTGCCGCTGAGCACCACGTCCATCCGTTTCCAGAACCGCTCCCGCAGTTCGTCCGGTAGGGCGTCGAAGCTTTCCGTGTAGATGAGGAAGCTGCACGGGTGCCGGAACAGCCGCGTCTGGAGATCGAGCTGCCGCAGCGACCGCCCCTGCGAATCCCGCGGGCCCGCGGCCGCAAACTCCTGCGCAAAGTCCGTCGTGCCGGCGATCGGTGCCTCGAGCGGCGCCTCGTCGCACATCAGGAAACACTCCACGAGCGCCGTCGCCGCCGCGTCGAGCACGGTGTTGGTGCTCGGCCACCGGTGCCCCGCGGGCTCGTTCAGCTCACGATTGAGCGCATCCTCGCGGTGGAGCGCGGTGCGGGCGTCGAAGGAGGCCTTCGTGAGCACGTTGTGGCCGTGGGCCTGATGGGCCAGCACGGTGAGGGCCACGAGGTCGCTGTGCGGCGTGAGATAGCCGGCCTCGTTGAATCGCTCGCTCACGTCGGCGACGTTGAGCCCCGACCGATCCTCTCCCATGTCGCCGTCGGGCCGCGAGCGATACGTGATGTTGCCGAGGTGCGTGGCATCCCCGTGCCGGCCCGTCACATACCAGCCCCCCCAACGTTGCCCGTGCGGCGTCGTGTGGTCCACGCGATACGAGCCGGCCGAGAAGAGCGGCTGCCCGGTGGGATCGGGATAGACGGAGCGGACGACGTGGCCTGGGGCCCCGCGGGTCTGCGAGCCGCCGTGGCAGATGAGGCAGTCGTCGGTCTGCCGGACGAATCGCGGCTTCTCCACGGCCGCCTGGTCGAGGGCGTAGAAGACGGTGCCGAGTTTCGGATCGGCCACCGACACCTCCACCACGTCGCCCGACCGCACGTAGCCGATGTAGACGTCGTCGTTGAAGTAGAGGGCCCGGGGATTGCTCGGCCGGATCCGGTGCTGCTGCAGGCTCGTCTTCGAGAACACGAGCGTCTGGCTGGAGACCGGCACGTCGAGCGCGTCGAGCACGCTCCGCAGGTAGCCATAGCGGTCGTCACAGTCGAGCGTCACCTCGCCGGCATCGAGCCGCCGCTGGAGCCGCTCGATTGCGTTATCGGGCGTCGTCGCGCTGTAGCTGATCGGCGGCCGCTCGAAATCATCCTCCGCCCGGGCCCATGACGCCGTCACGAGCACTACGGCGAACAGGGGCGTCATCCATCGCACAAAAACGGTCGGCATGATCACCTCCCATTCCGGATACGCGGCACCGTCAGACACCAGAGTCAGTTCGGACTACACGCCGGGATACCCGGAAAACTGCACAGCGGGATGCTCTGCGACGGCTCCGCGAGCACTTCAGCCAGGGTCGATGTGGAAAAGGCCCGCTCCATCTCGGCGAGCGCGTTGTCGAGTCTGCGGTGCAGCGGACAGAGCTTCTTGCCGTGCGACGCGATGCCGAGCGGGCAGGTCGTGATCCGCTGGATCGGATCGACCGCCTGCACCACCTCGAGAATCCGGAGCGTGTCGGGCTGCTTGGCGAGCATGAAGCCGCCGCCGACTCCCCGCCGGCTGGCCACGATCTTGCCCCGCACGAGCTGCTGCATCACCTTCGCCAGATAGGCCACCGGCACGTGCGTCGCCTCGGCGATCCGATCGACCGTATGCGGGGCCTTGGGCGCCGTGGCCATGTAGGTGACGGCCCGCAAGGCATATTCGACGGTCTGGGACAGCATGGCAGTGCCTCATATCGGCAGGGGACGGTCGACACCTGCACAAATAAGACACACCTGTCCTGAATGTGTCAACTGCTGGCTTTTTCTCGGAGAAAACCCCGCTCTATCAGCCGCGACTCGTAGAGGCTGCCCCGCAGCAGCCTGGTTGCCAGCGGCGTCGCCATGAGCGTGGTCACGATCGCCATCAGCACGAGCATGCAATAGACCGCCGGCGGGATGACGCCGAGATCCATCCCCACGTTGATCACGATCAGCTCCATGAGCGCCCGCGTGTTCATGAGCACGCCCACGCACGCCGCCTCGCCCGCCGGCAGCCCGCCGAGCCGGGCCGCGAGGCCGCAGCCCCCCCACTTGCCGATCACGGCGACGGCCAGCACCGCGGCACACCAGCCCCAGGCCTCGAGGCTGCCGAGCGAGCCGATGTTGGTGCGGAGGCCCGTATACGTGAAGAAGATCGGCAGGAAGAACACGGTGACGAAGTCGGAGAGCTGGCTCGCAAAGGCCTCGCGCACCCGCGGCGAGCCGGAGAGGACCGCCCCCAGCAGAAACGCGCCGAAGATCGCGAAGATGCCGATCCGACTCGTCGCGTAGGCCGCCACCAGCAGCACCGCCAGCGTGAGCGACAGCATCCCGAGCGGCAGCCGGCCGTCAGCCCCCACGCTCCGCTCCAGCCGCGGAAGGAGCAGTGGCCGCACGACGACGAGCATCGCCACGGCCATACCGAGCGTGGCCGCAATCATGCCCGCCACGTTCGCCAGCTCGAACTGGCCGACCGCGATCGCCGACACGGCAGCCAAGAGCGTCCACCCCACGGCGTCGTCGCATGCGGCTGCCGCGATCACGGTGGCGCCGAGCGGCGTGTGCTGCATGCCCATCTCGATGAGCATCCGGCCCAAAATAGGAATCGCCGTGATCGACATCGCCGTGCCGAGAAAGAGGGCGAAGGCCCGCGTGTCGATCGCGGCCTCGGCACCAAGCACCCCCAGTCGCGGAGCCATGAGGGCTGCCAGCCCGAGCCCGAGCGTGAACGGGGCCACGATCCCGGCCAGCGACACGGCCGCCGCCAGCCGCCCCTGCCGCCGAATATGTGAGAAGTCGAACTCGATCCCAATGAGGAAGAGCAACAGGATCAGGCCGATCTGGCTGAAACCGGTGAGAGCCGCTTCCAGTTCGCCGCCGCTGGCACCGCCGCTGAAGATCGCCGCGGAGAGCTCGGGAGCGACGGCGCCGAATGCCGAAGGCCCCAGCAGCAATCCGGCCACGATCTCCCCCACCACGCTCGGCTGCCGCAGCCACCGGGCCAGGATCGCCCCGGCCCGGGCGGCGAGGATGATCACGACGAGCTGCACGAGCAGCGGCCGCAACGCCCCCTCGCGGCCGGCCGCCAGCAGGAGCGGCATGCAGGTTGCAGCATCCATCGCCCGTGAATTCCGGTGGCCTCGAAGGGGAACCGCCGCCTATAACGACGCGTAGCAACGATAGCTGCCGCACCACCACTGTGCGAGGCTGCAATGTTTGCCGCGCATGAACCATCCGACATCGAACGCTTCTTCCGTGGGCTCACGGAATACGCCTTCCATTCCCGGCTGGGCGTTGTCGATCCGCCGCTGGTCGATTACGTGGCCCTCTTGCTCGTGCGGTTTCTCCGGCACGATGCCCTGACACCGCCGCCATCCGGCGATGTAGGCCCGTCCGACGTGGCCCGCCGGCTCGTCGCCGCCCGCACGCACGAGGTTCAACACGAGGCCCAGGAGGCGCTCGCCGAGTATCGCCACATCGGCGACGCCACGCTCTTCTGGAGCGGCCTCTATCCGGAGGCGGTCGCCCGGCGGCAGCCCGGCCGGCCCGACCACATGCTCGACTTCCGCGCAGCCGGCAGGCGGGCCTACTGGCTGGCGAGCACGCTCGAGCCCGACGACGCCGCCGAGGAGCGGCTGCTCTTCGAGCGGCTCAGCCACGACTACGACCTGTGTGTCGAAGGCCTCGGCGAAGTCCGCCGCGCCTGGGGCGACGCTGCGTGAGCGGCGTTGAACCGTGGTCACTCGACGAGCTGCGCGGTCCACGTGGGATGGAAGCCGGCCGCATCGACGGGGATGCCGGCCGCGACGACGGCGGCGACGAGGCGGGATGCGGGAAGAGTGGCGGGCTCGAATACGACGTCGACGTGATCGAGATCGACGGCTGCTGCCTCGACGGGCAGGCCGCGGAGTGATCGCACGGCGTCTTCGGCGCGACCGCGGGAGGTGATCCGGTAGCGGAACCGCTTGTCGCCGCTGAAGGCCGCCGGATCGGCGGCGCCTGCGGCCACGAGCCGCCCCTCGCGGAGCACGGCGAGATGCGTGAAGCAGGCCGGCACGTCGCCGTCGTCGACGGCCGCGAGCACCGTCCGCCCCATCAGGTGGGCGTCGGCCACGAGTCGTTCCAATTCCCGCCGCTCGACCGGATCGAGACCGCCGAACGGGTCGTCGAAGAGAAGCATGTGCGGATCGTGCGCCAGCGCTCGGGCGAGCAGGAGCCGTTTGGCGTGGCCGTCGTCCAAGGCCTCCAGCGGCTCGTGCCCCCGGCGTTCGAGGCCGGCGAGCGAGAGGGCTCGGTCGATCGCCGCACGGAGCGGCTCACCTCGCAGCCCCCCTTCGGCGGCCCAGAGTTCCACGAACTCGTCCACGCGAATGCCCGGCCACACGGGCAGCCGGGACGGCACATAGCCGATCGTCCGCCGCACGGCCTCTGGCTCCCGCCGTGCAGACCGCCCGTCCACCACGATATCGCCAGCGTGCAGGGGCAGCATGCACGCGGCCGCAGCGAGCAGCGCCGACTTGCCGGCGCCGCTGCGACCGATGACGGCAAGCGACTGGCCGGCCAGCACCCGGAGCGAAAGCTCTTCCACAATGACATGCCCGGCCCGGGCGACGGTCGCACGGTCGAACTGGATCATGATGACACCGCTCTGGGGTCAGTCACCGGCGAGTCGGGCGGCCGTCATCGCGATCGACACGAGCATGCCCTTCGCCTTGTTGAGCGTCTCCTCGAATTCCTTCTCGGGCACGCTGTCGGCCACGATCCCGGCGCCGGACTGCACGTAGGCCTTGCCCCCCGCCACCACGATCGTCCGCAGGGCGATGCAGGTGTCCATCGCGCCGCTGAAATCGATGTAGCCGACGGCCCCGGCATACGGACCGCGGCGGACGGGCTCCAGTTCGTCGATGATCTCCATCGCCCGGATCTTCGGGGCGCCCGAGACGGTGCCGGCAGGGAGGCAGGCCCGCAACGCGTCGAACGCCGTGAGCTCCGGCCGCAGCCGGCCGGTCACATTGCTCGTAAGGTGCATCACATGGCTGTACCGCTCGATCGTCATCACGTCGGAGAGCTCCACCGAACCGATCGCCGCCACGCGGCCCACGTCGTTGCGACCGAGGTCGATGAGCATCACGTGCTCGGCCCGCTCCTTGGGATCGGCGAGCAGATCCTCCGCGAGGGCCCGATCCTCCTCGGGCGTCACCCCGCGCTTCCGGGTGCCGGCCAGCGGCCGCACGGTCACGCGGCCATCCACCGCCCGCACCATGATCTCGGGCGAGCTGCCCACGAGCGTGTAGGCCGGCGTGCGAAGATAGAACATGAACGGGCTGGGGTTCACCACCCGCAGCGTGCGATAGATCTCGAGGGCCGGCCCCGTGAACGGCACCTCCATGCGGCGGCTGAGCACCACCTGAAAGATGTCGCCGGCACGGATGTATTCGATCGACCTGTCCACCGCGGTGAGAAACGCCTCGCGGCTGAACCGCGACGTGATCGACAGCGGCGCCGGCTCGGCATAGGGATCGGGCCGCGGCCCGATGTCGGCCGGCGGCGGCCAGTCCGACGGAGCAGAGAGCCGGGCGATCGTGGCGTCGATCCGCCGACAGGCCTCGTCGTAGGCGTGGGCGATGCCGGCAGGCGACTCGTCGTCGATCCGGGCGAGCACGACCACGTCGATCGCCTTCGTGACGTTGTCGAACACGACCATCCGGTCATAGAAGGCGAACGAGAGGTCAGGCAGGCCGAGATCGTCGGCGGGCGGGTTCGGCAGCCGCTCGACGTACCGCACGCTGTCATAGGCGGCGCAGCCGACGACGCCGCTGGTGAACGGCGGCAGCTCCGGCAGGTGGGCCGGCCGGAAGGCGGCCATCCGCCGCTCGAGCTCGGCCAGCGGATCCACGCACGAGAGCCGCTCGGTGCCGTCGCGTCCGATCCCCTCGACGGCCGTGCCGCGGGCCTCGAGCCGCAGGAAGGGATCCGCCGCGAGAAAGCTGTAGCGGCCCACGTTCTCGCCGCCGACGACGCTCTCGAACAGGCAGGCGGCCTCGCCAGCGTCGAGCCGGGCGAAGGCCGAGAGCGGCGTGAGGCTGTCGGCAAACAGCCGGCGATAGACGGGAACCAGGCGGCTTGTCCGGGCCAGTTCGGCGAAACGCGGCCTCTCCGGAAGATGCGACATGCCGCAGAGACTACCGGTGAAACGAGAGGCCAACAACACGCGGCCCTGCCGCCCGCCCACGGCTCCCCCCGTGATGCCTCCGACCCGCTATCATTGGAATGGTATTCGAGCGAGGGTGTCATGAAGTGCCAGCAGTGCGACAAGCCGGCGGTGTTCCACATCACTGAATTGGAGGCGGGCGAGGTCCGCGAACTCCATCTCTGCGAGGACCACGCCCGCGTCTATCTCAACCAGTCGGAGGCGGCCGGCGGCTCCCCGGAGCCGAAGCCGAAGGGGGGCGGCCTGACCGCACCGCTGGGCGTGGGACAGACGGCGGACGAACTGGCCGCCCTCGACCAGAAGGCCTGCGACATGTGCGGCATCACCTTCTTCGAGTTTCGCAACCAGGGCCGCCTCGGCTGCCCGCACGACTACGTCCATTTCGAGAAGGAACTCGAGCCGCTGATCGCCAACATCCACGGCGCCACGCAGCACACCGGCCGTCGGCCCTCGCGGCCCGCGGTGACGGGCGAGCCGCTGCCCGAGGGCACCGAGCCGCTCACGGCCGTGATCGGGATGCGGACCGGCATGAAGGAGGCGATCGAGTGCGAAGACTACGAGCGGGCCAAGGAGCTCCGCGACCGCATCCGTGACACCGAGCAGCGGTGGCTCGACCGCCCGACTGAATGACCTTCGCCCCGCCGCACGCGCCGGGCACACCCGCATCATGGACCCCTCCGCTCAGATGAACCTCGAAACCCTCACCAACAACGTCGGCGAATGGCTCCGTGGCACGGGGCCGGAATCCGACATCGTGATGAGCAGCCGCGTGCGGCTGGCCCGCAACGTGGCCCAGTATCCGTTCGTCAGCCGCGCCTCGGAGCAGGATCGGGCCGAGATCGAGAAGTTCCTCCGGGAGCGGATCGCGATGGTGCCGGCCGGCAAGGAGCTGCAATACATCGACGTCGGCCACCTCGAGGAGGTCGACCGGCAGTTCCTCGTCGAACGACAGCTGATCAGCCGCGAACTGGCCGACGCCCAGGGTGCCCGGAGCGTGGCGATCGACGGCCGCGAGCAGGTGAGTCTGATGATCAACGAGGAGGACCACCTCCGGATCCAGTGCATGCACAGCGGGCTCGACCTCAAGGGCGTGTGGGACCAGATCCGCCTCGTCGACGACCAGATCGAGCGGGCCGTGCCCTACGCCTTCCATCCCCGCTGGGGCTACCTCACCGCCTGCCCGACGAACGTGGGCACCGGCATCCGCGTGAGCGTCATGCTCCACCTGCCGGCCCTGGTGATCACGCGGCAGATCGACAAGGTGTTTCGCAGCCTGCACAAGATCTCGCTCGCGGTCCGCGGCCTCTACGGCGAGGGCTCGCAGGCGATGGGCGACTTCTACCAGATCTCCAACCAGACCACGCTCGGCAAGACCGAAGAGGAACTGCTCGAGCAGGTGGGCGACGTGGTGCCCGTGCTCATCGACTACGAGCGGCGGGCCCGCGAGTTCCTGGTGCGGGAGACCCAGCAGAACGTCCACGACCAGGTGAGCCGCGCCTACGGCATCCTGCGGACGGCGCAGACGATCACGGCCGAGGAGACGATGCAGCTCCTCTCGCGGGTGCGCATGGGCGTGCTCCTCGGCCTCATCGGCGACGTCGACATCTCCGCCATCAACGTGCTGCTCGTCCGCACGCAGCCGGCCCACCTCCAGAAGCTCCGCGGCCTCGAGCTCGACACGAAGGACCGCAACATCGAGCGGGCCCGCTACCTCCGCCAGCACTTCGAGGGCAACGGCCCCAAGGCCGCTGCGAACTGATCGGGCATAAGTAGCCCGGTCACGCCGTGACCGGAATTCAAGTCACGGCGTGACTTGCCCACACCGGAATTCAAGTCACGGCGTGACTTGCCCACACCGCAATTCAAGTCACGGCGTGACTTGCCCACACCGCAATTCAAGTCACGGCGTGACTTGCCCACCATGGCGGGCCTACGTCGCAAGCTTCCGCCGCAGTTCGGCGACGACCGGGGCGGGCACGAACCTGAGGAGCGCCTCGTCGTCGGCCAGCGGCGTGATCTGCTTCAGGAGCGACGACGAGATGTGCGAGTAGGCCGCGTCGGACATCAGAAACACCGTCTCGACCGAGGGATCGAGCTTGCGGTTGGCGAGCGTCATCGTGAACTCGGCCTCGATGTCGGTGAGCGACCGCACGCCGCGGAGCAGCACGCTCGCCCCCTGCTCGCGGACGAAGGCCACCGAGAGGCCGCTGAAGAGTTCCACCTGCACGTTCGGCAGCCGGGCCACGCTCGCCTGCACGAGCCGCACCCGCTCCTCGAGCGAAAACAGCGGGTGCTTGTCGGGGTTGATGCCCACGCCCACGACGATCCGGTCGAAGATCCGGCTCGCCCGCTCGATCACGTCGAGGTGCCCCAGCGTGATCGGGTCGAACGACCCGGTATAGACGGCGGTGCGGCAGGTGTTCGGCGGCGTCACGGTGGCCCTTTCACGTCAGGACGGGTATGGTACGCCGACGGCGGCGTTGACGAAACCAGTGCCGGTGACGAACCGCGGACTCCGAACGGAGGGCCCACACTCATGGCGAAACTCCTCGGCTTCGGCGGCATGGTGATCGCGGGCCTGATCGCGATCCTGTTCGTGGCCGACCTCGCCGTCGGCATCCCGTTCGAGCGTGCCAGCCTGGCGGTCGACATCGGCTTCATCGTCGCCAGCCTGATCGTGGCCTATCTGAGCTGGTCGATCGTCGAGCGGCCACGGGCCGGCTGAGCGGTCGCGCCGGCCGCCATCAGGCAGCCCGGAGCACCGATCCGCCGAACGGCTGCCGCTGCCGTCGTTCCACGATCGCCGGCAGGTCGGCGAGCGTGGCGGCCACCACGGCCCCGCGGGCCTGCCGCGGCTGAGCCCACTCGATCCAGCGCTCGATCCGCGGGCTCATCGCGGCCCGCCCACCCGGCACGACCGTGCGATCCACGAGCACGTGCAGCCCGCCGGGGCGGGCCACCGGCAAGGACGTGAACCGCGGCAGCCAGGCCCGCAGGCCCGTCGGCTTGCGGCGGGCCGACTCCACCTCCCACAGCCCCCAGGCCACGTTGCGGCAGGGCCAGCCATGCGGCGCCGGCCGTCGGCTGCCACGGTCGGTATCGGCGAAGGCATCGACGAGCACCACGCGGATACCGGCCTCGGCGAGGAGTTCGCGATGCTCGAGCGGCGCACGCCGCAGCACGGCGGCTTCGATGCCGGGCACTGCGGCCCGCGCCCGGGCGATCGCGCCGCGAAGCTTCTGCCGCGAGGCGAACCATTCGGGCTCGAGATCGAGCGCGAGATCCGAGCGGTCAGGAGCGAAGCCGCCGGTGACGAGCGTTTCGAGGCTGCCGATCCATGTGACCGGGATGGCCGGGGTGGCCGGGTTCACCGAGATCGCTGATGTGACGGGCACGGTCGCAGACGCGGCACGAAGCCGACCTGCCGTGGTGCCGCTGCGGTCCGCCTGCGGCAACGCCGCACAGATGAGCACCGTGGCCGGTGCGACCGATTTCGACATCGCGTTCCCCCAATCCGACAGCGAACCCCGTGACTCCCTTCAGGCGTTCCCCTTCGGCACCTCACGTATCGACCTGCCGCCCGCGGCACTCAAGCCGGCAGCCCGCCGGTGGCAGAACCGGTCGGGCCGCGGCATCAGCGGGCTATCTGGGGCGACTTTGCCGGCGGGGGGACCGCTCGAGCCTCGCTGCCCACGATCGCCGCCACGAGCCCGGCGGCCGTCGCCTCCACAGCTTCCGCCGCCACACTGATGCCCGCCCGGCGAAGCGTGGCCGACGTGATGGGGCTCAGGCTCGCCACCCGCCAGCGGTGCAGCCGGTCGCCGAACACCCGCACGGCCGCCTCGGCGATCGCCGAACTGGTGATCGTGATCCAGTCGACGCCAGCCCGATCGACCGCCGCGAGCCGCTGCGGATCGAGCGGTTCGACGGGCACGCTGCGGTACGCCGCCACCTGGTCCACCACATGGCCTCGGGCGACGAGCTCCTTGTGCAGCACATCGCGGCCCTTGTCTGCCCGCACGAGCAGGAACCGGCCGCCGCGCGGCACCTCGGCGAAGGCCGCCACGAGCCCTTCTGAATTGAATGTGTCGGGAGCGAGATCGACGTGGAGTCCGGCGCGATCCAGCTCGCGGCATGTCGCCGGACCGATGGCGGCGAGCCGGGCGGTGCCGAGCGCCCGTGCGTCGCGGCCCGTCCGTCGCAGCCGCTCGACGAACGACCGCACGCCATTCGCGCTGGCACACACGATCCAGTCGTAGGTGTCGGCCCGGGCGATCGCCGCGTCGAGGTCCGCCCACGACTCCGGCGGCTCGATGCGGACGAGGGGCTCGTGCAGGCAGCCGCCGCCGGCGGCGCGGACGAGCGCGGCGAGCTCATCCCCCTGCCCTGCCGGCCGCGTGATGAGCACACGGCGGCCGGCGAGCGGCCCGGTGGCGACGAGCGGCTGCGCGGCCTCGCCCACGATCACGACCGCCGGCGGCTGCCAGCCGTGACGGACCGCGTCGGCGGCACAGCGGGCGAGCGTCGTGACTGCGATCTGCTGATCGGGCCAGGCGCAGCGGCTGACAACGGTGACCGGCGTGTCGCCCGGCGTGCCGGCATCGAGCAACTCGGCCGACCAGCGGGCGATCTGCTCGACGCCCATGTACACGACGAGCGTGCCCGGCACGGATGCCACCGAGTGGAAATCGATGCCCGCAGCTTTGTCGTCGGCCTCATGGCCGGTCACGATCGTGAGGCTCGATGCCGCCGACCGGCTCGTGAGCGGCACGCCCGCCGCCGCGGCCGCTGCCAACGCCGCGGTGACACCGGGAACGAACTCGACGGGCACGCCCGCCTCCCGCAGCGGCTCGAGCTCCTCGACGAGCCGCGCGAAGACGCTCGGGTCGCCCCCCTTGAGCCGCACGATGCTCCTCCCCTCGCGGGCCAGCCGCGCGAGGAGCTGGCCTGCCACCTCGCCGGGGTTCGCTTCGCCGCAGGCCTCACTGCCACGCGGCACGGGCAGCAGCTCGGCCACCGGCGATGCCAGGTCGAGGATGGCCGGTGGCACGAGCTGATCATGAACGACCACGTCGGCCTTCCGCAGGCACTCCAGGGCCCGGAGCGTGAGCAGGTCGGGGGCACCGGGCCCGGCCCCGACGAATACGACCCGTCCGGCGGGCTGCGCGGGGCGACTGGTCGTGGCAGAGGCTGGCATAGACAGGGTCAATCAGGGCCGGTGGTCGGGGACCGCAGTTTCGGGGTCGGTGTTTCTGGCACCCGCGGAGGCCACTACACTCTGGTCGACGCGGCCACGTGCTGCTTTCGCAGGATCCGATCGACCAGTATCGTCAACAACCATGCCGAACGAGTCTACAGGGGCGGCTCCCGCTCCGGTCGATCCCCACGCCTCCGCGTCCGCCGCCCAGCTCTCGCCGGTGGAGCGGGCCAGGCTGCAGCAGTGCTTCAATCGCGGCACGCAGAACGCGCCGACGAATCTCGACTACGCGATCGAGATGTACACGATCTGCGTGATCGGCGATCCCGGCAATGCCGTCTACCTCCAGGCCCTGCTCGGCGTCCTCCGCCGCAAGCACGGGCCGCGCAAGGGGGGCGGCCTCTCCGCCCTCTGGGCGACCGGCTCCCGCACGCAGCTCAAAAAACACGCGGCCAACGCCCAATGGCGAGACGTCATCAAGGCCGGCGTCGAGATCATCAAGGCCAATCCGGCCGACCACACCTGCCTGCTGGCCATGGCCGAGGCCTGCGGCAACCTGATGTTCTTCGAGGCGCAGGGGGTCTATCTCAAGGCCGCCCTCGACGCGGCGCCGGCCGACATCGAAGTGAACAAGCAGTGCGCCCGCTACGCCGCCAACCAGGGGCAGTTCGATCAGGCCATCGCCTGCTGGGTGCGGATCTCGAACATGAAGGGCATGGGCGAGGAAGCCCAGCGGGAAATCGCGCGGCTGCAGGTCGAAAAGACGATCGTCGCCGGCCAGGGCATGTCGGGCCGCCCAGGCACCACGCGGCCGGCCGCGGCAGGCGGCGGCGACGCAGCGGGGGCCACAGGCGACCGCGTGGCCGAACTCAAGGCGGAGATTCAGCACAATCCCGCCGCCATCGAGGCCTACCTCGAACTGGCCGATCTGCTCGAGCGGGACGGCAGCGTCGATCAGGCGGAGCAGGTGCTCGCCCGGGCGCTGGCCGCTTCGGGCAACGACCTCAAGGTGCGGGAGCACGTCGAAGACCGACAGCTCCGCTGGGCCCGACACAAGGTGATGATCGCCGAGAAGCGGGTCGCGACGGATGATTCGCCCGACACGCGGGGCACGCTCGAGAAACTGAAGGCGGAACAGCTCAAGCGGGAGATCGACGTCTACTCGGCGCGGTGCATCCGCTACCCCGAGAACGTGATCTGGAAGTTCGAGCTGGCGATGCGGCTCAAGGCGGGGGGCAACCACGCCGAGGCGATCCGCCACTTCCAGGAGGTGCTCCAAGATCCCCGCCGGAAGGGGCAGGTCTCGCTGGAACTCGGGGAATGCTTCCAGAAGATCAAGCAGTATCAACTCGCGGCCCAGAACTACCAGACGGCCGTCGAGCTGCTGACCGACCGGGAGCTGGAGTTGCGGAAGCGGGCCCTCTATCGGGCGGGGGTGCTGGCCGCCGGACTCGGCGACGCCGACACCGCCCGCAAGCATCTGGCGACCCTGGCCGGCCTCGACTTCGGCTACCGGGATGTGGCCCAGCGTCTGGACAAGCTGGGGTCCGGACACGATAACAATCCCTCACCCGAATAACCCTTTCCCCCCTCCTCGCACGCCGCCAAGGACACGCCCGCATGCCCCACTCCGCCAGCGCCAAGAAGCGCCACCGCCAGAACCTCCGCAACCGTGACCGCAACCGCGCCGTGAAGTCGGCCATCAAGTCGGAGGTGCGGAAGGTGCTCGAGGCCATTTCGACGGGCGACGTCGGCGGCGCCAAGGAGCATCTGAAGACGGTCGCCAAGCGGGCCGATCAGGCCGCGGCGAAGAAGACCATCCACCGCAATCGTGCCGCCCGCATCAAGTCGCGGCTCTCCGCCCGCGTGAAGGCCGCCTCCACCGGAGCCCCGGCGAAGGCCGCGCCGGCCAAGGGCCAGAAGAAGGCCGCGAAGGCGTAGGCCGGAAAGTAGCCCGGTCACGGTAGCCCGGTCACGGTAGCCCGGTCACGGTAGCCCGGTCACGCCGTGACCGGAAGCATGTCACGGCGTGACAAGCCCACACCGGAAGCATGTCACGGCGTGACAAGCCCACACCGGAAAGCAAGTCACGGCGTGACTTGCCGACACCGGCCCACCAGCTTCATTCGCCCCACACGACGTCCCGCGAGTCGAACACCGGCCCCTCGATGCACGTGCGGCGGTAGTCCCAACTGCCATCGGGCTGGCGAATGCGGGCCACGCACGTGAAGCAGATGCCCACGCCACAGGCCATCGGCTCCTCGAGCGAGACGTGGCAACCGGTCTGACGGCCAGCCGCCCACTGTGCCACGGCCGCCATCATCGGGCCCGGACCGCAGCAGGCCACGTGCATCGATTCGCCACCACTCGCCCCTGACGACACGACCGTGTCGAGCAGATCGACCACGGTGCCGCGAATCCCAGCCGAGCCGTCGAGCGTGGCGAGATGGACGTCGAAGCCGGCCGCACGGAAATCATCCACGTCGCCGAACATGCCCGCATGCCGGGCGCCCCAGCAGAACGTCACGCGGCGGGCCCGCGGCGCCGATCGGGCAGGCGAGCCATACGCGGCCTGACCGAGCCGCTCGCGGCCGAGGGAGAGGAGCGCCGTCTGGCCGATGCCGCCGGCCACGAGCACGAGGTGATCGACTGCGGGGAGATCGAAGCCGTTGCCGAGCGGCCCCCACACCGTCAGCTCGTCGCCGACCCGGAGGCCGGGCAGGGCCGTCGTGAACTTGCCGTGCACGAGATAGATGAAGTCGGCGTGACGGCGACGGCCGTCGACGGCGAACGTGTCGTAGACGGCGAGCGGCCGGGCAAGGAGCGGGTCGGCGCGGTCGGGAATCCGCAGCATCGCAAACTGGCCCGGCACGGCCCGCTCGGCGATCTCCGGGCAGTCGAGGCGAATCCGCCAGGTCCGTTCCGCGACCTGGGTGTGAGCCACGATCCGGGCCCGGAGGTGACTGGCATGATCGGCGTGGCAGACGGCAGCTGGAGCGGCGGCAGTCATGCCTCACCCCCCTGCCCTGGCCGGCTCCCCTTCGGGGCTCGCCATGTCGAGGCCTTGCCGGGCCGCTTCCGCCGCGTCGGTCGCATCGGCTGACCGGGCTTCGCCGGCCGGCCGCCGGGGCGACCATCGGGGCGGCCTGAGCCAGCAGGTCGGCCAGCTCCAGTCGGTCGTCCAATAGCGCCTGGTCGTCCAGCAGCGCCTGCTCGGCCTGTCGTGCCCGTTCGTCCCGTCGTGCCGGGGCGGCCTGCAGCTGCCGGCCGCCCGGGCCCGCGTGGCCCAGGCTTGCCACCGCCTGCCGCGCCACGCCCGACGCCGCGTGGGGCACCGCGTCCCCCGGCGGACGGCCGTCCGCCCGCTCCGGGCCGCCCCCGCGGCCGCCGCTCCCGATCCTCTGCGGGCATCCGCTCGGCATCGGGGCCGACGGCAGCCAGCGCGTCGCGCCGCAGTTCGTCGGCCTCGCTCCACGACAGCGGCCGCCATTGTCCGGGCAGCAGGTTGCCGAGCGACAGCCCGCCCACGGCGACCCGCTTCAGCTGATGCACCTTGTGGCCGAGCCGGGCGAGCATCCGGCGGATCTCGCGGTTCTTGCCCTCGTCGAGCACCATCTCCAGGACGGCGCTCTGCTTGTGCTGCGACTTGATCGCCACCCGCTTCGCGTGTACCTCGCCCTCGGCGAGCCGGATGCCCCGCCGCAGCTTCTCGAGCAGTTCTTCGTTCGGCACGCCCGCAACCTGCACGAGGTATTTCTTCTCGACTCCGTAGCGCGGATGGGCGAGCAGATTGGCGAGCGGTCCATCGTTGGTGAGCAGGATCAGCCCCTCGCTCATGCGGTCGAGCCGGCCGATCGCAAACAGCCGCTGGTCGCCCGGCACCAGATCGACCACGCGGGGCCGGCCCGTTGGATCGTAGTTCGTGGTCACCACCCCGACGGGCTTGTTGAGCAGGTAGACGACGCGGCGGACCTTTGGCAGCCGCTCGCCGTCGACGCGGATCTCCTGCTTCTCGGGATCGACGCGGCTGCCGAGTTGCGTGACGACCTGCCGATCGACCTCGACACGGCCGGTCGTGATCAGCTCCTCGCAGGCCCGGCGGCTCCCGAGGCCGGCGGCTGCGAGCACCTTCTGCAGCCGCTCCAGGCCGTCGTCGGGTGCGCGGGGTTTGCGAAACGGCTTCTCAGGGGGGGGCATGCGGGTCTTCTCGCGGGTGTCACTCGGGTGAGACCGCGATCATACACGCCCCGCTGGCACGCCGGGGGCCGGGGGTCAGCGCGTCACTGCAACGGCTGGCTCCACCAGCGGGAGCGACGGACTTCGGGCACCGGCTCGGCGTAGTCGCGGGGCCGGCTGCCGTCCATGATGCCGTACTGCCGGAAGGCATAGGGGCCGATGTCGTTCTGCATGTAGGGATCGAACCGGACGGCCTTCCGCTGCTGATTGCGGGCGGGGCCGGGCTCCAGCCACTGGGGCTTGCCGAGCGACGCGCAGCCCGTGGCCGCGAGCACGACGAACGTGAGCAGCGTGAGGGCAGACTTCATACGTCCATCCGGGGGGGCGAGGGATGGGGAGTGTAGAACCGCGGGCCCGGCCGCCCTAGGCCGGTTTCGGGGCCCCGTAGGCCCGTCGCGACCCCCGTAGGCATGTCACGCCGTGACATGTTTTCCGGGTGGTCGTGTCACGCCGTGACATGTTTTCCGGTCACGGCGTGACCGGACTACCCGCCCGGCGTCACGTGCAGGAGCTTGGCCGGACCGTCGGCTCCGGCCGTCGCCCGCACCTGCTGTCGCGGGAGCGAGGCCGGCAGCAGTACGCACGAGCCCCGGCCGAGCGGCGGCAGATTCCACGCGGGATCGAGCGCGACCTCACCCGAAAGCACGGCCAGCAGATGACACGTGCCATCCCCGGCAACCTCCCAGTGCCCCTGCGGCACCACCTCGTCGAACGAAAAATAATCGCAGCGCACGAGTCGCCGCACCGAGAGATCATCCGTGGCCGCGGGCGTTACCGGCGCGACCGGCCCGAACCGTGTGACGGCATCGAGCCCGGCCTCGATGTGCAGCGGACGCGGTCGGCCGTCTGGCCCCGTGCGGTTCCAGTCGAAGAGTCGATAGGTGACGTCGCTCGCCTGCTGGATCTCGGCCACGAGCAGTCCGGCACCGATCGCGTGCACGGTGCCGGCCGGGATGAACACGCAGTCGCCGACTCGCGGCTCGAACGAGTGCAGCACCTCCGCACAGCGGCCCGCGCGAATCGCCGCCTCCAGTTCCGCCCTGCCCACGTTCTCGCGCAGACCCGCATAGATCCGACTGCCGGCTGCGGCATCGACGACATACCAGGCTTCGGTCTTGCCGAGGTCGGGGGGCGTGAGCCGCGCAGCCCGGGCGTCGTCCGGATGCACCTGCACGGACAGGTCGCGCTGCGCGTCGAGAAACTTGAACAACAGCGGAAACGCCGGCGGCGCCGCCAGTCCCCCGAGCAGATCACCAGCCCGCTCGCGGACGAGCGAGCCGAGTGTCGTGCCGGCGAGCGGACCGGCGGCGACGATGCTTTGGTCGGCGCCGTGGTCCACGATCTCCCACGACTCGGCGAAGTCGTCGCCCGGCGGCAGTGTGCGGCCGAGGGCCGTGGCGAACCGGCGACCACCCCAGAGGTAGCGGCGGTAGAGGGGCTCGAACGTCAGCGGCGGAAGCATGGGCACGGCACTCCGTGGCCGCCGGTCAGGTCCCGGCCAGCCCCTCGAGGATCCGGCCGATCCAGAAACAGCAGACCGCAGCCACGAGCAGCATCAGCATCTGCCCGAGCGTGATCCGATGGTTGAGCTCGAGGATGATCGCGAACGCGGGAATCCCCAGGCCCAGTAGCTGCCCGAACCGGCCGATGGCTCTCATGGCGGGGATTGTAGCGGCGGCTTGCCGATCCGCCCGAGACCGCAATACTGCCGGCGAACGGGAGCGACGCGGATCCCCGGTCGCCGGTTCAGTTCCGAGGCATCATTCAGGAGATTCACGCATGGGTCGGCACGGCGCAGTGACGTTCAAGGGCAATCCGCTGACGCTGGTGGGCGAGGAAGTGAAGGTGGGCGCCCCGGCCCCCGACTTCGATCTCTGCGCCTATGAGTCGGGCTCGATGAACCACATCCGCAAGGCCGACCTCCTTGGCAAGCCCGCCTTCATCAGCGTGGTGCCGTCGCTCGACACCCCCGTCTGCCAGGTGCAGACGAAGACGTTCAACAAGCGGCTGGCCGCCCTCGGCGACAAAGTCACGGCCCTCACCGTGAGCCTCGACCTCCCGTTCGCGATGAACCGCTTCTGCGGCGCGGAAGACATCACGTCGATGCGGAATGGCAGCGACTACATGGACCGCAGCTTCGGCACCCACTGGGGCGTGCTGATCGACGAGCTGAAGATTCTGGCCCGAGCCGTGTTCGTGCTCGACGCCCAGGGCATCGTTCGCTACGCCGAAGTGGTGAAGGAAGTGGCCAGCGAGCCCGACTACGACGCCGCCCTCGCCGCACTCGAGAAGCTGGCGTAGTTCGGTCAGACGGACGCAAGGGCCGAGCACCTCGTCAACTCGCAGAAACCGCTCTCCTGCTGGCAATACGCCGTGAGGGGCTGCCGATGCCCCGTCGCCGGCGTATGCCGCCGAGCGCAGGCAGGATGCCGAAGCGAAGGCGGCATCGAGCGAGCGAAGAACAGGATGTTCGTAGCGAGCGTCCGGCGACGGGGCATGGGCAGCCCCGAACTTCCACCACACGGGGCCGACCTGCCGAGGAATAGACGGTTCTGCGGTGTTCAGACCGCGGGCCGCATGCGGAGCATGCGGACTACGGTTCGTAGCGAGCGTCCGGCGACGGGGCATGGGCAGCCCCGAGCCCACGCCACTGACGACCAGCCCCTACAATGGAGTCATGCCACACCGCGACTCGCTTGGCGGGATCGTCCACACGTACCAGCGGTACGATCCGGCGCGGATCCCGCCGCCGCGGCCTCCGGCGGCCGACCTTGTGTCGGCGGCGATGGAGCACCTGCTCGAATACGGTGATTCGGCCGACGCGGAGTTCACCGAGGAGCAACTGGCGGCTGCGATCGAGCTTGACCCGGAGCAGTTTCGCAACCTCGGTCCGTCGCTCGACTCGCTGAAGCGGCTCCTGCAGGAGCAGCGACGGAAGCTGCTGGAGACCTACGAGACCGCGACGGTGCGGAAGAAGGCCCGGAATGCGTTTCGCACGGCCGCCCAGCAGGCGCGGCCGCCGGCGGCGTTCCGTCAGGAATTCGAGCGGGCGGTGCGCGAGGAGCGGCTCCAGAGGCTGGAGCGGCTCTGGTATGCGCAGGACGACGACCAGAGCCGGTTCGGCGCCGAACTGGCGGGGCTGATCGACCGGCTTGGCGAGGTCTACGAGATCGACGAGCTGGCCGCGAAGTGGACGTTCACCGGCCGCGAGAAGCTCACGGTGCCCGAGGCGCTGGAGGTGAAGCGGCGGCTCGAGGAGATCGACGATCTGCTCAAGCAGTTGGAGGCGGCCCGGGAGAATGCCCAGCTCTATTTCATCGACATGGACAAGCTCGGCCGCTACGTCGAGCAGGGGGAGCTCGACGATCTCGACCGCCTCAGGCGGCAGGTGCAGGCGATGGTCGAGCAGATGGCAGCGCAGCAGGGGCTGGAGCGAACGAAGCGCGGCTACGAGCTCACGCCCAAGGCGATGCGGACGTTCCAGGGCAAGCTGCTGGAAAAAATCTTCTCGTCGCTCGATCCGTCGCGGACGGGCCGGCATCAGGTGAACGTGACGGGCGACGGCGCGGTCGAGCTCGTGCCGACGCGACCGTACGAGTTCGGCGACTCGGTGGCCCACATGGACATTCCCGGCTCGCTCGTGAACGCGATGCTGCGGCAGGCGGGCGAGCCCGCCGGCGGCCGGCTGCGACTGACGCCCCGCGACATCGAGGTCCACCGCACGCGGAACACACCGAAGTGCGCCACGACGGTCGTGCTCGATATGAGCGGCTCGATGCGATATGGCGGCACGTACATCAACGTCAAGCGGATGGCGCTGGCCCTGCAGGGGCTCGTCCACCGGGAGTTTCCTGGCGACTTCCTCCAGTTCATCGAGATGGCGTCGTTCGCCAAGCCGCGGTCCGCGGGGGAGATCGTGAAGCTCCTGCCGAAGCCGGTCACGATCTTCGACTCGGTCGTGCGGCTGCGGGCCGACATGAGCGATCCGCGGATCACGGAGGCCGACGTGCCTCCCCACTTCACCAATATCCAGCATGCGTTGCAGCTCGCGCGGCAGCACCTTGCCAGGCAGGACACGCCAAACAAACAGGTGATCATCATCACCGACGGGCTGCCCACGGCCCACTTCGAAGGGAGCGAGCTCTATCTGCTCTACCCGCCGCACCGGCGAACGGAGGAGGCGACGATCCGCGAGGCGCAGGCCTGCCGCCGCGAGGGCATCACCGTGAACGTGTTCCTGCTTTCAGGCTGGTCGCAGTCGCGGGAGGACATTCAGTTCGCCTATCGGCTCGCGGAGACGGCGCGGGGCCGCGTGTTCTTCACTGCCGGGAAGGACCTCGACCGGTTCGTCGTCTGGGACTACGTCTCCCGCCGCCGCTCGATCATCGGGTGATTGCGGTGTGGGTATGTCACGCCGTGACATACGTGCCGGTCACGGCGTGACCGGGCTACCGTGACCGGGCTACGTGGGCTACCTCGCGGGCCAGCATGGCGGCGGAGCCGACGGCGGCGGCGGCGGCGAGGCTGGCGAGCGTCCACAGCGGCACGATCCGCTCGGCAGGCCGTGCGTCGGCGGCGCGGGCCGACTCGGCGAGGTCGATCGCCGGCAGCCCTGCCGCCCGCCGCTCGCGTTCGATCGCGGCCTCCTGGCGGCCGAGAAACCGGCCCTCCACCTGCCGTTGTCGCCGATCGAACTTCGGGGCGATGGCGACGATCCCCACAAGGGCCATGACGGCAAACATCAAACCCCAAAACCACGGACTGTCGGTGAGCCGAACCGGGGGTGCGGGCTGGTCGGTCTGCGGCGGTTGTTCGGTGCGAATCACGCAGAGCTCACACATCGGGAACAGCGGACCCCGCGATTGCCCGGAAGCCCGCCGCGCAGGCGAAGGGAAACCGCTCAGCCTCACCGGAAGCGGCACGCATGGATGCTTTTTTCACACAGGAACTTGTCAGAATTCGGCGGCCCGCTACAGTCAGGGTATGACACATATCCCCTCACAGCCAGAGGCCCGGCAGACCGATCAGGCGGTTATCGACCTGCTGCGGGGCGATGCGGCTCTGAGTGTCGGCGACTTGGCCGAAGCGTTGGGAGTCACGGCCACGGCCATTCGACAGCGGCTCGACCGGCTGATGCGGAACGGCCTCGTCGAGCGCAGGGCCGTGGGCGGACGCCGAGGCCGGCCCTCGCATGCCTACAGCCTCACCCAGCAGGGCCGGAAGGTCGGTGGCGATAATTTCCGCGATCTGGCGTTCGTGCTGTGGCGGGAGATCCGCGGGATCAAGGACCCGGCCGTCCGGCGGGGCCTGCTCGGGCGGATCGGCTCGGGCTTGGCCGAGATCGATCGCGGTTCCGTCGCGGGCGACACGCCGGCTGCACGCCTCGACGGCGTGGCCGACGTCCTGCGCCGGCGGCAGATCGCCTGTGGCGTCGAGCCATACGGAGACGGTGGCCTGCCGGTGCTCACCACCTATTCCTGCCCCTACCCCGACCTGGCCGAGGCCGATCGCGGCATCTGTGCCGCCGAGCGATCCATGATCGAGGAACTCGTCGGCAGCTCCGTGCGACTATCCGAGTGTCGGCTGGACGGCGGCTCGTGCTGCCGGTTCACGGTTGGTGCGGAGATCGGCGACTCCGCCGCCGAACCGCGGCATGACGAGCCCTTGCAATCCCGGGTCTAAAGGCGTCGAATGCCCCACGGCCTTCGGGCTTTTGTCGAAAAAACCTGCACAGAATCCCACCGACCAGCAATTTGGAGCCCAGCCCATGACCGTCACCGCCCCCACCAGCTTCGGCACCGCGCTCACCGGCTCCGCGGCCACTCCCGGCGCCCCGTGGATCGAGGGCCGCTTCGAGGAGAACCTCGTCCTCACGACGGTCGAGCAGGCCATCAACTGGGCCCGGCAGTCGAGCATCTGGCCGATGACGTTCGGCCTGGCCTGCTGTGCGATCGAGATGATGGCGGCCGGCGCCAGCCGCTACGACATGGATCGCTTTGGCGCCGGCGCCTTCCGGGCCACGCCGCGGCAGGCCGACCTGATGATCGTGGCCGGCACGGTCACCTACAAGATGGCGAGCCGCGTGCGTCGCCTCTACAACCTCATGCCTGATCCGAAGTACGTGATCGCCATGGGCGCCTGCACGACCGGCGGCGGGCCGTACTTCAAGTGGGGCTATCACGTCGTCAAGGGCGTCGACCTGGTCGTGCCCGTCGACGTCTACGTGCCCGGCTGCCCGCCCCGCCCCGAGAGCCTCCTCGAGGGCCTGATGCGGATCCAAGACAAGATCCTCGGCCAACGGATCGCCAAGCAGAAGGGGGCCGCCGGGAAGGTGGCCGACGAACTGCCCGTCCCGCACCACTCGGGTTACGTGGCCCCCGCCGCGGGCGAGGGAACATTGGTGTTCGATCATCAGAAACTGACCGGCTGAGGCCGTTGGTTTCGCAGCGGTCTTACGGTTCGACAGGTACGGCGTAGCGACAGTCACAACACATTCAGTCAGCGTGGAGCAAGCGGTCATGACGGCGACGGGAACGGCAGGCGAGCAACTGGTCATCAAAGGCCTGCACGTGGCAGTGGAGGGCCAGGAAATCCTCAAGGGAGTCGATCTCACGATCGGCCGCGGCGAGATCCACGCGCTAATGGGACCGAACGGCTCGGGCAAGAGCACGCTCGGCTACGCGATCATGGGCCATCCCAATTACGAGGTGACGGCCGGCTCGATCGAGCTCGTGACCGCCGACGGCACGCGGCACGACGTCTTGGCGATGGAGCCTGACGAACGAGCCCGGGTGGGCATCTTCCTGGCCTTCCAGCGGCCGATGTCGATCCCCGGCGTGCGGCTGGCCGAGTTCCTGCGGCATTCGGTCACGAATGTCCGCAACCCCGACCGCAAGGAGGGGGAGGAGCTGATGCCCATGCGGGAGTTCCGCTCCGAGCTCAAGGCCAAGATGGGCGAGCTGTCGATGGATTCGGAGTTCGCCAAGCGGTATGTCAACGACGGCTTTTCCGGCGGCGAGATGAAGCGGGCCGAGATCCTGCAGCTGGCCATGCTGCGGCCCAAGTTCGCGATCCTCGACGAGACCGACAGCGGCCTCGACGCCGACGCCGTGCGGCTGGCGAGCGAGAGCATCGCCCGCATCGGCGGCGCCGAGATGGGCATCCTCATCATCACGCACCACGAGCAGCTGCTCGAGCACAACATCCCGCTCCGGACGCACGTCATGCTCGGCGGCAGGATCGTGGAGTCGGGTGGCCCGGAACTCGCGGCCGAACTGCACAAGAAGGGCTACGAACGGATCCGCGCCACCTACCCCGAAGCGGCTGCCGCCGAACGGGCCCTGGAGCAAACGGCCGTACCCGTCGGCGCCTGAGCAGAGTCCGATCCTGAGGAAGCCCGCGGCGCGAGCCGAGGGACGCAACGCTCACACACGCAGAGATCCGTCACCCATGCCTACCGCCATCGAACCCTCCCCGACCCTCGCGATCGGCGAGATCAACAAGTACGACTTCCGCACCGACTCGCCGGCCGTGTTCAAGGCCCGGAAGGGGATCGACCCCGAGATCGTCTGCCAGATCTCCGAGATGAAGCGGGAGCCGGAGTGGATGCGGGACTTCCGCCTCAAGTCGCTCGAGATCTTTAACTCGAAGCCGATGCCCAACTGGGGCGGCCGGATCGGCGTCGACTTCCAGGACATCTACTACTACCTCAAGCCTGCCGAACAGCAGGGCAAGACATGGGAGGAGGTGCCCGACGCCATCAAGCAGACCTTCGACCGGCTGGGCATCCCCGAGGCCGAGCGGAAGTTCCTCGCCGGTGTGAAGGCCCAGTTCGAGAGCGAGGTGGTCTACGGCTCGCTGCAGGAGGACCTCGCCAAGAAGGGCGTGATCTTCACCGACACCGACACCGCCGTCCGCGAGCACTCCGACATGCTCCGGGAGTATTTCGGGAAGATCATCCCCCCGACCGACAACAAGTTCGCCGCCCTCAACTCGGCGGTCTGGTCCGGCGGCTCGTTCATCTACGTGCCCAAGGGCGTGTCGATCGAGTTTCCGCTCCAGGCCTACTTCCGCATCAACGCCGAGAGCATGGGGCAGTTCGAGCGGACGCTGATCATCGTGGACGAGGGCGCCCACGTGCACTACGTCGAAGGCTGCACCGCGCCGATGTACTCCACCGAGAGCCTCCACTCGGCCGTCGTCGAGATCGTGGTGAAGAAGCACGGCCGCTGCCGCTATACGACGATCCAAAACTGGGCCAACAACATCTACAACCTCGTCACCAAGCGGGCCATGGCCTACGAGGGAGCCCTCATGGAGTGGATCGACGGCAACCTCGGCAGCCAGCTGACGATGAAGTACCCCGCCGTCTACATGATGGAGCCGGGCGCCCGTGGCGAAATCCTCTCGATCGCGTTTGCCTCGGCCGGCCAGCACCAGGACGCCGGCGCCAAGCTCGTCCATGCCGCCCCGCACACCAGCGGTCGCATCGTCTCCAAGAGCATCTCGAAGAACGGCGGCCGGGCCAGCTACCGCGGCCTCGTGAAAGTGGAGCCGGGGGCCCGCAAGAGCCGGTCGAGCGTCGTCTGCGATGCGCTCATCCTCGACGACAAGAGCCGCAGCGACACCTATCCCTACATCGAGATCGAGGAGCAGGACGTGTCGATCGGCCACGAGGCGAGCGTCTCGAAGATCGGCGAGGAGCAGCTCTTCTACCTGATGAGCCGCGGCCTGACCGAGGCCGAGGCGAGCACGATGATCGTCGGTGGATTCATCGAGCCGCTCGTGAAGGAGCTGCCGATGGAATACGCCGTCGAGATGAACAAGCTGATCCAGCTCCAGATGGAAGGCTCGGTGGGCTGACATCATGACGACCGCCGTCGCTCCTCCTGCCTCCACGCCCTTCACTCGCGACCTGCTCGAGCTGATGATCCGCGGCTCGGCGGCGCCCGACTGGTCCTCCGACCTCCGCCGTGAGGCCGTGGCTCGCCTCGCAGCCCTCGGGCTGCCCAACCGGCGAGACGAGAACTGGATGCGGACCGATCTGCGGCTGTTCAAGCCGGCCGGCTGGTCGTTTCGGCCGGCCCCGGCGGCCGGTGCAGCGTTGCCCGTCGGCCTGCTCACGGCCGGATCCACGGCGCTCGCGGAAGACTTCGACGGAATTCCGGCCGAGGCGGTGGCACCGGCCGCGCTCGCGGGCCGATTCGCGGCCCTCGACGGTCATGTCGTGGTCGATGAAATCGCCCCGGAACTGGCCGCGCAGGGCGTGGTCTTCGGCTCGGCCGATCGGCTGCTGGCAGAGCGGCCGGATGCGTTCCGCCCACACTGGTTCTCGGTCATCGACTCGGGCTGCGATTGGTTCGCCGCGTTGCACGCGGCGTTTCATCGAGCGAGTGCCGTGCTCTACGTACCCCCGCGGGTGCGGGTGACGACGCCGTTCCACGTCCTCTCTGCCCTCTCCGACGGCGGCCTCGACACCGGCCACGTGCTCGTGGTGCTCGGCGAAGGCGCCGAGGCCACCGTGCTCACCGAGACGGCCGGCGGCGGCGCCAGCGGCAATGGCGGCCTCCACTGCGGCGGCACCGAGATCGTGGTCGGGCAGTCGGCCTTCCTGCGGATGGTGAATCTCCAGAATTGGAACACGGGCGTCTGGCACTTCGCCCGACAAAAGGCGGTGGTGCATGCGGGGGGCCGGCTCCAATGGACGCTCGGCGCCCTCGGCAGCCGGCTCTCGCAGGTGGCACAGGATGTCGCCCTCGTCGGCCGCAATGCCGACGCCCAGGTCAACGGCGTGATGTTCACCGAAGGCCGGCAGCAGCTCGTCTACAACACGCTTCAGCACCACGAGGCTCCGGCCTGCAAGAGCGATCTCCTCTACAAGGGCGCCCTGCAGGATCGCAGCCGGCTCGTGTGGCGGGGCATGATCAAGGTCGACAAGGCCGCCCAGAAGACCGACGGCTACCAGCGAAACGACAACCTGATGCTCTCGAAGGAGTCGCGGGCCGACTCGATCCCGGGCCTGGAGATCGAGGCCGACGACGTGCGGTGCACCCACGGTGCGACCAGCGGCCGCGTCGATACGGACCAGATCTTCTACGCCCAGGCCCGTGGCCTGACGGCCGACGAGGCGGCGCGGCTGGTCGTGGCCGGTTTCTTCCAGCAGGTGTTCGACCGCATCACGATCGCCCCCGTTCGCGAGGCCCTCGCCCGCGCGATCGGGCAGCGAATCCGGCGGATTAGCTGAGGGACTGCGACGCATGGCCGAATTCCTGAAAGTCGCCGACGTCTCCGAAGTGCCCGATCCGGGCAAGACGCTCGTCGAGGTCGACGGCGAGATGGTGGCCCTGTTCCACGTCGATGGGCAGTGGACCGCGATCGACGACGTCTGCACGCACGACGGCGGCCCGCTGGCCGACGGCGAACTCCGCAACCACACGATCGCCTGCCCGCGGCACGGGGCGAAGTTCGACATCCGCACCGGGGCCGCGCTCACCATGCCCGCCGTCCGGCCGACCCGGGCCCACGACGTGAAGGTCGAAGGGAACGCCGTGTTCGTGCGACTGCGGGCCGAGCCGGGCTCAGCCGGTCCGGCGGCCCACGCCCTGCCGAGCCAGGCGACGGGAACGGCCGGCGTTGCGATGCCGACGTCGACCGCATCAGCCACGCCTGCCCCCGCCCCACCGCAGACGGCATCCGCGGCAGCCACCACGGGCCAGCCGCTCGGCGAGGATGCGGTCCGTGAACTGCTCAAGGAAGTGAAAGATCCTGAGCTGTTCGTCAACATCGTCGATCTCGGGCTGATCTACGGCGTGACGCTCTCCGCTGCAGCCGATGCAGCCGGCAAGCAGCACGTGGCGATCGACATGACGATGACGAGTCCGGCCTGCCCAGCCGGGCCGCAGTTGATCGGCGACACGAAGCGGGTGCTCGGTGGGCATCCGGAGGTCTCGGCCGTCGAAGTGCGGATCGTGATGGATCCCCCCTGGACCCCCGACCGCATGACCGAAGCCGCCCGCGACCAGCTCGGGATTTTTTGAAGCGCGACCCGCAGTGGGTCGACCTCCTGTGGCGGGGTTCGGGGCTGCCCACGCCCCGTCGCCGGACGCTCGCTGAGGTAGCGCAGGTACAAGGTGTGTCGCCGGCTCGGGGGCGGTACAAGTCTCGTCGCGGGACCTCGAAGACTCGGTCCAAATGCTCCTCGAGCTTGCACCGACCCCCTCGCCTCCCTGGCTGCGCTCGGCGGCATACGCCGGCTCCTGGGGCATGGGCAGCCCCTCACGGCATTACGTAGCCCGGTCACGCCGTGACCGGAAAGGAGCCAGCCCGTCATGGAGTGACAGGCCTACGGGCATGTCGCTCTGTATGCTCTCCGCATGCGGCTCGTCATCTACGAATACTGCTGCGCCGGCGGCAGCGGCCTCGACTCGCTCGCTCCCGAAGGACGCGCGATGCTGCAGGCCCTCGTCGCCGATGCCGTGACCGGCGGGGGGCTCGAGGTCGCCGTGCTCGTTGCGGAGAACCTGTCGCTCGCGCTGCCGACCGGCGTGCGCGTGCTGCCCGTCGCTGCGAGTCGTGAACTCGACACGCTCGTTGCCGCGTCGACGGCCGCCGACGCGGTGCTGATCGTGGCGCCCGAGACCGATGGGATCCTCGCCACGCGGGTCACAGCCGTACGGGCAGCCGGCGCGACCGTGCTCGCGCCATCTCGAGCCTTCATCGACATCGCCAGCGACAAGCAGGCCACGATCCAGGCTCTGTCCGCTGCCGGCGTGCCGGTGCCGGCGGGGCGGACGCTCGCCGCCGGGGAACAATGGCCCGACGCCTTCATCCGCCCCGCGGTCCGCAAGCCGCTCGACGGCACCGGCGGCGATGGCTTCGTCGTCGTGGACCACGGTGCTGCTCCGCCGCCCCCCACCCAGCAGCCCACGCGGATCGAAGCCTTTGTCACGGGCATGGCCGTGGGCGTGTCCTGCCTCTGCGGTCCGCGCGGCGTGGATCCGCTGCCGCCGTTGCGTCAGGTGTTCACGACGACGAGTTCTGCGGTCGCATACGCCGGCGGCGAACCGCTTTCAGATCGACTCCTGGCAGCACGGGCCGAGGCGCTGGCCCGGCGGGCAGTTCATGCGGTCGCACGGGCGACAGGCGGCGAGGAATTCGCCGCAGGCTGGATCGGCATCGACATGATTCTCGGTGAGCGGAGCGACGGCCGCGGTGACCGGGTGCTCGAGATCAACCCGCGGGTCACGACCTCGTTCGTGGGCCACGCGTCAGGCTTGAGCGGCGGCCTCGTGCGGGCGATGCTCGATGCCGCCGCCGGCCGAACGCCGATGCCCCCAGCAGGCGGTCGGCTCTCCCCGCGTTCCTTCAGGCTCTCCAGTAATGCCCACGCCGCCGCAGACCGATCTCGTGGCGATTGATGTCGGCGGCGCGAACCTCAAGGCCGCCGATGGCCGGGGGTGGACGCAGGCCGTCGCCTTTCCGCTGTGGCAAGAATGGCAGCGCCTTCCGGAGGCTCTTGCCGGCCTCGTTGGGCCCGTCACGCCGCGGCGGGTCGTGGCCACGATGACCGGCGAAATTGCCGACTGCTATCCGTCGCGGGCAGCAGGCGTCGCACACATCGTCGATGCGGTGCTCACCGCGGCGGCTGCGATGCGGTGCGTCGATACCCCCGGCATCTATCTGCTCGACGGCCGGATTGTCTCGGCCGCGGAGGCGAAGGCTGATCCGCTGCATGCGGCGGCCAGTAACTGGCATGCCCTCGCCCGGCTCGCCGCCGCCCATGCGCCGACCGATCGCGCGCTGCTCATCGACGTGGGCTCGACCACCGTCGACGTCGTGCCGATCATCGGCGGCATGCCGGCACCGCGGGCGCATGACGACGCCGGTCGGCTGCTCGCCGGCGAGCTCGTGTACACCGGCATCGAGCGGACGCCACTGGCGGCCGTCGTGCGGTGGCTGCCGCACCGCGGCCTGCGACGTCCCGTCGCCGCGGAACGATTTGCCGACTCCCGCGACGTCTGGCTGCTGCGTGGCGGGCTGCCGGAACGCCCCGATGCGACCGACACGGCCGACGGCGGCCCGGCCACACGCGACGCCGCCCGGATTCGCCTGGCACGGTCACTGCTCGTGGAGCCGGCCGACTTCTCTTTGACCGATGCAGCAGCTGCGGCAGCGGCGTTCGCGGCCAGGCAGGCGCGGCTCGTCGCGCGGGCCATCGGTCGCGTCGTCATGGGCTGTGGCTGGCGGCCGACGAGCGTCGTGATCGCCGGTCACGGCGAGCAACTCGCGCGAATGGCGATCGACCGGGCCTGCCTAAGCGGCCCACTCGTCTCGCTGCCGGAGGTGCTCGGGGCCGACGTCTCGCGGGCGGCTCCCGCACATGCCCTCGCCCTCATTGCCCGGGGAGTGCTCGCGTGACGGCAGGCTGGACGACCGGCGCGATTCGCAGGCGAGCAGGTGTGGGCGATCGACGCCTGCTCGTCGTGAAGCTGGGGGGCAGCCTGCTCACGCGGCCGCAGTGGCCCGAGGAGCTCGAACTGCTCCTGCCCGGGCTTCAGCAACCGCTGCTCCTGATCATCGGCGGCGGAGCGGTCGTGGACGGCCTGCGAGCGATCGACGCTGAAGCACCGCAGCCCCCTGCTCTGATGCATCGGCTGGCGATCGAGGCGATGCGGCTCACGGCGGCCATCGTCGCCGAATCACTCACGCTGCCGATCGTGACGACCGCAGATGACGCTCATGGGGCGGCGATTCTCGACGTCGCGACCTGGCTCACGATCCACGCTGCGCCACTGCCCGAAGACTGGAGCGTCACGAGTGATTCGCTCGCCGCGGCCGTCGCCGCCGCAGTCGATGCCGACCTGCTGCTGGTCAAGAGCGTGCCACCTCCAGCGGCGGCGAATGACCTCCAGGCACTGTCAGCTGCCGGCTGGGTCGACGAGGCGTTTCCGACGGCCGCACACGGAGTGGCCGGGATCGAGTGGGCCGCGCCGGCGCCCTAGACGGTTGCCAACCAAAACGCCGTGAGGGGCTGCCCATGCCCCAGGAGCCGGCGTTTGCCGCCGAGCGCAGGCAGGATGCCGAAGCGAAGGCGGCATCCGAGCGAGCGAAGGACAGGATGTCCGAAGCGAGCGTCCGGCGATGGGGCGTGGGTGGCCCCGAGCTCTCGCCGCAGGAGGTCGACCCGCGGAGGAGTAGACGGGCCTGCGGTGTTCAGACCGTGGGCCACATGCGGAGCATGTGGACTACGGCGCGGAGCGGGTGAACTCAGTCCCACCACACGCCCGTCTGCGGGCGGGCGGCGAGCGCAGCGGTCCGTTGTTCACCCAGGTCAGCGGCTGCCTGGGCATTGGCTGCGAACTGCCAGGGCTGGAATTGCACGCCGCCGGAGGCACTCAGCACCCAGGTGGTGCCCTTCTTGAGGCCGCTGGCCACGGTCGGCACCGTCTCGGGCACATCGTACGTGGGGAGCGGCACGGCCGTCGCATCGAGCAACGGTGCGAGATCGAGCCCTGCCCGGGCGTCGAGCTGCCGCCCCTTGATGAGCGCCGCCACGACGGCGAGATCGACGCAGTTCATGAGTTCGGCGAACACCGGCTGCTTCAGGGCCAGATCGTCGTAGTGGGCGGTCATCGCGTCACACCACTTCTCGGCAACCTTGTCGGCGCGGCCTGCCCCGCGCTCGATACCGTTCTTGCTGAAAAGGTCGCTCTCGGTGAGGCACTTCATTCGGCGTCCGGAGAGCCGCCAGGCGAGCTCGTCGGCGTCGCGGGCGATCGGGTCATACTCGGCCTCGAGCCAGAAGCGGGGCAGCGATGCCGCCTGACCGCCCGCGGGCACCATCGACAGGTAGCTCGGCAGCTGCCTCACGCCCGATGGCTCGAACCCCATGCCGATCCGCTTCATGCGGTAGTCCGCGGCCACGAGCACCTGGGCGAACCGGCTGTCGGCCGGCACGCCTCCCACGGTCACGGTCTGCAATCCCAACGCCTGCTCCATGCCGCGAAACAGCGGCTCAGGGTTGCCCATGACGGCCCGCTGCTTGGCAAGGAAGGCATCGAGCCGGGCGAGTCCGTCGCGGGTCGGATCGATCGAGCAGCGGATGCCCCCCGCCCGAGCACCGTCGATCGCCCGGAGCGCCACGACGAAATCCTCGAACTGCAGGAGCGGCCGCTTGCTGACTGCGCCCACGATCGCACCCGCAGGCCCCACGACGGGCGTGTCGGCCGGGCCGACGAGCACGATGTCGTGACGGTCGGGATCGACGAACACCGCCGTGATTTGTTGGAGGCCGCCCAGGAACACCACGTCGGACGGAACCGGCTTGCCGGCAGCGGCGGCATCACGAACGGCGGCGGTCATGGCGGCCAGCGAGACCTTGCGCAGCGCACCGGCCTTCACGGCGTCGGCGTCAGCGAGGGCCGCACGGCGCTCTGCAGCCAGCGACTCGACCGCTCGCGCATCGAGGTTTCGCACGATGCCATCGGCATCGATCGCGATCCCGCCGACCGCACCAAAGCCACCGCGACCAAACTGCCCGAAGGCACTGCCACCGAGCGTGAGCGCCACGAGCACGGCGGCCGCTGCAGTCTGAAGGAGCGACTGAGATCCATCTCGGAGATACATAATCGGGCCCCTGCGTGCGGTTACGACCGATCCATAAATCGGACTCTGATGCTAGTTGCCGGCGAAATCCCCGGCAAACCCGGTTCTCACGAGAAAACAGGCAATCTGGGCCCCTTCCCCCGTCGGCCCCTCGCCAACCCCGCGGGCCTCGATCATGATTCGGGATGGAGTCGCCTTCACGTGTCCCCTCATCCGTCCGCTCGAGCGGACGCCGCGCCGCGATGGATCACACCCCGCCACCGGCCTTCCTGGTCGTGAACGACCCGATCATGGGCCGGAGCATCGGCCAGCTCACGCCCGGCCAGCACATCGCCATCGGACGAGCACCCACCAACGCGATCGTGATCCACGACGAGCGGGCCAGCCGGTTCCATGCCGAGGTCTTCCCTACCTCCCGCGGCTGGATGGTTCGCGACCTCCAGAGCCGCAACAGCACCCAGGTCAACGGACAGACGATCTCATCCGATCATCTGCTCGCCTCTGGCGACACGATCACGATCGGGAATGCCACGCTCGTTTATGGTGAAGGCGACACGCCGACTGCGCAGACCGTCTCGGCGGAGCGGCCGGCGGCGGCTGCCCCACCATCACCTCTTCCGCCGGCACGTCGGCATGCGGATGCAGGAAGCCCGATGGTCGGCCGCAGCGGCGTGATCCAGGCCATCCGCGAGCAGATCGAGCGGGTCGCCGGAACCAAGGCGACGGTGCTCGTCCGTGGTGAGAGCGGCTCGGGCAAGGAGCTCGTGGGCCATGCCATCCACGAGGCCAGCGATCGCCGTGGCGGCCCCTTCGTCTGTCTCAACTGCGCCGCCTTGTCTGAAACGCTCCTGGAGAGCGAGCTGTTCGGCCACGAGAAAGGCGCCTTCACCGGCGCGACCGACCGCAAGATCGGCAAGTTCGAGGCCGCACACGGCGGCACGCTCGTGCTCGACGAGATCGGCGAGATGAGCCAGGCGATCCAGGCCAAATTCCTTCGCGTGCTGGAGGGACATCCGTTCGAGCGGGTCGGCGGCAGCACGCGGGTGCAGGTCGACGTGCGGGTGGTGGCCGCCACGAACCGCGACCTCGAGGCAGCCGTCACCGCGGGCACCTTTCGCCGCGACCTCTACTTCCGGCTCAAGGTGGTCGAAATCCTCGTGCCGCCGCTCCGCCGCCGGCCCGAAGACATCGCCGTGCTGGCGACGCATTTTCTGGAGCGATTCGCCGCCGAGACCGGCCGTCGGCTGCGCGGCTTCACCCCCGCCGCGCTCGAGGCGCTCGAGGCCTACCCCTGGCCGGGCAACATCCGCGAACTCCGCAACTGCGTGGAGCGGGCGGTCGTGCTCGCCCAGCGGGAATGGATCGACGTCGACGACGTGGCCCTCACACAGCTCCCTGTGGCCGGCGACACGGGGAAGGCCCCGCAGTCCGCAGGCCCCTTCACGCCGATGTCGATCGACGAAATGGAGCGGCGGCACGTGCTGGCCACGCTCGAGGCCGTCGGCGGCAACAAGACGAAGGCCGCGGCCATCCTCGGCATCGAGCGGTCCACGCTCGACCGCAAGCTCGCGAAGTGGGCGCGAGTGTAGGCGTTCGAGGCGCGCCGGCTCGGGGGCGGTACAAGTCTCGTCGCGGGGACCTCGAAGACTCGGTCCAATGCTCCTCGAGCTTGCACCGACCCCCTCGCCTTCCCGCGCGCGGGCGAGGGGATCGAGCCGGCGTCACATGTCGAAGTACTTTTTCCAGTATTCGACGTCGGCGGGGGTTGGCGCGGCGGGCTTTTCGTCGGCGGCCCGGTGGGTGCGGCGGCGGCGGTCGGCGGGGGGGGCGGCGGGGAGCCACTCTTCGCATGAGACGGCCTTGGCGCGACGGCGGCGGGCGGCGGCCTGGAGCCGGCGGTCGCTCGACACCACGACGAGATGAGACGGCGCTGTGTCGTCTTCGACGAGTTCCTCGATCAGCGTGTCGGCATCGGGATATTCGCGGGCGAACCACACGCGGATGCCACGGTGGACGAGCCGACCGGGCAGGCCGTCGGGCGCCCGGGCCGCGTCGAACACGACGATCGTGTCGGCGGCATGGTCGTCGAGCAGTTCGCACAGCAAGTCGAGCAGCGCCACCCGCGACTGCTCGAAGCCGCGGGGGCCGCGTTCGGCCCCGAACACCCCCGACGCATGCAGGAGGTTGTAGCCGTCGATGATGAGGGTCATGAGCGAGGGCTCACCCCAGCCGATATTTGACGCGGCCACCCACGATCGTGGCGACCGCCCTGCCCCGCAGCGTCCACCCATGGAACGGCGAGTTGATGCTCTTCGACCGGAACGTATTGATGTCGACCTGCCACGACCGCTCGGGATCGATGAGCGTGATGTCGGCCACCGCTCCGGGCCGGAGCGTGCCGCGGTTGATACCCAGGATCCGGGCCGGCAGCGTGCTGAGCGCCTCGATGAGCCGCGGCCAGCCGATGCGGCCGGTGGCCACGAGCCGGGTCACCGACAGCCCCACGGCCGTCTCCAGGCCGAGGATGCCGAACGGCGCCCGGTCGAGCTCCAGCATCTTCTTCTCACGGGCGTGCGGCGCGTGGTCGGTCGCGATGCAGTCGATCGTGCCGTCGACGAGTCCCTCGATGATCGCCTCGACGTCGGCGGCCGTCCGCAAGGGCGGGCTCATCTTGTAGTTCGAGTCGAAGCCCCGCAGGCTCTCGTCGGTGAGCGTGAAGTGGTGCGGGCAGGCCTCCGCGGTGACGCGGACGCCCCGCCGCTTGGCGTCGCGAATGAGCGCCACCCCCCCGGCGGTCGAGACGTGCATCACGTGCAGCCGGCCGCCGGTGGCCTCGGTGAGGATGATGTCGCGGCCGATCATCACGTCTTCGGCGGCCGCGGGCATGCCGGGCAGGCCGAGGAGGAGCGACACGAGCCCCTCGTTCATCACGCCGCCGCGGGAGAGTTCGAGCACCTCCTCGTGGGCGAGGATCGGTTTGTCAAACATGCGGCAGTATTCGAGGGCCCGCCGCATGAGTTCGGCGTCGTAGACGGGCGCCCCGTCGTCGCTGAACGCCACCGCCCCGGCCTCGACGAGCCGGCCGATCTCCGCCAGTTCCTTCCCCTCGCGGCCGCGGCTCACGCAGGCGACCACGAACACGTTGCACGTGTCGGCCCGAGCCGCCTTCTGATGGATGAACTCCACCGCCGCCTGCGTGTCGATCGGCGGCTCGGTGTTCGGGATGCACGCGACGCTCGTGAAGCCACCGGCCAGGGCGGCTTGCGTGCCGGTCTCGATCGTCTCGTCTTCCTCGCGGCCCGGCTCACGCAGGTGCACGTGCATGTCAACGAGGCCGGGCGCGACGATCAGCCCGCTGGCTTCGATCGTCTCGTCGGCTCGGCCCAAGGCCTGGCCCCCTTCGTGGCCGATCGACACCACGAGCCCGTCGCGGACGAGCACGTCGTCGATGCGGTCGATGTTCTGGGCCGGGTCGATCACCCTGCCGCCGCGAATGAGAAGCGTGGCCATCAGACGATCCTTTCCTGTCGGGCGCTGGAGCCGCCGGCCGAGCCGCCACGCGGACCGCAGAGCAGCCAGAGCACGGCCATCCGCACGGCCAGCCCGTTGGTCACCTGGTCGAGAATAAGCGATTGCCCACAGTCGGCCACCTCGGCCGTGACCTCGACGCCGCGATTGATCGGGCCGGGAGCGAGGATGAGCAGGTCGGGCTTCGCCCGCCGCAGCCGCTCGCCCGTCATCGCATAGAGGTGGGCATATTCCCGCACCGACGGAAACGGCCGGGTGTTCTGCCGCTCGAACTGGATTCGCAGCAGATTGAGCACGTCGCACCGCGGGATGATCGCGTCGAGGTCGTGCGAGACCTCTACGCCGATCTCCCGCCAGCGATCCGATACGAGCGTCGGGGGGCCACAGAGGATCACGTGGGCACCGAGCTTCATCAGTCCCCAGAGGTTGGAGCGGGCGGTCCGGCTGTGGGAGATGTCGCCCACGAGCCCCACCGTCACGCCCTTGAGATCACCCCGTCGCTCGCGGATCGAGAAGATGTCGAGCAGGCCCTGGGTCGGATGCTCGTGCGGACCGTCACCGGCGTTGATCACACCGACATCGAGATACTGCGCCAGCAGATGCGGCGTACCGGGCGTGGCATGCCGCACCACGACGGCGTCGATCCCCATCGCCTCCAGATTCTTCGCCGTGTCGATGAACGACTCCCCCTTCGACAGGCTGCTCGAAGCGGCCGTGAAGTCGACCACGTCGGCCCCGAGGCGACGGGCCGCCAGCGAGAAGCTCGTGCGGGTGCGGGTGGAGTTCTCGAAGAACAAATTGACGACCGTGCGGCCGCTGAGCAGGGCGAGCTTCGTGCGACAGCCGTCGGTCGCCTCCTTGAAGAGGGCCGCGGTGTCGAGCAGGAGCCGCACCTCATCGGGCGTGAGCCGCTCGAGGTCGAGCAGGTGCCGATGCTGCCATTGGGGGGGAACCGACTGCCGGTCGAATGTCGCCGCAGGCATGGGCTGCACTTTCCTCACGCAATCTGAACACGAACTGAACACGTCCGCGGGGCCGAAGTCTAGCAGAACACCGCAGTTTGCCACGGCCACGGCCGCAACCGGCCCGCACGGCCTCCTGCCCCGCCGCTGGCCTTGTCGCGGCGGTTCGGGCACTTCTATCCTCCGCCCCGTGTAGGTCCTGTTTCGGGGAAGCACGCCCGGCCATTTCGCCGGCGGGCCAACCGCTCTTGGCGATGCATCATATGACACCCTGCCTCCGCGGCTTCCCGATTCCGCTGCTCGCGATCGCTCTGGCCACGATGCTCACGGGGGTGACCGGCTGCACGTCGGCGCTGACCACCGCGTCGCTCCGAGGTCTCCCCTGGGACACCGCCGACAAACAGGCGGACGTCGCCGACGAAACGGCCGCCGTTGCCGCCGACAGCGACTCGAAGGAGACGGACGAGACCGAGGCTCCCGTCGATCACGACGCCAGACGGGCGGCAGCCATCGAGGAGGCGATCGCCCGACTCTCCAAGGTGGGCAGCCTCGACGAACAGACGCAGGCCACACTGATGGCCACGCTGCAGAACACGGCGACTGAGGACTGGCCCGTCGTCGTCGCCGAATTCGCGACTGCGCTCACCAAAGCCGGCACCGAGACCACCGCCGCCCACGTCGTCGCCAAGGTCGACATCGCGGCCCCGGTCCCGGTATCCGCCCCCGTTCCATCCCCCTCCCCTGATGCGACTCCCGAGCCGGCCCCCGCGAGCGAACCGGCGGCCGCACCGGAACCACTCGCCGCGGCCACCGACATCACAGTCGCGCCGACCGCTGATCCCGATGCCTCTCCGGCCCCCGAACCGGCCGAGACTGCAGACGTGCCCCCAGCGAGTGCACCTCCGACCGTTGCCGAGCCCGCCCCCGGCGTCTCGATACGCACCGCCTGCTTCGCCTCGCGGGTGCAGGCCTGGGGCGTGTTCGACCGGTTTCCAGCCGACCGCTTCTCGCCGGGCCAGGAAGTGATCGTCTACGTGGAACTCGACGACCTCGCGGCCACGACCGCCGCGGATGGCCACACCACCTGCATCGATGCCGCACTCCGGCTCGTCGCAGCCGACGGCCGCACGCTCAGCGACTGGAATTTCGAGCCGATCGCCGAGACCTGCGCGAGTCGCCGCCGCGACTACTTCGCCCGGTTCGTCGTGAGGATTCCAGAGACGGCCGCCGCCGGTCGCGGCCACGTCGCCCTCACCGTCACCGACACGCTCGCCGGCAAGACCGTCGAAACGACGCTGCCGCTCGAAATCACCGCCGACTGACCGCACGCTTCACGGTCACGCTGACTTCATATGTCAAGCGGGTAGGCGAAGGGGTCGGTGCAAGCTCGAGGAGCGTTTGAACCGAGTCTTCGAGGTTCCGCGACGCGACTTGTACCGCCCCGGAGCCGGCGGCCACGGACAAGCGGATTCCCTCAAGCCAGTCCGGCAAACTGTCTGCCGTCGTTTCGTCGCATGTTTTCCGACTGACGACGAACGTTCGTGACCGGCACGCCATTCCGCTCCTACTCTCTCTCGACCGTTCGTCCACGAGAGAGGTTCAGGGCGATGCAGACCCAGCCGCAGGTGTCGTTCGACGATCTTCCAGTGGACGAGTCGGTCCGCGCCGCGGTCCTCGACCACGTGAGCCAGCTCGAGCGGCTCTCTGACCGAATCACCGGCTGCCACGTCGTGATCGCCCAGCCGCACCGGCATCATCGCGAGGGGCGGCTCTATTCGGTGCGGGTCGATCTCGTGGTTCCCGGCGGCGAGATCGTCGTCAATCGCGATCACCATCTCGACCATGCGCACGAAGACGTCTACGTCGCGGTCCGCGACGCGTTTCTCGCCGCCCGCCGCCGGCTCGAAGATCATGCGCGCCGCATGCGCGGCGCCGAGAAATCACACGTCCCGCGGGCCCACGGTCGGATCGCCCAACTCTTTCCGCTGCAGGGCTACGGCTTCATCGAGACGCCCGACGGCCGGGAGATCTACTTTCACCGCAACGCGATCTCCGATCACGACTTCCATATCGTCGACATCGGAAGCCCGGTCTATTTCAGCGAGGAGGAAGGGGACGACGGGCCGCAGGCCCTGGCGGTGCAGCTCGTTCACCCCCATCGCCACGTGCTCCATGAGGGAGCGTCACCCGAAGGGGAAGCTCCATGACGCTCGTCAATGCGATCGAATCGTTCGACGTGTCCATTCCGGCCACCAGTGCCGAGGGGGGGCAGATTCGGCTGCCCGGCACGCTCTGCCTGCCGGCGCCGCCGACGGGCCTCGTCCTCTTCGCCCACGGCAGCGGGTCGAGCCGGCACAGCCCCCGCAACGCCTTCGTCGCCTCGGTGCTCAACGAGTCGTGGCTCGGCACGCTGCTCTTCGACCTGCTCACCGAGCAGGAAGCTACCGACCGGGTCAACGTGTTCGACGTCGGCCTGCTGGCGGAGCGGCTGCTCGCTGCGATCCGGTTCGTCGGTGAACTCGAGCACACGCGACACCTGCCGATCGGCCTCTTCGGCGCGAGCACCGGCGCGGCCGCCGCACTGGTCGCGGCCGCCCGCGAGCCCAAGGTTGGGGCCGTCGTGTCGCGGGGCGGCCGGCCCGACCTCGCCGGCCGCAAGCTGCGGGCCGTGCGGGTGCCCACGCTGCTCATTGTCGGTGAACTCGACACCGACGTGCTGGCACTCAACGAGCAGGCCTCGGCGCTCCTCGACTGCGAGAAGCGGCTGGCTGTCGTTCCGGGCGCGACGCATCTCTTCGAGGAGCCCGGCACGCTCGACGAGGCCGCCCGGCTCGCCGCCGAGTGGTTTGCCAAGCACCTGCACGAGTGAGCGTTTTCCTACCTCGATACGGAGCCACCCCGCGATGAATCACCGCACGTTCACCGACCGCGACGAGGCAGGCTGGATGCTCGTGGAGAGGCTGCGGGGCCAGTCGCTCGACAAGCCGGTCGTGCTCGCCATCCCGCGCGGCGGCGTCGAGGTCGGCGCGGCGATCGCCCGCGGCCTCGGGTGCGAGCTCGACGTCGTACTCTCACGGAAACTTCGTGCTCCGCACCAGCCCGAGCTCGCCCTCGGCGCCGTCTCGGAGGATGGCGACGTCTACCTCAACCACTTCGCCTCGGCGATGACCGACGTGGGCGACGCCTACATCGAGGCGGAGCGCACACGGCAATTGGCGGAGATCGGCCGTCGCCGGACGATGTTTCGGGCGGTCCGGCCGCAGGCCGACGTCAGAGACCGCACGGTCATCCTCACCGACGACGGGATCGCCACCGGTGCGACGATGATCGCCGCGCTGCACACGGTGCGGGCGGCCGGTGCGAAGGAAATCATCGTGGCGGTGCCCGTCGGCGCCCCCGACCGGATCGACGCGATCCGGCCGCTCTGTGACCGCGTGATTTGCCTGCAGGAGCCGGAGGCGTTCTGGGCGATCGGCCAGTTCTATCGAAACTTCGAGCAGGTGGAGGACGAGCGAGTCGTGGAGCTGCTCCGCGACTACGGCCTGCCAGCCACGAAGTGGGAACGCGCCACGGCTACCCTTTGATCACGCCCAGCGGCCGCAGCCGAGCCACCTTGAGCGAGAGCCCCGCGCGGTGCACCACGTCCACGACGATGTCGACGTCCTTGTAGGCCGCCGGCTGCTCCTCGGCGAGTCCCTCACGGCTGCGACAGCGGGCCACCACGCCGCCGCGTTCGAGCTCATGCTGAATGTTCCGGCCGCGGGCCGCCTTGGTGGCGGCGGTGCGGCTCAGGCAGCGGCCCGCCCCGTGGCAGGTCGTGCCGAACGACCGCTCGAGCGACCGTGGCCCGCCCACGAGCACCCAACTCGCCCGTCCCATGTCACCCGGGATGATCACCGGCTGCCCCCACTCGCGATACCGCGCGGGGATGTCGGCATGCCCGGCCGGGAACGCCCGCGTGGCCCCCTTGCGGTGCACGCACACGTCCTTCGCCGTGCCATCGACGACATGCCGCTCGATCTTCGCCATGTTGTGGGCCACGTCGTACAGCAGCGTCATCCCCAGCGACTCCCACGACCGGCCGAACATCCGGGCGAAGACCTCACGCACCTGCCACATGAGCAGCTGGCGGTTGCAGAAGGCGTAGTTGGCGGCGGCCCGCATGGCGCCGAGGTAGTGCCGCCCCTCCGGGCTCTCGACCGGCGCGCAGACCAGCTGGCGATCGGGCAACTCCAGGCCATACTTCGCGGGCGCGTCTCGCAGGGCCCGCAGCGCGTCGTCGCACACCTGATAGCCCAGGCCCCGCGATCCCGAGTGGATCAGCACGCAGATCTGGCCTGCATGCAGGCCGAATGCGGCCGCTGCCCGCTCATCCTCCACGCGATCGACCACCTGCACCTCGATGAAATGGTTGCCGGCGCCCACGGTGCCGCACTGGTCGGCGCCGCGGGCGAGCGCCCGGTCGCTCACCAGCCCCGGCTCCGCCCCGGCGATCGTGCCCTCGGCCTCGGCGCAGGCGATGTCGTCGGGGGTGGCCAGACCGCGGCTGGCGAGGAAGGGAACGCCCTCCGCCATGAGCGTGCGCAGTTCGGCCGGCGAGAACAGATACCGTCCCCCCTGCCCCACGCCCACGGGCACGTCACGGATCAGCTGGTTGACGAGCTGCACGAGTGTCGGCTGCACGTCGGCGAGTGTGAGGTTCGTCCGCACGAGCCGCACGCCGCAGTTGATGTCGTAGCCCACGCCGCCGGGTGACACCACGCCGCCGGCCGCCGGATCGGTCGCACACACGCCTCCGATGCAGAAGCCGTAGCCCCAGTGGATGTCGGGCATCGCCAGGCTGGCCTGCTGAATGCCCGGCAGGAAGGCGACGTTGGCAACCTGCTCAGGGGCCCGGTCGCTGCGAAGCTGCGGAATCAGCCGGTCGTCGGCGAAGATCAGGCCGTCCACCCGCATCCCCGGCTTGTACGACCGGGGAATCCGCCAGGTGCAGTCATCGACCCGCTCGAGCGGGCCTTCGAACGACCGGGCGGCGACAGGTTCGATGCGTTGCGTCTGATCGGCCATCGGAGCTCTCTTGGCGAACGGGCTGCAATCCTATGCATGGCCTAGATATCGACGATGAAAAAAGCCTCCCAGCCATCGGCCGTCTGACGGACCTCCAGCTCGTGCTGCGTGATCGCCTTCACCTCGTGAGCCAGCACGTGCCGGGCCGGGTCGTAGGGCTCACCTCGCGCGACCGCCCGCAGACCCTGCGGCTCGACGGTCACCGTCGCGTCGCGAAACAGCAGCCGCCGCACTTCGAAGGCGGCGTGCAGCTCGCTGAGCCAGTCGAACAGGAGCCAGGTCGGATCGGTGCCGGCGACGGCGAACGACTCGGTGACGGCCGGCTGGATCAGTGCCGGGTCATCACAGAGGACGGCCGTCAGGCCGCGGGCCGCATCCGCGCACAGATCGGCAAGCGTGCCGGCTCGCACGCGAATGCCGAGGTCGGCGGTGTGGTCGCAGATCTCGTACATGCGCCGTTCTCGAGCCCGACGGCATCCGCTGCCCGCAACCTATCGGCCGCGGCGAGCCCCCTTCGCGGCCTTCTTCGCGGCCTTCTTCTCTGGGGACACTTTCGTGCGGACGGCCGTCTTCGCCACCTTCTTTGGGGCCGTCTTTTTCGGAGTCACCTTCTTCACCGCGGATCGCTTCACGGCCTTGGCTGCTGGCTTCGCCTTGCGCCGCGGCGTCGATGCAGCCGCCTCGACCTCATCAAGAAACGCATTGGCCGTCTCGGTCAGGTCGGCGGCGGAGAGCGGCTCCACCTCGTCGAGGATGAAGAGCGCGAGTTCGCCCCGCTGCTGCGCGGTCATCAGCGTCTGATACTCGCCCAGCGAGAGGTCGTCGTGGTCGTCATCCTCGCTCGTGAGAAACTCGAATCCGACCCGCTTCTTCGCATCCCAGCCGTCGATGTGGAAGCTCACACCGTACTCGCGAAACATGAGATTCCGCATGATGGCGTAGCCGCGCTTCTTGAACAGGCGGGCCAGCAGGTCACAGGCCGTGGTTTCGCTCAGAATGTCAGACATGGGTCCTCGCTTCGGTATGCCGGGAATGAAACTGTACGTATCGGGGCGACGCCGCGGTCGGCCGGGTGACAATCCTATCCGGTTCCGAGCGGTGGACGGGAGGCCCGTCACCCCTGCACAAGCAGATGGCAGGCAGTGTCCATCGGCCTGCACAGGTCCTACGAGGGTGCCGTGAAGCCCGTGGCGCGAGCCGAGGGTGTGCGGTCTACCTCGCATGAGACCACACGAATTCCCTCAGCTCGCGCTTCGGGCTTCCAGGCACAACGGGTGACGCCATCGCGGCCGGTCCCACAAATTCATTCCGGACCACTTTGGGTGGCCCCCGATCTCGGAGACCTGGTTCGACTCCTCGCGGATCTCCCGGATGGTCAACGCCAGGCCCTCGTGAGCCTCATGCGGCGCGCCGCCGGCGGCGGGTGAAGTGCGCACTTTTTGCCGCCGGATTCGGGGTGAGATAGACTTTCTGGCATGAAGTTTCTCATCACGCTGACGCAGGACGAAGACCGCATGTGGGTCGCGGAATGCCCGAGCATTCCCGGCTGTGTGTCCCAGGGCCAGTCCCGCAATGAAGCGATCGAGAACGTGCGCGAAGCGATTGCGGCCTGTCTCGACGTACGAGCGGATCGGGGAATGCCACTGACCGTGGAGACGCAGCAGGTTGAGGTCACGATCTGATGGGCCGGCTCCCCGTCTTGAGCGGAGCGGACGCGGTGCGGATTTTCGGAAAGGCTGGCTGGACGGTCGATCGCCAGCGCGGCAGCCATGTCATCCTCGTGAAGGATGGCCACATCGCGACTCTCTCCGTTCCCGATCACAAGCAACTCGCCCGAGGGACGCTCCGCAGCCTTCTTCGTGCCGCAGGCATGACGACCGAAGATTTCGAGGCACTCGCAAAAGACTAAACTCTCGTCTTTCGTGCCATCATGGATCGGCTAAATCGCTCGCGTGGGGCGGCCGTCTACCAGACTTCGTTCATTGTTGCACCAGCGCCCGGGGCACGACGACCTCATACTTCGCCACGTAGGCGCCTTTGGGGACGATGCTCCGGGCGCCTTTCCCAAGGTCGATCCGGTTCCGCGCAAGCCTTGCCACCACCGGAAGCCCGGCCCGCTCGGCCAAGAACATGAAGAGCCTCTTCACCTTGACCGAGGAGCATCCCTCCTGGAGCGACTGCATCACCTGGGGCCGCAGCGTCCGCGGATTCTCGAGCAGGCCGTAGGTCTCCACGAGGTCCATCCGCTCGGGTGCCAAGAGTAGGCATTCGAGGATCGCCCGTTCCGGCGCGGAAGCCACGAGCGGAAAGCCGCCGAAACCAGAGAGGCGGTCGCACAGAATCCGGCACAGTCAGTGCACGCAGAGAGCCGCACCGACTCGCACCAGCAAAGCGA